>JAGCTZ010000180.1 GCA_017963165.1 Treponema sp.
ACCGAAAAGAATTCCTTCCCGTTATTTGCATCTTTATAACACAACCGCTCCATCAGGATTTTTCCATTACGGACAACAATGGCTACACTTCTGTTTCTCAATTTCAATCCCACCTATTTTAAATCTTCATAATATTCCAGCAGCATTTCCTTTGAAATTGAAATGGGCTGACCTTCGAGTTCTTTGTAAATCAAATCTGTTAGCCGCAACAAACTCACCCACATGGCATCAGCAGTATCTTCCGCTATAAATGTACTTTTAATTGCAGCAATTTCTTCCGGAGGCAACTTATCCATTTCGCGGTTCAATTTGCTTTCAAGCTTGTAACGGTCTCCAAGCAGATCCACGTACAAGCTTCTGACATACTCAATAGTGCCTCGTGCCCTGAGCAGCGCTCCACGATTAATTGCAACAGCGGCCTGCATCAGACGATGCCAAACCAGACTGCAGATAAATTCAATATCTTTTTTCTGCTTGTCACCAAAGATTGCATCGTCCATCCACTTGCGGGAATCTATCATTTTTTGTTCTACAACACCAGTTTTATCATACAGTACCTTGAACGCAGGCTTCATTGCAGCGGCCTGTTCATAGCAGCCAAAACCCAAATCAATTTCAAGCAAATTAGAAAGCACAAAAACTTCAAGCCGTCTCTGCTCAATCTGCCCAAAGTAAACAATTTCATATTTTTCAGAAACCTTTTGATGAAAATAATCCATCACTTCTTTCATCGAATCATTAGAATCAAGCGCAACAACAAAATCCAGGTCGGAGTGTTCATCCGTAAATCCCACAGCCCCGGAACCAACCTGCACCAGCGCAACAATTTTTTCACACGCTTTTGCAATAGAAAGAATAAAATCAAAAGTCTCTTGTCTGTCCTGAACGCTAAAAATCATACCCATGTTTCCTCATTCCCATAGTACAAAATCTTTGGATTATTTGCTATATTTCTACATATGAGCGATATAAATGATAAAAAAGTTGTAGAAAAACAATACGCAACCTCAACCAATCTAAACACCCGCATTTCAATTCATGATAAATATTCCACAAACAAACAGGGCTTTGGAAACTGGATTTATTCTCACTATGAAATTGCGGACGGCTCCCGTGTCCTTGAACTTGGCTGTGGAACCGGCAGTATGTGGAAAGGCCACGACGAACTCATAAAAAAATGTGCTGAACTTGTTCTATCTGATTTTTCCGAAGCCATGGTCGAGACAACAAGAAACACCATAGGCGAACTTCCAAATATAACCTACCGCTCAATTGATATCCAGAACATTCCTTATGATTCCGCCACCTTTGATGTTGTAATCGCAAACATGATGCTTTACCACGTACCCGACCTTCCAAAAGCCCTTGCAGAAGTCCGACGCGTCTTAAAACCAAACGGCAAGTTCTACTGCGCAACCTATGGCGAACACGGAATTGTAGAATATCTTTCAAAGCTTCTTGGCGAGTATGGTGTAGAAGACAATGTAAATAAAAACTTTACGCTACAGAACGGCGCCAGCCCCCTGTCATCAGTTTTCAAAAATGTCAGAAAAGAAAGCTACAAAGACTCCCTTGCCGTAACAAATATCACAGACCTTGTAGACTACATCTATTCACTTTCAAGCATGTCGACATTAAGCAATGTACCGCGTGAAAAAATCCAGACGCTCTTACAAGGTCATATGATAAACGGGGTTCTTACAGTCCCAAAAGAATACGGCCTGTTTATTGCAAACTAATTCTTTCGCCAGTTGATTATTTCTTTGATTTTTTATTCAGTTTTTCAAGTTCTTTTTTTAGGTCATCTGGAACATCATTTTCGCCAAGGGTGATATCCTGGAAAACCCAGCCTTTCAATTCAGTGCTGTAATAAACAATATTATATTCATTTTCATTAAAAGCCCGAATCTTCGATAAATCAGAAATAATTGTACTGACAGGTATAAGTTTGTTATTGAATTTTACATAAACAGGAAGACCTTCGATTTTTATACCCTTCTTCAACTGCAGTTTATGTCCATCTGGTCCTGTTCCAACCAAAGAAGAACCAGATTCAATAATTATTGATTCGTTAACTTTTGTTCCCCAGACATCTGGATTTGGCTGAATAACAACCTTCGACCTGTTTTTTACAATCAATGAATTGCATTCATTTTCAATCACTTTTGAAACAGACTTTGTAAATACTAAATCAAAACCTTCGTATAAGTTTTCATTAAAAGGATTCATAAAACGAATTTCATTTATAGAAACCCAGCCCTTTAATTCAGGACTGTAACAGAATTCCATGTTTCCAATCAAATCTATAATCTGATGGTTTCCGCTGCTCCAGATTTCATCAAGCGTCATCGGGATTTTTCTTGTAAACATAAGGTCATCAGAAACACGAACCTTGTAATACAAATCTATTCCTTCTACATGAGTTCCCGGTTTAAACGCCAGATAACCTTCGTAATCATCCGGCGAAATAAAAGAACATCCTTCATCTACAACGATGTTTCCATAAACAATGGCATCTCTCATTACATAGGTTGCACCGTTTGTAACATGTAAAGTTTTTCCTTCGGCAATAATGTTAAAATCTGTTCTAACTGTATAGTCCTTGTCATAAGTGCCACTCAAATCACGTTTTGATATTTCTGGTGCAACTCCCCCACCACCTCCACCATTTGAAGCAGACTGCTGATTATCCTTTTCATTTGGTATGTACACGTCTTCATTAAAAGGATTCATAAAACGGATTTCATACTTATTAATCCATCCATTTAATTCAGTGCTGTACCAGAACGACATGTTTTCGACAATATCAATAAGCTCCTTATTTTTGCTCTTCCAAACTTCTTCCAGCGTCATTGGAATTTTTCTTGTATATACAATATCATCTGAAACACGAAGCAGGTAATACAAATCAAGACCTTTTACACTGGAACCCTGCTTAAATGCCAGCCAACCTTTCTTATCGCCTTCAGCTATAAGAGAACCGCCATTTTCTACAACGATGCTTCCGGATACAATTGCATCTGTCATTATAAAGGTTACGCCTTTTTTGACACGCAGAGTTTTTCCTTTTGAAACTCTGTTGTTTTCTGTTTTTACGGTATAGTCTTTTTTGTAGGTTCCGCTTATTTCGTTAGGTGTTGCAGGAGGATCATTTTTAAGTACTTCTTCAAGACTCATTGTATATTCCATAGCGTAATCTTCATACAAGTTTTCATTAAAAGGATTCAAAAAGCGGACTTCATTTATAGAAACCCATCCCTTCAATTCAGGACTGTAACAAAACTCTATGATTCCAACCCAATCTTTAAGCTCTTGATTATTGCTTGCCCAGACCTCATCAAGCGTCATTGGAATTTTTCTTATAAGCACCAGTTCCTCAGAAACACGAACCTTGTAGTACAAATCTATACCTTCTACATGAGCTCCCTGATGAAATACAAGATAACCTTCATAATCATCCGGTGAAATAATAGAACAACCTTTGTCCACAATTATGCTGCCCTCTACAATTGCATCACGCATTACATAGGTTGAACCGTTTGTAATATGAAGAGTCTTTCCTTTTGAAATTGTGTTAAATTCAGTTCTTACTGTATAGTCGTTACTATAAGTGCCGCTTAATTCAGCTGCAAAAAGGCTAGAGAATCCAACTAACAAAAAAAATAAAACAAAAAATGATTTCTTACTCATATAAAAAATTATACTTTCAGAAATGAGGACTGTCAAATTTGCGGATTAAATGAGCCACCCAGGCATAAATGCAACACCCCGAATTAAATCCTTCACCCCTTCATCACTTCTTTCTGGTGCGCCAGAACTCTACTTTCATTTACAACATATTTTTCGTAATCTTTGGGTTTGTTTTTTTGCCCAGAAAATATTTGGAACTGTGAGCATAATAATATAAATGAGTCCGACATAAGAAAAACCAAAATGCATGTTATATCTCCCCTCAAACTACCTGACAATTCAAAAACGAAATCTCTACAGAGCCATCGTCTTTTATTATAAACCGACTCACCGATCCCGAACGCCCAAATATTTTGCGTTTTCTTGTATCTTCAAAATTGTCGCCCATGAGCATTGAAACAAGGAAGCCCAGAGCACCACCATGCGAAACGATGATGATTTTTTCGTCGCTGCTGAAAATAAGTTGGCTGTAAAAGGTGTGGAGGCGGTTCCACAATTCCTTATCGCTTTCGGCATCGGGGAAGGAACGGAAGTCCGGGTTGTAAACTTCTGGCGGAGTTGCAACATGCTCGTTGTACCAGTCTCGGGGTTTACCGTTGCCTTCGCCAAGATTTATTTCGCGGAGGAGAGGTGTTTTTGTGAGCAATGAATCTGGGATTGCAAGAACCTTTTGTATTTCGTCTGCTGTTTGTGCAGCGCGGTTTAAGTCTGATGAATACATTTTGAATGTGCCGTTGCAACCTTCGTGAGCAGAAAGCCATTCGCCAATTTTGTGCGCCTGCTCTTTGCCAAGCTCCGTAAGATTCCAGTTTCCCCAGGCGCCGACATATCCGTTTACGTGATGTTCAGACTGTGTGTGTTGAATTGTGTAGATAATTTTTGGATTCATTTTTTTACCTCATTTTTTATCACGCTGCAGACTTCGTCCTCAATCGACCGCAAATATGTAATTCTATTGATTGTGTTGATTACTTCATCCCGTCCAAGCTGTTGTTCTTCCTCTGTGGTGCCTTCCATCCCAAGTGCGCGCTGTAGATTATATTCAAGCCATTCAAGCCAGGTATAGGCAATACCGAATAATTCATCGTAAGAACGAAAGCCGTTGTCATAAGCAGAAAGATATCCTTTGAAAAATGCGGCAAGATTTTCCTTGTTGAATTTTTCGTTCACCGTTCCCGCCCACTGAAGAGCCAGGTTCAGACAGGATTCAATAGGATTACTGTAGCCAAGGCACTCCAGATCAATTACACGAGCCTCCCCGTTATGCCACATAATATTCTTAGGATCCATATCATCATTGCTGATTGCCTTCATAGAAGGAAGCATTTTTCTGACCTGATTAAGGCAGCCCTGGGCATACTCTAACAGTGTAAAATTTTCATTAAGGATTTGGAAAACCGGACTTTGCTTTTCTTTTGCAATTTTCATATATCGTGCAAAATCTATTTCACAAAGCTCCAGTTCAGAGGCGTCAACATTCTGCGGATCCAGAGCGTGAATACTTCCAAGGATTTCTCCCGCCTTAAAACACTGCCCGTGTGAAATATTTTCCAGGTCTGTTATGTGACCTTCCTGCCAGGTAAAAATATAAAAATACCGGCCACCCGATTCAAGCATTTTTTTGCCGTCAAAAGTCAGAGCGGGAACAATCGGAATGTCATTATTTTCAAGGATTTTTTCCAGAGCTTCGGCACGCGCATAATTTTCAAAAACGCCAGAGCGCTTCATAATCTGGGGATTCAAACACTTTACAGCATAAGTTCCTCGGGCAGTCTGTACCTTAAACATTTTATGCATCAGTCCGCCGGAAACAGGAATTATTTCGCCAACTACATCGCCCAGACTGCATTGCCTAAATAAACTACAAATAATTTCTTTCACGTTATGCAGGGATAGCCCCCTTATGTCCGATTTCTTCTATCATGATTTTGATAATAATCTCGTTTTGCCTCGTACATCTTTTTGTCAGCAGCTTTACACAAGGCCTCGATTGACAGCTCCGGGAATTCACGATGCGAAGCATACCCGATAGAAATAGACATATACTCAACGTTCTTACCTTTCCAGCTGTTCACGTTCGAATACAGATTTTTCAAAATGCCGTCTAACATTTCTTCCTTCACACAAATCAATGCTGTAAATTCATCACCACCAATTCTGTATAAACTTCCATATGGACCAAAAGCATTCTGCAGGCATTCTGTAGCACCAGTAATCAATTCATCTCCGGCCGCATGTCCAAATGTATCATTTGTCTGTTTTAATCCGTTAATATCTGCAGAAACACAAACAAAATCATCCTCTATTTCTTTTGAAGAAAGGTCGTGGACTTTATCTTCATAAGCCCTGCGGTTATAACAGCCTGTCAAAGCATCGATGGTAGACAAGCGCAGTAAGGATGCATTAGTCTCTCGAAGTCTTATCATCATATATGCTATAAGTCCAATAAGACAGGAAAGGGTTATAATAATAAATAATGATAAAACAATATTCCAAACCGAAAACCACCCCCTAGTTGGTTTTACCTCAAGCTCCCATGTAAGATTTCGTACAGCAAACTGCGTCTTCACAGTATTATTACCAAGCGCATTATTTCCAAACATAAACTGAGGATTTCCGTCAGCATCAATATATGACAGTGAATAATCAACTCCCATTCCATGCAGGTTATCCAGCTTGATTACATCCATCAGATTATCAAAATCAATCGTAACTGTGACAAGTCCCCAAAAAATGCTGGAATTTTTATTTTTAAGAATTACCGGAGCCCTGCCACCCATACCAACACCACCCTGAACAAGAGTAAAGGGATTAGTTATTATGGTTTTTCCTTTTTCATACGCTTCTTTAGCTTCAAGATTACCCTGGCGGCTTATATCCAGAAAATCAAAACCCACAAGCTGTTCATTTCCTTTGAGCGGATATACATTAGATACAATACCATCCGGCGCAATTGCAAAGTTCTTAAGCGAGACCCCAGTTTCATCTATAACAGTTGTATAAATATCTTCGGCAACATCATCAAACCAGGAGGTGTCGCCGTTATTTTCCTTTATCATAGTTGTTAGCGTATTTGTTCGCGACATTACACAATCAATTGTCGTAGCTATATGCTCAGCCTGATTTCTGGCAATATAATCATATCGCTCTTTTTCTTCCATCAGATTAGTATGAAGTATTAAATGATAGAGTCCTGTCAGCAGAATAAAACTGATAAAAACAAAAAGGAATGCTATTTTTTTTTGCATTACGAAAGGCCTCCGCAAAAAGTATATTTATATACTTTTTTCAAACAATTGATCTGTTGTTCTATAAATTGTAGCATAATTGCCTATTTTTTTAAAACCATATTTTTCGTAAAAACCGACTTCGCCACTCATAATGTATATTGTTGAAAAAACCTGTTCTCTTGCTAAATTGCAAGCGGCATCAATAAGTTTGCCGGACAAGCGATGACCGCGATATTTTTCATCTACAAAAAGAAATCCGATGAATGGAGTATAATCATATTCCTGTGGAAATTCGTCTTTGTTTGCAAAAGTGCAGAAGCCTGCGGTCTCGTCATTTTCCAGGGCGACAACAACGGGTTCGTGGGGGTTAGGATTTCTATCATCATAATTTCTAAAATCTCTTATACTGCACGGTAACGCTGTCACGTTCAAGGCCGCATTTATTATAGAAGGTTTCGTTGTCCTCTATTGAAATCAGTTGTATTACGTGGATTCCTTTTTCTGACAAAACTTTTTCCAGCTCTGCCAGCAATTTTTTTCCAACTCCATGCTTTTTCATTTCCGGGATTACAAAGATTTCTGAAACAAAGAAAAAATCTTCTTCCGCATAAGGATCCACATACCCCAAAAGACCACCGACCACAGTTTCATTTTCAAGTGCCGCAAGCCCAAGCCCTTCATAGTTGCCAAGAATTGCGCGAACCCTTCTTTGCGCACGCTCCTCTGTCCATTTCTCATTCCACGGCGCTTCGGAATATGAAAGGGACAGAGCATGAGCTAAAGTGGAAATGTCGTTTGTGGTTGTTTTTTGGATAATCATCGTATTTCCTTTTTAATAGTATACCATTATTTTGTGTTTTTTCCGACTTAACTGTCATTTTTGGTAATTTAGTCGGGAATTCTTATAATCACAGTAAGCTTTTGCTTCAAAATTTCCCGACTTAACTGACACTTTTTACATTTTAGTCGGAATTTCTGCTCTAAAACCTACTCATCAAACTCCTTATTAAACTTTTTGAACTTTTCATAAACCTCAAGCGCGAGTTTTACTGCATCTTTGTATTCTTCGTGCAGAACTGCCTTGCCGTTGGCGTTGCGAAGCTTGTATTTTCCGTCCTTGGTGTGTTCTATCATAGGTACATGTTTGTGATCACAGACTGAGTACCATTTTCCGTTTATCTGTTCTTTATGCCATTTGAAATTGTTTTTCATACTTAAAGTTCCCCAATCATTTTCACCTTAAGCGGGCGCTTTGTCAAAAACTCGGCATTTTTATCCATTACGGTATGTGGATGCTGGTAGATATCAACATCGACAGTGATTGGTTCATCAATAATATAAAGATAACCTTTTTCTGTTCCGTTGTGACTGATTACACCATCGTCGTTGTAGCTTAATCTATCAGGCTGGTGAGAAAATGCTTCGGCAAGTTCTTTCCATTGAGTGATAGTACTGCCTTCGTTCAATTCAGTAAAAATCTGATTTGAACCATGATACCAGATGCCGTTTGGGTTAATTGTTAGTTCCATTTTTTGCCCACTCCAAAATAATATTTTTATCGTACTTATTCAAATTATCAGGAAGTTCTGCTTTTTTGAAAAACTTATGCTCTAAAACTTCGTCTGGTTGATTGATGATTTCGCCATCATAGTCTTTGGTTATAAATACAATTCCGGGACCAAAACAAATATCACCATTTGGATATTCAATAATACGGTCTTTGCCAGAATATAACTGAAAGATTTCCAGCTTCCCAAGTGTAAGCCCCGATTCTTCCTTTGCCTCTCTGCGAACAGTTTCTTCAAAGGTTTCACCCATTTCCATTGCACCGCCAATAATTGCCCAGCAGCCATTATCCCGTCTTTTCTGTAAAAGGATTTCACCTTTATCGTTTTCAATTATAACACCACAGGCACAAGACATGACAGGCGCATGGCCGACATATTTTCGCATTTCTCTGATGTAACCGCCATTTTTGTATAATTCAATGTATTCTTCTATTGTCGTTTCCATATCAGGTGTTTATCTCCATTATTCAATTTTCCAATTTCTTTCAAAAATGCGACCTGTTCTTTTAAGTCTGAATTATTATCCTCATCTTTTAGGGTGTATTCTTTGTAGCCGTGTTTTTCATAAAATTTCCAGGACCATTTTGCCCAAGACAGATAATTTGATGTGAACAAAGAAAAATGACGTTCTCTTCCTCTTTGTTCAAAATGGTCTAACAAGGCCTTTCCAATTGTTTTTTTCTGATAGTTAGCAGCGACAAACAACATTTTAAGATGGTATGCTCTCGGCCCAAATTCCATTCCTACCGCAACTCCAATTATTTTACCATCCTGCTCTGCAATCCAGACATCGCGTTTTGACTCTTTTATTAATGAATCAATTTCCTCGTAAGTGTAGGACGGCAGTTTTACATTTTTTGTCTGGTCTGTAAATGGCAGATAAGAATTTTCGACAACTTGTAATATGAGAGGAATATCTTTTGTTTCTGCCATTCTTATAATCATTTATTTCTCCTGATTTATACAAGTCACGAACTTTTTAATTTTATCGATGAAGCTGTCATCAATATTCTTTCCTTTAAAACCTATGAGAAGGATTTTCTGACCATCGGCTTGAATATTATTTTCCGCCATAAATTCCCCAAAGGCGGATTTCATCCAGTTGTTTTGCGGTCAGGGTGTTAGCTTCATATAACCGAAGATATTCCTCATCAATCGTGCTGTTGAAAACAAGGAGGTCATCTGTATTTATTGTAACAGGCACTCCGTGTTCTAAAAGAGTTTTTATTGGATAGTCCTCGTAAGTGTTAGCATAGCCTAACATAATATTGCTCGTAGGGCAGACATTTAAAGTGATTTTTCTATCGGCAAGTAGCTTCATAACACGGGCCGAAGTCGCAGCGTGTATTCCGTGGTGAACTTCATCAAGCCCCAGCGTTTCAACTGCTGCTTCAACATCTTCTGCCGTGCCGGACTCTCCAACATGCATCCGCTTTAGCACATGATTTTTTTCTGCAATTTTATACAGCGGGAGGTACTCTTCAAACGGCTTGTAACCTTCTCCACAGCAGATATCAATCGAATGAAAAAATCCCGATGCAAAATATTCTTCTGCCAGAGGGATTTCCGCCTGAACATCGCCATAAGACGGGAATGCAAGCTCCGGTTCAAACACCGCATCTGGACAATACTTTTGATGCATGGCATTCCAAAAATCCATAAACGCTTTCATGCTGCCGCACTCTTCAATATCTTCAACAGCAAAGCCCGGTGCAAATCTTACAAGATGATTCCTCTGAGCTTCGACAAAACAGCCTTCACGGCGCAAATCTGTTGCATCATGCTCGCGGCAGTAATCACGGATTTCGTTTACATACCAGTTTTGCATTCCCATGAGTCCGTCAAACTTTGCAGGAGGGTCGGCAAACTCATGATTCAATTTTTGTGAAAGCCACTGCTTACGGCAACCCCGCCCAATGTGATTATGTAAATCACTTTTTGGGATTGCAACAAGAGTCTCGCGGTCATGCGTTTCCAGGGCCTGAATAAACTGTTCGCTATATTTGTCTGCCATAAGCTGATTATATCAATTATCGCAGCGACTGTCCGCCATACGTTCAGCAAACGGCTCGATGTATTTCTGGATAAAATCTACCCTGTCAAAAACCGTCGGCTTAAAATACGAAGCCACCGCAACAACAAGCTGCTTCTGCGGATTAATGTAAATCACGTTGCCGCTATTACCAATTGCTGCGTAGATATTCTTTTTGCGGGAAATTATCCACCATAGGTAACCATATTCCATACCCCGGAAATGATTTCCTTCAACAGTGCGTGGCGCAGTCATTTCGCGGATCCACCCGGACGAAACAATTTGCTTGCCTCCAAACTCACCTTTGTTCAAACACAACTGCCCTATTTTTGCCATGTCCCTTGCAGTCATGCAAAGCCCATACCCTGGAGTTCCAAGCCCCTGTGGATCAGCAAACCACACAGCCTCTTTAGGAAGCTTACTTATTGTAAACTCCTTGTGCTCCTGAGCAGACATTGCATAAAAGTTTTTGTGCGCCGGAATACCAAGCGGTTCAAACAGATACTTATTCGCGTAGTCTACAGTAAGCATGCCGGTAGCCTTGTACAAAATGCCCGTCAAAATATGAATACACACCGATGAATACTTAAACTCATCCGTGAGCCCCTTGCGCCCACCAAGAAAATCAAGCGAAGTATAAGTCCAGTTTTCGCTCGAACAAACCTTACTCCAAGGGTCACCCTTTGTTTTATAAGGAGCCCGCATCGTAAGCAGATGCTTTATGGTCACATCGTAAATCGTCTTTTCACCGCGCTTTACCTTGTACTCGGGAAAATAATCCAGCACCTTGTCGTCCACACTTTTAATCTGCCCCTTGTCTATTGCCATTCCTATGAGAAGAGCCATAATACTTTTTGTAACAGACATAATGTGGACACAGTCGTCGCGCTTGTAATTATTCCAGGTGTCGCTGAAAACAGTCTTGCCGTCCCGAATCGCCTCAATCTGGCAGATGTTAGGCTGCTGGCTTTCAATCATTTTGTGCAGTTCTTCTTTAGTCATAAAATCCTCATTCTTTCTTGTTTTTTTAGGCGCCTATATATGTAAGAATAAGGTGATTAAAAATTGAATTCAAGAAAAATCTTAAAAAATGTGTATGTTTTTTTTGATTCAATTTGGGCGGAGTTGATAATCCCTCAAACCTCGGTTACACTTATTGTATGACCAGATATTTTTTAATTGGATTTCTTGCACTTTGGGTAATCGGGATGATTATTGCCTTTGTTATTGGAATTTATGGCGATGTAAAAAATTCTAAAGATGACTCTATTCTAGATATACGTAATATAAAAAAGCAGTTTATTTTAGCTGGAATGGAAATTATATTTGGAATTATTTTTCTTATTAAAGAAAAAGCTTATAGATATGTTGCTGTATTGTATTTAGTCAGTGGTGTTACAATGTTGATTTTTGCTTTCAGTCAGTTACATAAAAGAAAGAAAAAGGACAAGCAGGATTGCGATACAAATAAAATTGAACAAAAAGGATAAACTTAATCTATGACCGGAGTAAACAAAACCTTATTTATCCCGCTTTATGGCAAGGCAAAAGTCAGTAAGCAGGGAATCATTATAAAAGACTCAATGGCAGAAAAGATTTGGGACGCCGAAGCCTTTGAAGTTCACGGAAAATCAAAATCAAAGTGGCTCACCTACAATATGGCAATGAGGGCTAAGATTTTTGATGAGTGGGTTGAAAAGATGCTTTCCCAAAATCCCGACGCGCTGGTTTTGCATATTGGCTGCGGACTGGATAGCAGGGCCTTTAGAATTGCGGCTCATTACACCTGCTGGATTGACGGGGATTTTCTTGAAGTTCTTGAGGCTCGCAAAAAATATTATTCCGAAAACGAGCATTATAAGATGATGGCCTTTGATGCATCAAAAGCCGAGATGGTGGAAAGCCTGCCCGATGCAAAAACCGTCATTATAGTTTTTGAAGGAATCAGTATGTACCTGCGCAATGAAGAACTAAATGCTTTTGTCCGCGCGCTGGATAAAAAGTATGCTCAGGTTCACATGCTTCTGGATGTTTATACCGTTTTTGGAGCAAAGGCAAGTAAGTATAAAAATCCCATTAATGATGTTGGCGTAACGACTGTCTGGGGGCTTGATGATATTAATCTGGTGCTGGAGGGAAGTCGGTTAAAGTTCGAAGCCGAGCATTCGCTGACGCCGGAAAATCTGGTAAACGAGTTGCCTCCAAGAGACAGAGGATTTTTCAAGTTCCTTTTTACCGGAAGTTTTTACAGAAAGATTTACCGCTTGTATGAAATCAGCAAAAGGGTATAAGGAAAAATTATGTACAGGCTAAAAAGATTGAGCATCGATGATAAAGAAGCAATCAAAGAAGTTTTCACCGGAGTTTTTACAAAGGCGCCCTGGTATGATGACTGGTCTGATGCAAAGCAGCTGGACTTTTATATTTGTGATTTAATTGGTCAGGGCTATTCGCTTACCTACGGTTTATATGATGAGGGCGAGCTGATAGGCATTTCCCTCGGCTACATCAAGCACTGGTATACAGGCACGGAATATATTATTAACGAGCTTTGCGTAAAGACAGAAAAACAGGGAAGTGGGGCTGGCACTTTTTTTATCCGCGAAATTGAAAAGGCGATAAAGGAGCTGGGGCTCAAGCAGATTTTTCTTTTGACGGATTCAAATGTTCCGGCCTATGAGTTTTATAAGAAAAATGGCTTTGTACAATGTGAAACGAATGTTGCTTTTGCAAAGATGATTTAACAGGAAAAATATTATGATTAGAAAAGCAACAATTGACGATCTTTCAAGAATTGCTGAGATTCTTGTATTTGTTAAGCGTATTAAGTTTAGACCAATTTTTCAAAATGATGATTATTCTTTCGGCGAATTACAGGTGCTTAGCGTTGCAGAAAAATATAAAAGCCCAGATATTTTGGACAATATATGGGTTTATGATGATGGAATTGTAAAGGGACTGATTCACATTGAAGGTAATGAGATTGTTGAACTTTATGTGGATTATTTTTTTCAGAATAAAGGAGTTGGCTCAGCCCTAATAGAATATGCAAAGGAAAAATATCCTGTAACATTTTTGTGGGCTATTGAAAAAAATGTTGATGCTATCCGCTTTTACAATAGACACGGTTTTCATATTACAAAGAATAAAAAGTTTGAAGAAGGAACTACGGAATATCTGGTTAAACTGGAGCGAAATTGCTGAAGAGGAAAATTATGACGGAATTAAAAAAACTAAGCGAACACATCTGGTACATGCCTTATGAATCAGAAAGAGACCGCCCGAATCTTGGCTATGTAAAAGGTACAAACTGGAGCCTTGCAATTGACGCGGGGCACTCGGCTGCACATACAAAAGAATTTTATTCTCTTCTTGAAAAGGAGGGGCTACCATTGCCATCCCTTACGGTTTTTACCCACTGGCACTGGGATCACACTTTTGGAATGCATGCGGCAAATGGACTTTCTATTGCAAATGAAAAAACAAACGCCTATCTTGCAGAGTGGAAAAATAAAATCGAAAAAAATGGCCCTGCGGAATTCTTTGCCCTCCACGAAAGCATCAGGCAAGAATATAAGAATAATAAGGAAGTCATAGTCAAACTTGCAGACATTGTGTATTCCGGCGAGATGACACTCGACCTTGGAAACTGCACTGTAAAAGTAGTTCAGTCCCAGGCGCCGCACACAGATGACTCCACTCTCGTTTACATAGAAAATGACAAGACCTTGTTTCTGGGCGACTCCACTTGCGATGATTTTACGACCGGAATAAAAGATCCTGCTTTGTGCAAAAAACTTGCCGACACAATCCGACAGTTAAATCCGCAGACCTGTGTGGAAGGTCACTGGGTGCCTGTAGAAACAGACGACACCCTGAATGATTTACTGAGCGGACTTTGAGATTTTGAGAAATTGAAAATCAGATAAAATCAAAAAAAATATAATTAAAAAAGAGGAAAAAGTGAAAAAACACGACAAAAAGAAAAAAGAAAAATTATCTTTCGCCGCAACTGTGAAAAATTCCTGGTTTGCCATGAAGCTTGCCGCGGCAATCTGTCCGAGTCTTATTGTGCACACTTTTATCATGTGGCTTATCGGACAAAGTGAATGGGTCTTCTTTGACGGCGTCTTCATGAAGGTTATTGTAAACGCCTTGTCAGAAGGCAGGGAATTCAAAAGTATTTTAAGCTTCATCCTCATCTGTGCTGCAATCTTTTGTACTCTGGCAATTTACACAGGCTATGTAGATAATGTTGTTTTTCCTTTAAAGACCAACAGGCTTTACGGGGGCATCTACAAAAAACTTTACGCCAAGGCAAAAAATGTTGAACTTTCCTGCTATGAAGATCCTGATTTTTATAACCGCTATACAATGGCAATGGATGGCGCCGAGCAGAAAATAACAGCCGTCATCAGAGGAATGATTGGAGCGGTAATCGGTACTGCGGCTTCGGTTTCTGTTTTTTATATGATGTACGAAATTGACCACTTTGCCATGCTCTTTATTATTTCGCCGCTGATTGGAAATTTCCTTTTTGGAAATCTTAAAAATAAATATGACTACATGAGATACAGAGATTCGGTGCCTAACGACAAGGTTCTTAATTACGTAAGCCGCATGATGTATCTTCCGGATGGGGCCAAGGAAATCAGACTTTCAAATGTTTTTTCGCTTTTGAAAAAACAGTACGGTCAGGCTACAGAAAACAATGTGAAGGTTGCATATAAATATGCCTTCCGCAACGCCCACATGAACTTCTGGCGCATCACCTTTACCTTCACTGTAATTTTTGAAGGCGTGCTCCTTTATGCAATTTACAGAAACCGTGTAACAGGAAGCATCACTTTAGCAGAGCTTACAATCATGACCAGTCTGATGGTTGCAATGACCTGGATTTTAATCAGAGTTTTTGAAAACGTAATGGAAGTTCTTAAAAACGGAATGTTCATAAATAATCTAAAAGGCTTTCTTGAATACGAAGAAAAAATTCCGGAAGATTTTGATGGAGAAATGCCGGCCGCCGACTTTGAAAACCTTGAGTTTAGAAATGTTTCTTTTTCTTACAAGGATAAAGAAATCATCCACGACCTTTCTTTCAAAATTACCCGAGGTCAGACCGCAGCGTTAGTTGGACATAACGGTGCCGGTAAGACAACCATCATCAAACTTCTGCTCAGACTTTATGACCCGGACTCAGGCACAATCCTTTATAACGGCAAGGACATAAAACTTTACAACCTCAAAGCCTACCGGGATATTTTTGCCACAACCTTCCAGGATTTCAAACTTTTTGGAATGACGGTAAAAGAAAACATTCTTATGGGCAGGCATTATGAAAACGAGGACCAGCTTGTAAAAGATGCCCTGAAAAAAGCCGGAGTCCTTGAGCGCATTGAGCAACTGGACAAAGGAATTGATTCTGTAATGACAAAGGAATTTGATGAAGCCGGTTGTGTCCTTTCCGGCGGTGAAAGTCAGAAGGTTGCCGTTGCCAGAACCTTTATAAAAAATTCCCCGATGAAGATTTTTGATGAACCTTCGAGCGCTCTGGACCCTATTGCCGAATACGAACTTTTCAACAGCATTATCGGCGAAGGTAAGGATCACACTATGCTCTTTATTTCTCACAGGCTTTCTTCTGTAAAAAACTGCGACAAGGTTTTTATGCTTGAACAGGGAAGACTTATTGAAGAAGGAACCCACAAAGAGCTCATGGAAAGAAACGGTAGCTACGCCGCCATGTATAAAAAGCAGGCAATGAATTACCTGGCAATTGAAAACGAAGAGGAGGTGATTGCATAATGAAGTACGTACCAAAAGAAGAAAGACAAAAAACAAAGCAGTCTGTAAAAACGGTATTTGCAAATAACTTTTATATGCTCAAACAGATTTTTTCTGCATCGCCATCCTTCGTTTTGTTCCAGGCGGCAGATGCGGTAAGAGGCCAAGTTTCCATTTTCTTTGAGCACACAGTTTTGATTGGCTATGTTCTGGAGGCTGCGGAATTCGGCTATCCTTTTAAGAAGGTTGCGGGTGTCATCCTTTTGCTTGCGGCTCTGATTACCATTGGAATGTTTTTCACGGTTTATCAGGGTGAATATGTAGGACCGAGAGAAAGGCCAAAGGTTCGCCAGAAAATCAAAATGAAGCTTTATGAAAAAGCAAGAGACATGGATCTGGAATGTTATGATGACCCGGAATTTTATAACAGCCAGGTGCTTGCCATTTCGGAAATTGATAATCAGATTGATAGAGTTATGAAGTTTGTAATTGACACGCTTAGCGGTCTTGCAGCCTTTGTAACAACGGCAATCTATTTTCTTTATAAAGATAAGACAGCAATTTTGTTTGCGCTTGGGGCTTTTGTTCTTTCCATGATTTTTGAGCAGCTTAACAACAAGCAGAATTATCTTGCCCGGGTTGAAGGCATTCCTTTCTCTCGCAAAAGAGATTATATAAAAAGAATCTATTATCTGAACGACTACGCCAAGGAAATAAGATTGAACCCCGGCGTTTCTGATATTCTCTTTGATCGTTTTGAAGCGGCCAATGATGAAGTCTATGCTGTTGAAAAAAAATACGCTTTGAAAAAATGGTTCTTTGGTTTTATGCGCCGCTATGTCTGTAACAGTTTTTTTGCTGATGTTTTATTTATCGGCTATCTTGTTTATCAGGCAGCGGTGCTTCACAGCATTTCTTTTAGTACTGTGGCAATTCTTTACGGTTCATTCGGACGTCTTAAAAACAGCATGAGAGTCTTCTCGGAAACTTATCCTTTTGCCTGCGAGACTAGCTTGTATGTAAATAAAATCAGAGAGTTCTTGAACTACCAGCCAAAGATTCTTTCAAAAGAAAAGTTAGCCCCTTCTAACAAAGCAAAAGAAATTGAGCTTGATAAGGTTTCCTTTGCATATGGAAAAAACACAGACATGCTCTTAAAGGATTTGAATCTTCACATAAAGCCCGGTGAAAAAATTGCTCTTGTTGGTTATAACGGAGCCGGCAAAACTACGCTGGTCAAACTCCTTATGAGACTTTACGATACCAAAGCCGGAGTGATTAAAGCCGATGGCCGGGACATCAAAAATTATGAAGTGAAAAAATACCGCGATACAATCGGAACGGTCTTTCAGGATTTTCAGATTTTTGCAGGGAGCGTAAAAGAAAATGTTCTTCTGGATGTTGCAGATGGAATTGACGATGAAGACATCAAAAAGGCACTGACACAAAGCGGCCTTATGGAACGCATCAATAAATTTGAAAAAGGACTGGACACTGAGCTTACTACAGAATTCTCTCAGGAGGGCGTAAACCTCTCTGGCGGCGAAAGTCAGAAGCTTGCAATTTCCAGAGTCTTTTATAAAGATGCCGGCCTTATGATTCTTGATGAGCCTTCCAGTGCCCTCGACCCGATTGCAGAATATCAGTTGAATCATGCAATGCTGGAAGCAACGGGAGATAAAACTGTCATCTTTATTTCGCACCGGCTTTCGACAACAAGAATTGCAGACCGAATCATCATGCTCGAAAATGGAAAAATCGTAGAGCAGGGTAGTCACGAAGAACTGCTTTCCAAAAAAGGAAAATACGCCCAGATGTGGAAGGTCCAGGCGGGGGCCTATATTACAGTGTGATGAGGAGAAGGAATCCTGTGGCGGCAAGGTATATCTGGATTTCAATCCCGACTCACTTATAGTAAGCATTAACAGAAATGAGGTATTTATTGAACAAACTTATAGAAACATCAAAGAAACTTTCCGTCTGCTCGGTCAACTCAATCCCAGCTTCCTTTCAATCAGCGCCATGGTGCCTTCGAGTCCAAGCTTGTCATTGCGGATGTTTACTTCAAAGCCGCAGTTCAGAAATTCGTCATAGCATAACCATAACGTGCTTTGTGTCTGTGATTTTATGAAGGGTCGCCGGGCAGATGTTAGTATCGACAAACACTTTGCGTCCATTGGTCTCCATTTTTTCGAGCATCCTAAGTTCAATTATTTCGCATTCCTTTTTTGACGCTGCAATCCAAGCAGCATACTCCTCAGGAGTCCGACGAATAAAATCATGCCAGTCCTTAAGGTCGCGCGTATAGCACAAGGCCGGGAACTCCTTTGGATCAAGCTCACCCTCATAGTTGTCGTGATAGTTTTCTCCACATTCGATGCCGTCATACTTTTGGGCAAGAAGATGTACCATTGTAGATTTTCCGGCATAAGAGGTTCCCGTAAAAAAGTAAAAGTTTTCTAAGTTCATTAAATCCCCAGTAATGTAAATCTAACAGCATCGACAATTCCGTGGCTTATCATAGCGGTAGTAATGTCGCGTTTTCTCTGAAGAAGTGCAAACGGAAGCCCAAAAAGAACACAAAGTATGAGGGTTGGTATAAGACCATAGCCGTGGATAACAGTATGCGGAACAATCATCATAAAATACATTGTTATGATGTCAAATATATTTTTGCCTGTATCTCTCGTGCAATAAACACAGAAGGCCATGAAAATTGCACGGCAGGCCATTTCTTCGTAAATTGCGGGATTAAAGCAGATTAAAAGCTTTAATAGACTGAATTGAAACTTAATCTCCTGACCGGAAATCAGAATGTTTATTACAGACAGGATTGCTCCGGATGCTATTGCAATCAGAACACTGATTAAAGGTGATATTCGTGTTTCGTGCGAAAGAAGTTTATAATCACCATTTTTTCCATAACAGAAAAAACTGCAAAAGACGCAAGAAGTGTTGGAATACCAGCCCTGAGTCCGTAAATCAGGATAAAAGGATTTTGCTGATACCCCAGATATGCAACCATAGAAAGAATTGCAAAAATAACAGAGATGATTACATATTTTTTTGAAGGCAATTTATTTTTTATAAGAAGATAAATAGAAAGCCCCGAGGCAATGAGTGCAAGTATCAGCCAGTAGGGAGCATTATTTCCTTTAATTACAAGTCTAAATACCAGCAGGACTATGAAGCAGAGCCATAAAACAATGTTGTGTTTTTTCATTTTTTCACCTCTACTGATAATTTAACATAGAAAAACTCACAATTCTAGATTAGAATTATTTATATGACAGAAGTAAATCAGACACTATTTATTCCGCTCTATGGCAAAGCAAAAGTCAGCAGGCAGGGAATTATTATAAAAGATCCGATTAATGATGTTGGCGTAACGACAGTCTGGGGAATTGATGATATTTATTCGGTGATTGAAGGAACACAACTCAAGTTTGAAGCAGAGCATTCGTTGACGCCAGAAAACCTTGTGAACGAACTGCCATCTTTTGATAGAGGATTTTTCAAGTTCCTGTTTACCGGAAGCTTTTACAGAAAAATCTATCGGTTATATGAAATAAGCAAGCGTGCTTAAACGGCAGTTCGGTTTCAGTCATAATTTCATCTATAATTCAAGCCGCATGTAAACAAGCTCCTGGAAACCGCAGAATCTGGAATTAAAGCCTTTTGGGTTTCGGCCAAATTCTGTAAATCCCAAACTTTTATACAAATTGATTGCGCGCACATTATCAGCTACAACATCCAGTTCCAGTTGAATATAACCGGCGTCTTTAGCACATTGAATACATGCAGAAGTTAACGCCTTTCCTAATCCAAGTCCCCAATATTCCTTTAGTATGCTTATTCCAAATTCAGCACGATGGTGAAGTTTATATTTTGTGCCCACCTTTTCAATGCCTGCTAAGCCTACAATCTTTCCATCTACAAGCGCAACAATTTCTATTTCGTTATCACTCTTTGTTTTTTCATCTAGAAAAGCTGCTTCCTGTTCGGCGTCATAACTGTTTTCATCGGCATAGGAAAGCAGAAAATCTGTTTCTTCATGGGTTAGATTAAAAATCTCAAAAACTTCTTTTCCATCGCCAGCGTCACCATTTCTAAGAAGAGCTTCTTTTCCATTTTTCAGAATTATTTTTTGATTATATTTCATTGTTCTATTTTTCCTAATTAAATATGATAATTAAGAAAGTGCTCCCGCATCAAGCCATTTGTGACCATCAGGATATTCACGGCGCAAGGCATTCTGAAGCCACAGTTTTTGTGAATCATTCATCGCTTTATAAGCCAATTCAAAATCCTGCTGATAGCCTTCGCGGTCTGTATCTGTTGATTTGTAAAGCAAAATCATTTCTGGCGACAAATAAGGAATTCCCTCTGAAAACAAAATTGTCTTCGCAAGTTCAAGTTTGATTTCACTATTGCGAGAATACTCAAAGGCATCTGCGGTTTTATCATTAAAAAGAAATTCGATGTAATCCAATCGGCTTTGCCCGACATGAAAAAACTCCATCCAGCAATTTCCGTCTTCTTCTATCGGATAAGTTTTTACAAGCGGACAGCCTTCCAGACAGCAGAAAATATTTTTCTTCAGCTGCATCAGCCCGGTTGTTCCAGTAATTGGATGAGCCCTACCACCACCAAGCATTTCGAAAACCTTATAGTCCTGAGACAGCATGTACTCAATTATTTTATCCCTGTCTTCCCAGAAAGCACAGATATCTATGTCACCATGTACGCGGCTTTCATAACCCAGAAACATATCAAGCGCCTGGCCGCCACAAAATGCGTAATCAAATCCACCATGTTTCAATAATTCATTTGCTTCAAGTACAAGTTTATTCATCACGACTCTCCAGTTTTCTCCTGCTCTCCCCTGCTTCTTTATTCACACAGCCCAAACTTTTTTTCTATCAGCGCCATAGTGCCTTCAAGTCCAAGCTTGTCATCGCGGATGTTTATTTCAAAGCCACAGTTCAAATATTCGTCATAGCTTTCCTGGGAGCAGATAAGTTCAAGACCCTTGCGGTAATTATCCAGCGCTGCCTGAGGATCCGGTTCTTCCATCATCAGCTGATATAAAAACTGCTTTTCCTTGTCCGGGCGGTCAAAGAATCTGTTTATAGACATCTGCGGTGGAGAAAGCATTACCATAACGTGCTTTGTGTCTGTGATTTTATGAAGAGTTGCAGGACAGATGTTAGTGTCAACAAACACCTTGCGGCCACCCGTTTCCATTTTTTCGAGCATCCTCAGTTCAATTATTTCGCATTCCTTTTTTGACGCTGCAACCCAGGCCGCATATTCCTCCGGGGTTCGGCGGATAAAGTCATGCCAGTCTTTAAGGTCACGCGTATAGCACAAGGCAGGAAATTCCTTTGGATCCAATTCGCCCTCATAATTGTCGTGATAGTTTTCTCCACATTCGATACCGTTATATTTTTGAGCCAGAAGATGCACCATTGTAGATTTTCCGGCATAAGAAGTTCCCGTAAAAAAATAAAAGTTTTCTAAGTTCATTAAATCACATTATCAATATTTTTTACAAAGTTTTCAATTATTTGCGCAGTTTCTTCCGGTGCCTGATTGGTGTTATCAATAAAGAGTTGAAACTTTCCTTTGCTTCTATTAAACCAGGCGCTGTATTCGTGCTGGGTTTTGATGAACTCGTCGCTGTCGGTTTGACGCTCGGCTGGTCTGGCTTTGAGACGCTTTGTGATTTCTTCGTCAGAGCAGGTCATGCCTATAAAGAAAGTTCGTCCTATCGATTCAGACAAATCAACTAAGTTATAAAAGTTCGGCGGATTCATTCCGGCACTTACAAAGAAAATATTTTTGTCACCGGAGATTTCGTCAGCACGTTTCAAGGTGTCTGTGTAATACTGATTTTCGTGGTCAGTTCCTTTGTAGCTATGCCAGTTCAGGCCGACCGCATCTGTGTCAATATAGGCAAAATTCGTCAATTGATTTCGTTTGGCTATGATTTCCCTTAATGTAGATTTTCCTACGCCACATGGGGCGCAAAGGATTACTAGTGTTTTCATTTTTGTTCTCCATAATAGATTGTTCTGGAGACCCTTCGACAAGCTCAGGGACCCCAGACAATGACATAAACCTCTTACCTTCTTATCACCGGTGCACTCCCGGCATAATTTCTGTAGCGGGTCATAAACTCCTCGTACTCCTCCTGCTCGGTAATCCAGATGATAAAATATACTTCTTTTACACCAAGATTTCTGTAAGCCTGCAGACGAGTATTTCCATCGTTCATTTCAAAACCGTGTTCAACATAGTGTGCAATAAGCGGCGGCATGTCAGGATCTTTTTTAATTGAATCCTCAAGAGCTGCCACGTGTATAGGCCACCAGTCCTTGTCGATTTTATATTTCATGCCTTCTTCAGGGCCGGTGTTGCGCTCGAACAAATCAAGCGGCATTTTCATCGGGCCGATGTAATATCGTTCGAAAAGTTTAAGTCCGTCGGAAAACGGAATATTTTTTCCCACATCATGAAGATAGGTATGAATCCATTCATCAATTTTATTTTCTCTGGCATAACTCATAGCCGAAGAAAGTGTTTTGTTATAATTCAGCATAGTGCGCTCCTGTTTTGTGTAGACAATATGCTTTACAGAATCGACAGAAAGACAATACTTTTCCGAGAGCTGCTCGATTGTCAGCCCATCTGCAAAATCTTTTTTCATACTCTGATTTCTTTTTGCAAGATATGCCCTGTAACCAGAAGATTCCCCCCAGGCCTTTTTATCATTCTTTGCCGGAATATAAATCGTCTCGCCACTAACATACCGCTGAATCTGCTTCAAAAGATTTTCTGGAAAAATGTCCTGTGCATTTCTGTAATTCATAAAGTCCTCAGTTTCAAAGCGCTTTGTGATTATAGAATATATGATTTATTCCCGTCTGTATATGTTGAAAATGGATGGAAGTGAAGTTTACATATTATGAGGGGAAAGCCTTCCCCTGGTTCGCACTTCGTTGCTCACCACCCCTTCTAACGGTGGCTAGCCCCCGTAACGCCCCCAACTAAATATTCCCTGGAAAAACAAATTCAAGATTTTCTTTTGCGATATCAACAAGTCGTAAGATTGTATTAACAGGTGTTGGTTCTTTATTTGTAAGTCTAAACGATGGAAAGAACCTTGTGATATGAAGAGGTATTATTTTGTTAGATTGGTTTTCTAGCGCAGAAACCCATTCGGAGAGCTCCCGCATCTCCTGCTCGCTGTCGTTTTCATCGGGGATGATTAGTGTTGTTAGTTCAACGTGACAGGACTTTACGGCGCCTGCGATGAAATCTTTTACCATCTGAAAATTGCCGCCGATGAAGTTGCGGTAGAAGTGGTCCGTAAAAGCTTTGAGGTCAATGTTCATGGCATCGATGTATGGGAGGATTTCATTGAGAACTTTTTGTGTGGATGTTCCGTTTGTTACAAGAACATTTTGCAGGTCTGCGTCCTTCGCCAGTTTTGCAGTGTCACGCACAAACTCGTAACCAACAAGCGGCTCGTTATAGGTAAAGGCAAGCCCTATGTTGCCACGCGTCTGCAGTTCCAGCGCAGTTTTTACAATTTCTTCCGGCTCATAAAAATCTGCCCTGTCTTTATATTCAAACGCTTTATGAGACCAAGAGATACTTGAGTTCTGACAAAACGGACAGCGCAGATTGCAGCCATAAGAACCAAGAGATAAAACCTGCGAACCCAGCATGAACATTTTCAGTGGTTTCTTTTCGATTGGATCCAGAGCAACGGAAGTTAGCCTGCCATAGTTAGCCGCAACGATCTGCCCATTGCGACAAGTACGCGCCCCGCAAAAGCTAGTCTGTCCTTCTTCTAATTTACACTGCCTGAAGCATACATCACAAATCGGCATCTGCTTGAATCCACTGGCACATTCCGCAACCGTGACTTTCATCTGGTCGTGAAAAAAATCCAAACTTTTTATAAAACTCTTCTTTGCCCTGCGCCGCCATAAGACTTATCATCATTTTATAGCTAGGCTTAAGAAGACTTTTTATATAATCCATTACGTTATTCATCAAAGCTCGTCCAAGTCCCTGCCCCTGAAAATCTGGACGTACAATTACATCTGCAATATAAACAACATAGCCATGGTCGGTAATCACGCGGGCGAGACCAATCACTTTGCCATCCTTTCTAAAAACACAAAGATGTGTTGAATACTTAAGCCCCTGTTCAGCCTGCTCCAGCGGAAACTCACTCCATCCCACAAGCTTTCTCATTTCCATATATTCTTCGGGTGTTATATAATCTGTAATTTCGTAATCCATTTTTCAAATCTCCAGTAATTGTGAAAGATTATTAATAGTATAATCCGGTTCTTCAGATTTTGACAGCGGTTTTTGAAGAGCACCAAAGCCCCGTTTTATCCACACAGTTTTCATTCCAAGTGATTTTGCAGGAAGAATATCATTATCAAGGCGGTCGCCAATCATGCACGCGTTCTGTGGCTTACAGTTAGCCTTAGCTAACGCATATTCAAAAATCCGAATATCAGGTTTCATAACCTGCACATCCCACGACGAAATAATGTACTTAAAATATTTAAGAAGTCCAAAGGCTTCAAGCCGCTCTTTTAAACCATCCAGTTGATTAGCAATTATTCCAAGCTCATATTTTTGAGCCAGAACTTTAATTACAGCGGGGGCTTCTTCGTATAATTCTTCAAGTTCAGTGCGATATGGGGCAACCTCTTTAAAACAAAACTTATCTATCACCGTGCGGAATTGAGGCTTACGCGAAACAGAAGCAATTTCTATTTCATGATAAATATCATCAGCAGTCAGCCCCAGCTTTTTTGCCTCGTCAGTTTCTGCCTGCTCATGGCATCGCTTTTCCCAGACAGAATCTTCATTTACAAGAGTATAGCCGACATCAAAAAATAAAACTTTCATTTTACAGGTTCGCCAAAATTATGAACTCTTCCGTTTCCCCAACAATGCATGTATTTAGTTGTAAACTTTAAGATTGTGTAATCTGGATCTGTAGGCCCCTTGTGATAATAAATTGTCCAGCCAAACTGCCAGAAATCTTCTTTTACAGCCTGGTCGGTAACTTCGTCGATTGTACCAATTGCAGAAACACCCTTGAACTGTTTTGGAAGAGTAAAATAAAGACATACATTATTATTTGCACGAATCTGACGGATTTTTCGCGAAGAAGTATTTGTCGTCAAATAAATTGTGAGAGTCTCGCCGTCCACGCTGATTGCCTTGCCCTTAAGCTTTGGATATTTTTTTGGATTTGCAAGATTCAAAAGCGCACGAATTTCCGGGAAGCCTTCTGTCTCCTCTTTTCCAAAGGTTGCAATCTGAGCACATTCAGCCGTTTGAATTACTTTTACTACGTCGTTGATATTCATTTTTATTCCTCCAAATTTTTTCTCATAATATAAGTCTCACCAGTCTGCGAAACAACTTCAAAACCCGCTTTTTCATACATGTGCATTGGACCCGTAAACGCCATGCCCATATAGCCG
Organism: Treponema sp.; assembly: GCA_017963165.1. The sequence continues at coordinate 25,832 of JAGCTZ010000180.1, forward strand.
CCGTCTTTTACAGGGTAAGCTTCGACATACTTAAAACCTTCTGACTTTGCGTCTTCGCAGACACGCTGCAATAGCATTGAAGCAATTCCTTTGCCACGGTAATCTGGTGAAATTTCAAAACAAACAATGGCTTTGACTTCGCCCGGGCCGTTGCAATTAGTAGCCGCTTCATCTTCTGGTGGAGTACGCAAATCAAACTCTCCAGTGTGATAATAATTCAATCTTTCGTTTGCATTGCACCAGCCTACAGAAACACCATTATCAAATACAAGGTATCCCTGGATTTCTCCGGCAGCAACCATCCGCTCAGCAGATTCGCGCAGGGCCCTTACCCAGCCCATAAATCCGTTGCCGTATTCTTCTGCTTTTTGATAAAGTTCGACCTTCATCCTTTCTTTACTCAGGTTGAAGGCATTGCAGAAACATGGGGCAAAAGGCGATCCGTCGGAAAATGCCCTGTTATCAAAAAAATCAAAATAGTCTTTTGCCAGATCAGGCGTCAGTTTTTTTATTTCGAAAGTGTTCATGATATTAATTATATGGGGCAATATAGGATTTGTAAATTGCGAAATGATATTGTCAAGCCAGTAAATTTTTCATTTCTTCTATCATCACAACCTGGAGCTTTGTGAGATTCTGAATATATTCTTCTGATTTTTTATAATCTTCGAACAGGGATTCTATACAATCAGAAACCCAAAATAAATTGTAACCGCGATTAAAGGCGTCCATTGTTGTCATTCGAACACAAACATCACCAGAAAAGCCTGCTATAAATAGTGTATCGATTTTGTTCTGCTGCAAAATTTCATTCAATTCTGTTTCATAAAAACTGGAAAAGCGTTTTTTGATTATAACGGTTTCATTTTCTTGCGGGAGCGCACTCGGAATTATTTCGCAGTCTTCTGTGTTTTCCATGCACCACATTGCATCTCGGGTTTTATAAGCTTCCGGCCAATTTGATTTATCTTTTTTGTAAACTGTAATTACATGAATTATTTTGATTTTTGTCTGACGCGCAAATTGAAGCAGCTTTTCGATATTCGGATTGATTTTGTTTTCAAACTTTGAGATGGCGAGATTATAAAAATATTTCTGAAGATCGATTATGATAATTGCTGGGGTCATGTTTTTTTTCTCCTAAGAACTTTGTTCATCAGCATAATACATTTTTGCCAATCTATATCCTTCTTCTATCTGGGCTTTTCCAACTTCTCCCCAGTTTAACAATTTAATTGCCTGAGCTGGCGAAACAAATAATCTTTCATACAGTTTTCCATTATCTGTATCTGGTCTGTTTTCACCCATTTTATCAACCTGAGCGATCATTCTGATTTGTGCAAAAGGCTTTGTACCAGTCCCCTCATCCACGACCTGATAGCCCGCCATATGAATATTTTTAATTGTCATATTGGCTTCTTCCAGTAATTCTCGCCGCAAAGTATCTTCTCTTGTTTTATCAAATGGCTCCGGACGTCCACCGGTCAAAAAATACTGACCTTCGTATTTCCTCAAAAATACATTGAAATTTTCGTCAAAAACAATTCCATAAACCTGTTTGATTTCCAGGTCTTCCGGAACTTCGCCGTTAATCCATTTGTATGTAACTTCAGACATAGTATTATTATATCACCTTTTTTTTAATTTTTCTCAAAATCCGTGCTATAATAAATCATCAATTCAAAGTGAGGCGCCCGATGGAAGTTTTCGAAATACTTAAACAACTTCGCGAAAAAAATAATCTTACTCAGGAAGAGATGGCTGTTCGCGTAAACATTACAAGACAGGCCGTAAGCAGATGGGAAACTGGGGAGACACAGCCTAACCCGCAGATGCTCATTGTTCTTTCACGAGAGTTTGATGTTTCTATAAATACTCTGCTGGGATCGCCGCGCAAGCTTTTCTGTCAGTGCTGTGGAATGCCTCTTACAGAAGATTCCATGATTAGCCGAGAGCCGGACAAAACCTTTAACGAAGACTACTGTAAATGGTGCTACAAGGACGGCGAATTTATTTACAAGCAGAAAGACTCACTCATCGATTTTCTTCTGGAGCACATGCCTAACCCGCAGAACCAGAGTGAAGACGAACGCCGCGAGTTTTATGACAACATGCTGTCGCAGCTCAAACATTGGAAGGCATAGGTCGCGCGTCAGTTCCCAAAAAGCAACAACCTGTTTCTTTTTTGTACCCCTCCCCCATGCTATACTAATGTCATAAGGAGGATTCATATGCCAAGACCAACCACCAAAGACGACCTGCTCAAAGCAGCACAGGAAAACTACACAGAACTCATGAACTTTATCGACGGGATGACAGAAAAGGAGCTCAATACTCCGTTTGATTTTTCGGGCCAGCCAAGCAAAAAAGAAGCACACTGGAGCCGCGACAAAAACGTACGCGACGTTCTGATTCACCTGTACGAATGGCACAAGCTCATGATGCAGTTCCCAAAAAACAATGCAAAAGTAACCGACAGCAAAAACGCAATTTCAATTCTGCCGCCGGATTACAGCTGGAAAACCTACGGCGCTATGAACATCATGTTCTGGAAAAACCATCAGGCAACAAGCCTCGAGTCAGCAAAAGCCCTGTTCAAAAAAAGCCACGCCGACGTCATGAAGCTCATCCAAAGCTACTCCAACGAAGAACTCTTCAAAGCAAAATATTTCTGCTGGACCGGCAATTCCTGCCTCGGTTCCTTCTTCGTAAGCAACACCTCCAGCCACTACGCCTGGGCGTTGAAAAAACTGAAGGCTCACAGGAAGAATTGCAAAGGTAAATAGTAACTAAGGAGGGGAAAGCCTTCCCCTCGCTCCAACCGCCTGCGGCGTTTTCCGCTACCCCTTCTCCTAGGGGCTTTGCCCCTAAGACCCCTGCGGAATACAACTTGACACATCAATTATATAATAGCACTATTATAATATGAAAAAGTCAGTTGGATATGCATCATGTATTTTAAAAAATCATTTGTCTCAAAAAAGTGAAGATTCTGATATCTGCATTTCCCCAGAAGTTTCGAACTCATCTCCATTTGCTGGAATCAAAACTCTTTTTGATATAAAGCATGACGATATTATGCAATCTCTCAGAGAAACCAGAGAAGAAAACTAGGATTGTAATTAATATTTCTTACTCTTTGTCCAAACTAAAGTGAAAAACTCTTATCGTTCTATCCAACTCTTCAGAAACGATTTTGAAGCCGCACTTTTTTGTATAAAAGTTGATATTCTTTTCTTTATCTGTCGGAGTTACTAATTCAATTTTTTTCCAATCTTTGTTTTGTTCCTTAAAAAACTCAAGTAATTTATGGCCGATTCCTTGCCGCTGATATTCGGGGATCACACAAAGAGCCCCCAGATAATAAAGACCGTCATCCTTCTTTGAAACAGATATAGTGCCAACCGGATTTTCACCGTCATATGCTATATATTTTAAGGTCTCATTAATTGATTTTTCCATGTCGCTGACAGACTTGCCGTAACCAGGACATTCACCATATTTTACATAATCCTCGTAGAAGGCTTTGTTGTAAATATCAACGAGAACCTGTGCATCTTCGGCCATGGCTTTTTTAATCTGAATATCCAAATTAAAACTCCGTATACTTTTTATTGTTCCCGCGTGCTTTGTCCACAGGATATTTCTTTTCGTTCATGTCCATCTTCATGTTTATGATTTCGTCTTCGTCCAGACCAAGCACGTCTAAAAGATCGCGACAATAAACAAGGACATCGGCCAACTCTTCTTTTACATGCTGAAGGTCGTAATCTGTGTCGCTCCACTGAAAGCATTCGAGGAGTTCATTCGCCTCTATCGAAATTGATTTTGCAAGATTTGCAGGGCTATGGTACTGCCCCCAATCGCGGTCTTTAACAAATTGTCTGATTCTGTTTATGGTTTGATCGGTCATTTTATACTCCTTCTTTTCTTGCAACAAAAAGCCCGTAATTTTCCTTTCCACCATTGCTCGAAGTAATCTGCGCAAATCCTGATTTTTCCAGAGCGTCTATTTCATTTTCAGTTGTGAGAGGAATATCAATGTGTTTGGTGTCATCGGTATTGTTTTCCAATTCCACCAGTTGTTCGGCTTCTTCTTCCGACGTCAGCGCAATCAAATCACAATTGATAAACTGACCGCCAGACTTAAGACAATCTCTAATCTTCTTTAGCAATCGGATTTTCTCATCCTTCTTAAAATGATGAAAAGCTGAAGTTGTAATCACGGCGTCAAAATCTGCTCCAAACGGAACTTCAAAAAAGTCGCCGCAAATTGTCGTTACGTGGCTGGCAAAATCACGCGTCTTCAACTTTTCTAACATATTCTCGGTGATGTCGATTACTGTCACCTGCACGTCTGGAAACAACTCAAACAAATGAATCAACTCAAGTCCTGTTCCGCCGCCCAAATCCAGAATCTTTTTTGCGCTCTTGTCCAGACTTTCAGCCAGCAAAACTTTTGTTTTCATATATTCACTGTGCACATCATCATAGGTGTCAATTTTGCCATTAAAAAACGCGCGGACTTTTTGATTTCGTTCTTCCAGTGTCATTTTTGCACTCCACCCATCCCCCAGTTTTCCAGAGGCGGTTCGTTCATCACTATAAAGACATCGGTGGCGGCTATTTTGAGTCGCTCGCACAAGAGTCCCGTAATTTTTTCAATTGCGCATTTTTTCTGCTCGCGGGTTCTTCCCGGAAAAATTGTGAATTCAATAATCATAAAGTTTTCGGTTTTACCTTCCGGCGCCTCCCAGCAAGATTTGTCAAATTCCTCAATTCTCTGAAACCTGTCCCAGTCGGCAATTCCAAAGGCGTCAATCAATCCTTCGTGAATACAATCAAAAACCGTCTTTTTAAAATCTGGAGTTTTTCCAGCAAGCATATTAACTTTTACCAATGGCATTCTTTTTCTCCCTCGTTAATTATCTAATTCCAAAGTCCAGATTAACTGAATTTCATTTTCCAGTCCCGGCTCCGATGCGTAGGCATTCGTGTCTATTTTAGAAATAACGGCTCCCTGCTTTCTGTAAAATCTGCAGGCGGTCACATTGTTGTTCTGACTTTCGATTATCATTTTTTTGTAGCCTTTTTCTTGTGCCACACTTTTTGCCTGGTCAAAAAGCTTCTGCCCTATTTCCTGATGTTTATATTTATCATCAACGCGGATATCCCACAGAACGCAGGCATTCTTCATTCCACCCAGCATGTATAGATTTGGAGTAGGTCCAGCAAGTGTCACCGCTCCAACAGGCTTATCATCATCAAAGGCCATAAAAAAATGCCAGGTAGAAATATCAAATTCTTTTTCATATTCAGTCGCGCGCTCGTATTTAGCAAGGTCTTTTACACAAGGTGCAACAGGAACTTCCTCAAACTCAATTCCACCAAGCCCACCGTCAATTCTGCGGAGCTGCAATTCCGAGTGCACATCAACGTTCATGGGAATCTTGTCGTATAATTCAAAATACGATTTGTCTACCTTTTTAATTGTTATCATAAAAACCTCGCAAGAAATATTTTACTCTCCTTCCCATTCGCTGCGTAAAATTGAATACCAGCACTGGTCCACAATACCCTGATTGTTTCTGTCGGCGCTGCGGAGGGTTCCTTCATATTTCATACCACACTTTTTCATAACCATTCCCGAATGCGGATTATTAGGATCATGATAAGCACGGATACTGTTTACTCCAACCTGTTCAAAGAAAAAATCAATTACAGCATGAAGAACTTCTGTCATAATTCCCTGATGCCACCATTTTCTTCCGAGCGCGTAACCAAACTCAACAGCTTCAATTTCGTCTTTAGGAAGTCCGTGAATATTTCCGATAGGTTCGTCTCCGTTTTCCTTGAGTGTTATTGCCCACACATAATAATCATTTTTTTCATATGAAGGAATCCAGCTGTCCAAAACCCATTTGCTCACACCAACATTCTTATGAGTGGGCCAGGTCATAAACTTTGTTACTTCTGGATCAGATGCCCAGTTTTTAAACATAGCCGTCGCATCGTCAATTGTGAATCGTCGCAAAATCAGCCGCTCTGTTTCTAATTGAATTGTTCCTTTGTGATTCATTTTTTTCCTTTTACCTATCTTTTATTGTATCATCACCTTGAAGTTTTGAACACAATAGAGGTGAGTTTTCATCATAATCAATATCAAAAAGATTGCTCAAAAGAATCGGGTCATAATGCCAGACAATCCGTTCCTTACCAACCAGCTCCGAAACACACCTGAACTTTTCTATAACTTCCATTTTGCGTGGAACATTTTTTTCAATCGTCTGATCGTAAGAAGTTAACGTGAACTGAAAATCCAATACCCATTGAACGCAACGCCATCTTTTGCAACCAGGAGAGAATCTGTTTTTTCAAAACCAAAAGCTTCGGCTGCCGCAGCACGTTCCACCGCATAAATCGGAATCTTAGTCACAACCTGATTACAGTCAAACATTTCAAAAATATGCGAAACAATAAGCGACATGATATCCTTCAACGCATCTGCCTTTTCATAACAACTGCCAACATCAAGCCTCAAAACTCCAGATTCATTAAAATCATCTTCGGAAAGCCGTTTGAACGACTCTATAGTACCAATCGCCTTACCAGTTGTTTTATCAATAATAGCCCAGCGCACAAACCACTTTTCGCGATAAGAATAAAGCCAGAAATCTATAGCCTTATCCATTTGTTCTTTCGTGTGATAATAAAAATTATCTCCATCACAATTGTCGCTGTTAAAAAACGGAAGCGCATTTTTGTCTCCGTAAACTTTAAGCAAATCTTCCGAATCTGACTTTTCTACAAAACGCAAAAGCCAGCGTTCGTTTTCAAATTCAGGACATTCTTCGTAAATGTTTTTCATATAATGTTTCTCCTTATACATGGATTGCTTCGTCTCTTCGTTCCTCGCTATACGATGAGCGGGTTCTTCGATTAGTGGTTGCTGAGCATATCGAAGCTCACGGCCACGTTTATTTTACATGCTTGAGCATTTCCTGACCAATCAGTTCGGTGTCGGACATTGACAAAAGCTCCTGTGCTGTAACCCAGCGGTAATCACAGGTCTCACCTTTCTGAAACTTTATGGAATCTTTTGCACAATCGGTCACACATAAAAAACGACAATGGATACAAGTCCTGCCCAAAGACCAGTCCAGTCTTTCAAGCGACGAAGCAACTATTCCGGTTTCTTCGCGAAGCTCACGTAGCGCACCCTCAAGCGCACTTTCTCCCTGCAATGCCGAACCACCAGCCGTAGCCTCCCACATATTCGGAAAAAGAGGTTTGGTCGGATCACGCTTCATCAAAAGATAAGTTCCATCAACATACCTTACAAGAACTTCACAAACAAGATGATAAACACCAGCTGGAATTTTATCCTGCTCTTCGCGGATTAAAGTAAGTCCTTCGATTTTTTCAAAATTAGAATTATATGCATCCCAAAGTTCCATTTTAAAAACTCCTTTTTCAAAATCAACCTGCTAACAATTCCTGAACAAATCTGTTACATGAAACTGTGTTATATCTTTTATAACTTCGGCTGCAATCATCATTCCTGCAGCAGATGGAACAAAGGCATTACTTCCAGGAGTCTGCTTTTTTGAAGTCCCTTGACGAGCTGGCGTTTTACCCGAAGCATCATCATACTCTGCAGCAGTGACATCAGTTTCTGGAGGAATGGCAGTTTCCGTAGAAAAAACAACCTTTAATCTTTTAATGCTGCGTTTCTTCAATTCATTGCGCATAACACGGGCAAGCGGACAAACTGAAGTTCTTGAAATATCTGCAACCTTAAGCTTTGTAGGATCAACTTTATTTCCTGCACCCATGCAACTGATAACAGGTTTTTTAAGCATCTTTGCACGGGTGATAATTTCCAGCTTACCGGTAACAGTATCTATACAATCAACAATATAATCGTACTGTGAAAAATCAAACTGCCCGGCAGTGTCTGGCATGTAGAAAGTTTTCCATTTTGTGACCTTGCAATCTGGATTTATATCGTGGATGCGTTCTTCGGCGACATCAACCTTATCTTTTCCGATTGTAGAATGAAGGGCATAAAGCTGACGGTTCAAATTAGAAAGACAAATTTTATCATCATCAACAATATCAATTGCACCAACTCCGGAACGGACAAGCGCTTCAACAACATAGCTGCCTACACCGCCAATGCCAAAAACAATTACACGGGCATTATAGAGCTTTTTCATATTCTCTTTTCCGAATGTAAGACAGGTTCTGGTAAACTGATTTGTATTCAACGAAATCTTTTTTTCATCTGGTTGAGTTTCGGCTTCTACCCAGAAAGGCCTGAAACCGCAGGCAAGAGCAGTTTTCCAGGATGGAAGATTTGAAAGACTTGTTCCATAATAAGGAATTGCTCCGCGACGGAAGGTTTCGTTTCTTAAAAGTGTTACAAGAGTTTTTGCAACACCTCGACCCCGATATTCAGGCAGAACATCAATTCCAATCTGCCATAATTCAGGAGTATCTGCCGAGCACCCTGCCATTCCCATTATCTTGTCGCCATCCATAGCAACTACAGCAAGCACATCAGGACGCTCTGGCTTGAACTTGTTGCAGATTGCATTCGGAAAATTCTCATTGCCATAAAAAGGTGTGATATCCTTTTGTTCGAGCCATTTGATTTTCAAGTCAGTTTTTATTTCTATCAGCTTTGGTTCGGGGGCAAACATATGATGCGTTAAAGCCATTTTGTAACCATGTTTTCTAAGCTCGCATTCAAACTCAAAATAATTATGCTGTTCAAAAATCCAAATTCCCTGCTTCCCTTTTACCCATTCCGAAAGCCAGGAATGAATTGTTTCATCAGCAGAAATTACGGTACCTTTTCCCAAAGTTGCCATCTGCAAAAAGAACGGCTTATCAGAAAACTTTCTGCGTTTATCATTCAAACACGCGGTAGTAATAACATTATCACTTTTATCAAAATCTTCAGGCGCACAGTTAAATTCACACGCAAGTTGAGCTTTTATTTTTTCTTCAATTTCAATTTTGCTTAACATTTTTCCTACCACATATTTCTTATTGGATTTGTGCCTTTCTGGCATCTAACATCTTCCACAAGCTTATCTGCTTTTTGTTTATGTTCCATATTACTATAATATTACTTTATTATATCATAACTTTCATAATTCTATACAAATATGCTAGAATAATCATCAGGAGAATATTTATGAAATCAACAAGGAAATTTTTGCTTATGCTTTTAATATCTACGATTTTTGCCACAGGCTGCAGTAAAACAAATAAAGGGCAGCCTTATGCAACACAAAAAGACAATGCCTGGTCACGAAATGCGTGCGGTGCTTTTTCAATGGCTTATTATCTTGCAGAAACAAACCAAATCTCTGGCGGTGATGTTGAAAAAACTGCAAAAAAAATATACCAGAATATAAAGTTTGACCCTTCTGCCGGCTTTGGTGATTACAGCGACCCTTTTAAAATTATGAAGGAAATTGCGTCTTACTCCAGTTCAGCTGCTTTTAAAATGAACATTTCGAACCCACAGCAGCCCGGAGAAAAACTTATGGCAATGCTTTTTCAGGCTGTTGGTGCAAACGCTTCTATGTTCGATGACATAACAGATATTTCTTCTGCTCTTGCCAAAGATGAATATGTAATTGAAATTCTTGTGCCAAGAGCAAGTGTAGATTTGGGAGCTCCAATGCAAAATCCCCTTCACTATGTTCTTACGTACTGGAAAAATGGAACCTTGTACACTCTGGATCCAGCCCGCGGAAAAGAAGAACCCCGCCAAAATTTTATTGACGGAACAACCGCTAAATGGAGTTTTTGTAACAGCGGAATATTTGTGAAGCAGTAATTATTTTATCACTTCATTCATCGCGCCGGTACGATACCCCTGCAAATCCATTGTGACGTATGCAAAGCCGGCTTCTTTAAGTTTTTGAGAAATTGTTTCACGTAAAGAAAAAAGCTTTTCCAACTCTGCAGGATTTACTTCTATGCGGGCAAGATTTTCTCCGTGAATGCGGACACGTAGCTGCTTAAAACCAAGTTCCAGAAGAGTCTGCTCTGCCTTTTCTACCATAGTAAGTTTTTTTTCGCTGATTTCTTCGCCATAAACAAAACGCGAAGCAAGACAGGCAAAGCTTGGTTTGTTCCAGGTAGGAAGGCCTAACTGTTTTGACAACTCGCGGATTTCTTCTTTGTAAAGCTGACATTCACGAAGCGGACTTTTTACATCAAGCTCAGAAACAGCTTTAAGTCCCGGGCGATAATCTCCAAGGTCATCCATATTGCTGCCTTCGCAAACGAAAGCTGCTCCATTTTGTTTTGCCAGATTGATTAGTTTTGAAAACAAATCTTTTTTGCAAAGGTAGCATCGGTTAGCCGGATTTTGACGTATTTCAGGAATCGCAAGTTCATCTGAGACTACTATGATTTGTTTGATTCCATTTGACTTACAGAACTCTTCGGCTTCATTTGATTCGCGCTTTGGAAAAAAGCAGGAGGTAGCGGTCACAGCGATTGCCTTATCACCAAGCACGTCGTGTGCAACCTTAAGCAGGAATGTTGAATCAACTCCACTGGAAAAAGCAACAGCAACGCTTCCAAGAGAGCGTAAATAATTCTTGAGATTTTCTAATTTTGAATTCAAAATGCCTTCGCTCTGTTCTGTCATTGTCTTTTATATTGAAAGATATTTCTTTACTTCTTCTATATATTTATTACCAATTGTGCTCAGATTAAAACCACGTCTTGTAATAAAACCAATTTCCATTATACGGTTGATTGATTTATCTTCTTCTTTAAATGGAATAGCAATATAGTCGGAGCCGTTGAGTTCTTCGCAGATTATTCCGGAACAAAGTGTGTAACCGTTTAAGCCAATCATAAGATTAAGAATTGTTGCACGGTCGTTGGCTTTGATTGTTCTGTGATATTCTTCTGTACTTAAAATTTCTTCTGCAAAATAAAAGCTTGCCCCATCGCCCTGTTCAAAAGAAAGACACGGATAATCTTCAAGCTGCGAAAGACTGATATGTTTTTTGTTTGCAAGAGGATGTCCTTTCCAGATATAAACATAAGCCTTACAGTCAATAAGATGATGAAACTCAAGCTCCTTTGATTTTAGAATACTTGTGATTGCCTTGCGGTTAAAGTCGCTAAGATAAAGAATACCGATTTCGCTTTTGAGGGTTGCAACATCATCTATAACTTCGCGGGTTTTTGTTTCGCGAATTGCAAATTCATATTCGTTTGTATTGAAGCCCTTTACCATTTCGACAAAGCTTTTTACGGCAAAAGAATAGTGTTGTGTTGAAACTCCGAATTTCTTTTTGATGTTTCCGTTTTCGCCATATTTTTCCATTACACTCTGGTAGTCAATATAAAGCTGACGTGCAGATGTAAGAAATTCTGTTCCGTCGTTTGTGAGGGTAACGCCTCTTCCTGTTCTGTTGAAAATTGTTATGCCAAGTTCTTTTTCCAGGTCGTGAATTGTTGCAGTAAGTGAAGGTTGAGAAACATAAAGCTTTTCACCAGCTTTGTTGAATGAGCCGGTTTCTGCTATTCCAATTACATATTTGATTTGCTGAAGGGTCACTATTTCCTCCTGAGACGAACCTTTACGCCAACTTTAATTCATTATATCATCTTTTTTTAATTTTTTCTCTGATTGTTGAAAGTCTGTTCAGAGCTTCGTTTAGGGTTTCATCTTTTTTTGCAAAGTGAATACGCACATAACGATTTTCCGGTTCACGGAAAAATGAAGAACCAGGAACTGTTCCAACCCCAACATCACGGGCAAGGATTTCTGCAAACTCAAGATCATCATCATACCCAAATTCGCTGATGTCTATCATTATATAGTAGGCGCCCTGTGGTTCTGTGTGAGGGAGTCCTATATCGCGCAGCCCTTGTAAAAACAGATTTCTTTTATGGGTGTATTTTTCCTGAAGGTCTGCATAATATTCGTCGCCAAAGCGAAGGCCTGTAACTGCGGCTTCCTGTAATGGGGCTGCGGCACCTACAGTTAAAAAGTCGTGAACTTTTTTGATTCGTTCTGTGACTTCCGGATTTGCCTGTGTATAACCAAGACGCCAGCCCGTAATTGAATATGTTTTTGAAAGTGAATTACAGGTGATTGTACGGTCCTTCATGCCCGGAAGGGTTGCCATATATGTATGGACATGAGGCTTGTAAAGGATATGCTCATAAACTTCATCTGTGATTACAAAGGAGTCGTATTTTTTTGCAAGGTCTGCAATTATGGTGAGCTCTTCACGGGTAAAAACTTTACCGCACGGATTTGAAGGATTACAAACAATGATTGCCTTTGGCTTCTGGCGGAAAGCATCTTCTAAAACTGCTGCGTCAAAGTTGTACTCTGGAGGAACAAGCGGAACATAAATTGGCTGGGCTCCGCTTAAAATTGTGTCTGCACCATAGTTTTCATAAAATGGAGAAAATACAATTACCTTGTCGCCGGGATTTGTTACGCTCATCATAGCAGCCATCATTGCTTCTGTAGAACCGCAGGTTACAACAAGCTCGGAATTTGGATCAACTTCTACGCCGGAAAAATGAGTGATTTTTGCAGCAAGCGCCTCGCGGAAATTCTGAGCACCCCAGGTTGTTGAATACTGATGAAAGTCTTCTTTTGTTACCTGTGCCAGTCGTTCAAGAATAGGACGAGGTGGTTCAAAATCAGGAAACCCCTGCGAAAGATTTACAGCACCATATTGATTAGAAATACGGGTCATACGACGGATTACGCTGTCGGTAAATGTGGATGTACGATTTGAAAGTTCTGGCATACGTGTTCCCTGAGCCTGTCGAAGGGCCCTTTATTTTACATAACTAATTCCCGGGTTTAATATCAGCTCAGGATCGAACGACTTTTTAATTGCATTCATAAGGTCTACATTTACGGCTGGAGTTTCTGCAAAGAAATAACTTCTTTTGCTTACACCAAGTCCATGCTCGCCCGAAATAAGGCCTCCGAGTTCTTTTGCCTTAGCATACAGTTTTTCCAGGTTTGCGTTAAGTTCATTTTCCCAAATCTGTTCGCTGCGACCACCACGTACAACGCAAAGATGAACGTTCCCGTCTCCGGCATGGCCAAAGCTTATCATCTGCATACCACTTTGATTCTCCAATTTATTTACGTATTCTACAAAATCTGCAACACGGGCAATTGGAACAACTATATCAAGCGGCTCCTGTTCGCTTACTGCTTCTACAGCCTTCACAAGACAGCCGCGGATTTTCCAGATGTTAGCACTGTCTAACTCAGGTGAACTTCCGTCTAAAATAATTACGCGACGGCTGGCACCCTTTAATACCTGCTCAAGCTTTTCTATTGCACCGTCTATTTCTACTTCAGCACCATCAAAGGTCAAAAGAAGATATGCAGCAGCCTCCGGGTCAGGGTATTTTAAACCAAGAAAATCTTCGCCAAGCTTTACTACTTTACGTTCAATAAATTCTACTGCCGTTGGATTTAAGTTCTGGCGCAGGATAATTGGCACGGCTTCTATTCCAGACTGCAAACTGTCAAAGCTTACAAGAATGCTCTGCGATTTTTCGGGCTTTCCAATAAAGCGAAGCAGTGCTTTTGTAATTATTGCTAAGGTTCCCTCCGAACCTATTACAATGTCTTTTATATCAAGACCTGTTGTGTCTTTGCGGTTTTTGCTTCCAACTGTAAAAACAGTACCATCTGCAAGCACGAGTTCAAGCCCCATTACATAGTCGCGGGTTACTCCGTATTTTACAGCACGCATTCCACCTGCGTTTGTTGCAATGTTACCGCCAATACTTGCACGTTTTTCACCAGGATCCGGTGGATAGAAAAATCCAAGGCCTTCTACATATTTCTGAAAATCTTCAAGAATTACGCCAGGCTCTACTGTTGCAGTAAAGTTTTCTTTATCTATTTCAAGAATACGGTTCAAATGTGAAAGGTCTAAAATAATTGAACCATTATGTGGAACTGTACTTCCAACAAGATTTGTTCCGGCTCCACGCGGTGTAACAGGAATATTGTGTTGATGTGCGAATCTAAGAATTGCACTAACCTCTTCTGTAGATTCAGCAAAAACAAGTGCAGAGGCATTTCCCTTTTTTCGCCCAAGCTGGTCACTCAAATATTTCTGTTCAATATCCGGTGAAAAAATTACACGGGAAGAATCTTGTATGATTTTTGAAAGTTCATTGATGTTTGACATGGAAATACCTCTGTAAAAAAATGAAGCAGGCGTTGCGGGCGGCGTTTGAGCCCGCAGAGGGGGTAGTGAAAGACCGTCAGGTCTGAAACGAGGGGGAGGCATCCCCCTCCTGAAACCTGGAACCTAACACCTGAAACCTAAATTAAAACTCATCAATATCCCAGCCTTCTTTGATGAAGTAGCCACCGTAAGTTTTGTTGAATACATCTTCTGTTTCTTTTGTCTGGAAAGCCTTAACAACCTTGCGGAAGATTTCAACTTTTTCTTTATCTTTAAGATCTACTGTGCGGGTAGCGATAAGATTCCAGTACTGTTTTTCGTCAACTGATGTATCTTTGAAAATTGCGCTTTCTGTTTTGATACCAAAATCAAGTGCGTAGTTGCCGTTTACGATTGCAGCATCAACATCGGCAAGAGCGCTAGGAATTGTGTTTGCAGCAAGTTCCTTAATTACAATGTTCTTTGGATTTTCTACGATATCTGCAACTGTCGGGTTGAAGCCTGCGTCTGCCTTAAGTTCAATAATGGGCATATAGTATTACCTCCTGTGCATGCCTTACTTATAGCCAAAATCTATTACTTGCGCTAATACAAGTTTTTTATTGTGAGATATAGGAAAAAGTTATAACTGAGATTATTTACAGGTGCTGCCTATAAAGCTTGCAATTTCTTTAATCACGCTTATGCGGCGACCCAAAAGTCCGTGTTCTGTCGGAAACTCTACGCGTTTTTGGATTGCCTTAGTCTGATGTGCTTCGAGCAGCTGCCAGAGCGGTAAAATCATTTCATTTGCAGGCGAAACAGAATCGTAAGTTCCGGCGACAACTAAAAGATTTTTATCTTTTACCTGTTCAAAGGCATTTGGATGACTGATCTGTTCTCGATTCAAAACTACATCTTCATAAATTGCATCAATTCCATCCGATTGCAAAATCTTTCCCTCTTCCAGAAGTGAACGGAAATAGCTTTCTTTTGCACGGTTAAGATAACGTGTAGGATCATAAGGAGTAAGCATTATGATTCCGCGAATCCAGTCAAGCTTGCGGCCGGCATTTAAGGCGGAGTTGGCACCCATGCTATGACCAAGCAAAAAAATCTGCGACGGGTCAACATTATATTTTTGTGTAAATTCCTGCGTGTGCGCGTATTCTGCAAGATTCTGAGCATCTTCAATACAATTTGTAATCAGATATTTTCCCTGACTTCCCCACGCCCCGCGGTTATGAGGAACAATTACAACACAACCAATACGGCACAAGGCATGCGAAATATCATCATTGCGGGCAGTTCCAGGAAATCCGTGCAACATTATTACACAAGGATGTGGCTTTGGAAAATTTGAGGAAGGCCATAAAATTTCACCATAAATATGCGAGCCGTTGCTTATAAAATCGAGCGTTGTGTAATCCGGAAGCCCCGTCGGGTCCAGTTCTTCGGAATCAGAAAAAAGATATTTAAGATTTATATTTACAGCCATACAAAATCTCCTTGTCACTAACAAAACCTATTGACTTACTAGGTAATTGATGATAAATTGTTTATAAACCAAATACCCTACTATGTCAATAGGTTATTTATCAGGAGGCACACAGAATGATGAAGATTTCTACAAAAGGTCAGTACGCACTTTTAATCATGACAGAGCTTGCAGAACAACCGGCCGACAAGTTTATCCCGCTTAAATTACTTTCTCACAGACACAATCTTTCTGTAAAATACCTTGAACAGATTTTGATTCAACTGAGTAAAGCCGGGCTGGTAGTAGGAGTACGTGGCAGCAACGGTGGCTACAAGCTTGTTAAACACACAGAAGAATACACAACAGGTGAAATTCTGCGTGCGCTGGAAGGCAACCTTTCTCCTGTAAATACAACCACCAGCAACGTAATAACCGATATAGGCAATGACGATTACTGGAAAGATTTTGAAAAGGTTATAAATGATTACGTTGATTCTGTCACGCTCGACAAACTGGTAGAAAAGAACAAAGAAAACGTTGGCTGGATGTATTATATATAAACTATTTACCTACACAGAAGTTTGCAAAAATGCTGCCAAGAACATCGTCAGGAGTAACTATGCCGGTTACTTCGCCCAGAGAATCAAGGGCATCTTCTAAATCCTGAACAACAGCGTCTAAAGAATAATCGTCTGCTGCAGCAGCGAGTGCATGGCGGACTCTTTCAAGAGCTTCGGCAACAGCGTCTTTCTGGCGGGCGGAACCAAGACCTGCCTGCTCGCGTTCTGTGTCTAGTCCTTGTGTAAGCAATGATTCGATCTGATTAAAGAGATCAGACATACCGATGCCGGTTTTTGCGGAGATGTGTATTTGATGGGGTGGCCCTTCGACAGGCTCAGGGACCCCAGCAGTCGGATTAGGGACCACGATGCCTTGGGGTTCCTGAGCTTGTCGAAGGACCCCACCAGAAGACATATCACACTTATTCCAAACCACAATCAGAGGCACGCTGCAATTTTCAATAAACGCCTTATCCTCTTCTTTCATTCCTTCTGCCGAGTCTATTAAATACAAAACAACATCTGCCTCATGAACAAGATTTCGGCTTATTTCTACACCCTTGGCTTCTATTACGTCATCTGTATCGCGCAAACCTGCTGTATCAAAAAGACGAACCGGAATACCATTAATTCCTGCCCACGATTCAAGCCAGTCTCGGGTAGTTCCTTCTATGTCGCTTACAATTGCGCGTTCTTCCTTTAAAATTGCATTGAACAGTGAAGATTTTCCTGCATTTGTGCGGCCGGCAAGAACAACGCGCGCTCCGTCCTGGTACAATTTTTCACCGCGCCACGAAGCAACAAGTCCGGCAAGTCTCTGCTCTGCCTTTTCAAGGTCTGCCTTATCAAATGTGTCGGCAATAGTTTCTTCGTCTTCCGGATATTCTATTTCTACTTCAATAGCAGCAAGCGTATCTATAATAAGTTTTTTTATTGAATCAATTTCTTCATAAAGCGCACCGGCAAGTCGTCCTGCGGCATGCGATCTAGAATCATCTGTATGACTGTCTATAATTTCACGAACAGCTTCGGCTTTTGTTAAATCTGTTTTGCCGTTTATATAAGCACGGAAGGTATACTCTCCCCTGTTTGCCTGACGAAAGCCCGAACGCAGCATAAGATTTTGTATTGCAGTAACAACAGCAGGACCTCCATGACAGAATATTTCCACCATATCTTCGCCTGTATATGATTTTGGCGCGCGGTAAACGGCACACATTACTTCGTCAATTTTCTTGCGCCCTTCGACAGGCTCAGGGACCCCGGACTCTGATTCCACCCAGCCATACACAACTGTATTACCAGGAGCTTCCAGTAATGCGTGCGGTCTGGAAAATACTTTACTTACAAGCTCGATACAGCCTTTGCCCGAAACGCGGACAATTCCCAAGGCTGCAGGTGCGAGTGCCGTTGCAATAGATGAGATTGGTTCTTCAGGTGTGTACTGATTCAGTGCCATACCTAGTTATGATACCGTTTAACGTTCGAGCTTTGCAATAACGGAGAGTAATAATTATCATCATCATCTGCATAAAGATTTAAGATACTGTCCAGAATTGACAGATCTATTTCTTCACCAGACGAAAGAGGCTTCATCGTTGTTCCAATTGCCGGCTTTTTGAATTCCCAGCTTGACTCAGGAGCTGTTCCCGTAAAGTTTTCGGTATCTGTAACATCAGGCGGAGTAACACCATATTCACCGGAATTATTCCAGCACATATAGCCGCGGTTTATAGAATCACGAACTCCAAAAAATTCCTTACGGATATAATCTTCGTCATAATATTGTTTGTCATAACTAACACCAAGATAGAACGACTGAACCCAAGGTCTTATAATAGAACGGTTACGACACATAATAGTATTTCGGAACGAGCCGTAATAATAAATTCTATAAGTTCTATCTGCATAAGGTGCATAATTAAGGAATGTCTGCTCAAAGTGACTCGGGTAGAACATCGGACCAATTACATCAACATATTCTGAAAGTAATTCCGAATCCTGACCCGTACGTGTTCCACTGCGATACCAGCCGTTTGCTCCATAAATATCAATTCCAATAGGAGCATTAATATTTTCGCGGGCATACGACAGGAACGAAATAAGGGCAGATTCCTTGTCCATTCCTTTATCCTGCCAGCGGTATTTTGCATTGTAAAGATTCAAACCATCTGTCGGGAAACGAATATAATCAAATTGAATTTCATCAAAGCCGCGTGCGATAAGCTCTTTTGCAACCGCAATATTATATTCCCATACTTCTTCGGAATATGGATCTACCCATTGCTCATCATAATATTGAGTTTCTGAACCGGTAACATTACCCTCTTCATCAACAATATCTTCATAGCCCTTTATTCCAGTCCAAGGCTTATTCAATTTTGAATCCCAGACAGCATATTTTCCGCCACCATATTTAGTAAGACTTCTGTCCTTAAAAGTTACAATTCTTGCGATAAGATAAATATTTTCTTTTTTGAATTCGTCGATAAAATGTTCAAGATCAACTGCATATGTAGAAACTGTTCCTTTTTCCAGAACAAGCGGATCCTTTGTCTGATAACGCAAGAAACCGTAATCATCCTTCATATCAATTACAAGAGCATTCATGTTTCGGTCTTTTACAACCTTCTTAAATTTATCTATTCCTTCCTGGTTGCGGCACTGATAGGCCGAAGCATAAATTGCTTTTTTGCCATTAGCTTTTTCGGCATACGGAGAATTAACTGTTCCAGGATAAAGCAGCCATAATTCATTAAGTAATATTGCTTTTCCAAAACCGCTTCTTGTCTGCGGAACCCAGGCAGAATTAATCATTCCCGGTACAGCTGCAAACGCTTTGTTCCAATCATTAAACATTACAGGAGTTCCAGGACTTGTAAGAGTATTTATATCAAGTGAACCTATTCCTTCAAGATGAGTATAAACAAGAACATCATCAATTATTGTAAGACCATCAAAAGAATCTACAGGCTCCGTGCCTCTGTAAATAAGCACGCCGCTTTTTGTTTCCCAGTCAAGTCTATAAAGACAAGGAAGATATGTCTGAGAAATATAAATTTCTGTATACTGCGAGCCGTCCAGATTCGTGCGTACAACAGGCAGAATATCTGCAATTTCATCCGGCGAAGAAAGCGACTGCATTTTGACAAAACCATCTTCTATATCTGTCCAGTTTGCCTTTGGTTTTTGTGGCAGGATATACGAAAGTCCAAAAATTGAATGAGCCATAAAAACGACTGTTTCACCCTGAATTGTCGCAACAGCAACGGCTTTTATTCCCGGAGAATTTTTACTCATTGATCCAAGCGAAGTCCAGTTCTGTCCTGCATCGCTTGAATAATAAACGTTATCCTTTGTAGCGGTAACCATCTCATTGTTATTAAGCGGATTTATACAAAAATCCTTTAATTCCTGAATCTGAAGGGTAAGACTTGGCGTAACACCATCAAATTTTTTAATTGTAAGGAATGGAAGTCCATTGTCGCGTTCCGAAAAGGTCTTTAAATCTTCGGTAAAGAAAATACCCTTTTGGGTACGGATAATCCAGCCTTCCTGTCCGGATATGTTAACACGTGAAATCTGATCTACACGACCTTCTGTCCATAATGGAATGACATTATTTGAGGAAGTAACTTTAAATAATCCAGAATCAGAACCTACAAGAAATACATCTGTTTCGGTTTGTGATTCTGCCGAAGCAGTAATTTTGCCCGGCAACTGATAAAGAGGTTTTGTATTCTGCGCAAAAGCAGCTTGTGCAGGCACACAAAACAACAACGATAACACAATGAGTATAGTAACCATACTCTTATTATCGGTAAGATATTACAAGTAATTTAAAAAAAAGATTGCCGGGACAGGCCCGGCAATTATTTATACTATCTGATTTTTATACAATCTGATCAAGCATATCTACAACTGCTGTATCGTAGTATTCCGGCTGCTCACGTAATTTGGCAATTGCAGTTTCCTTATCCATTGCCTGACGATAGTTACGACGGCTAGACAATGCAACAAAGGTTTCGGCAACACGAATAAGGCGTGCAATCTGAGGAATCTCGTCGCCCTTTAAGCCGTTAGGATATCCCGATCCATCCATGTTTTCATGGTGCTTTTTAGAAGCATCATCAAAAACAGCCCAGTACTTTTTAGGAACAAAATCAAGATATTTTTCGGCAATATTAACGTGATTACGCATTTCTTCTTTTTGTGCATCTGTAAGCTTTTCTGCTTCCCAAATTGAAGGGTCAACACCAAGGAAGCCTGCATCATAAATCATAGAAGCACAGAAGTTAAGCATTGCAATACCCTGTGACAAACCAAGCTGCATAGAAAGCTTATATACAAGCTCACTGATATTCTTTGAATTATTCTTGCGGTTTGTAATCTGATCAATTTTTGCACCAATTTCTTCACACTTAACTGCAAGCTGTTTAAGTTCTTCTTCTTCTTCTGGTGTAAATGTAACATCCGGTAAAGCCTGTGCAGGTGCCCATGTAGAAGTTCCTGCAAGCTTAAGAGCTTCTCCGTGATTTCCATATAAGTCGGTAACACCACCAAGCATGATTCTGTTTGTATTACTTGTATTTTCTGCAATAAGACGGAATGCCTGCATATACTGTTCCTGACGTTCTGCCTGCTGCTGCATACTACGGCGTGCAATAACAATTACAACAAGAACAATAATAAGAATAAGAACAGCAATTCCTATAATAGAAACAACCATAATAGTTGCCGACTTAGCCTGAACCTGAGAAGATTCCTTCAAAGCTTCTGCCTGATTACTCATAGAATCCTGCATACCGGCAAAACCATCCTGAATTGCCTTAAGATTCTTTGCAGAGTTTTCGTTTGATTTTGCAATTTCTTCTGCCTGAGATTTCATTGATTCAGCAAGCTCTGCCTGAGTTTCGGCCTGATTCTTCATAGATTCTGCCTGATTTTTCATAGATTCGGCAAGTTCGGCATTTGATTCTGCCTGTTTTGAAATTGCTTCATTCTGCTTAGACAAAGCTTCATTCTGTCTTTCAAGAGCCTGAGTCTGCTGTTTAATTGATTGCTGCTCTTCCAGATGGCGTTTTTGGGCTGCTGCTTCTGATGCCGCAAGTTCTGCCTTTCGTTGATTTTCGGCTGCAATCTTTTGATTTTCTTCTATCTGACTCAAAAGCTTTTCGGTCTTTGTGTTCTTTACTTCAGGATATTTTTCGAGCATGATTTTAATATCACTTAAAGCAACACCATCATACTCCTGAACAATCAGTTCAAGCTTCTGCTGATAGATGAGCTTTGCTTCCGAAAGCACAGAAGAACGTAAGGTTGCAGGAGTTTCTTCATTCATCATCTGAAGAGCGCCGTTTACCTTTTTGTAGGCTGTTTCAACATCATCCTCGTCCATGGCATCTTCGGCAGCAGTAAGCTGCTTTTTTACGAGTGCAGAAGTATCTGCCGCAAAAACAGATACCGAGAGGAACGCAAATATAAATGCTGCAATAATTTTCTTATACCTATCTAATAACATTTTCCACTCCAAATCCTAAAATAACACTAAGATGGTTTTCTACTCCACCCTGCTTCTTTATCAATAATATGTCCCTGGTACTTACATTAAATAGAAGTTTAACTCTCTCTAATTCTGCAAACGGAATCGAAACTCCGCCATTTAAACTCAAAGCCTGATAATCGCCGCTTATAATACCTGCGAACAGATAATTTAAGCCGACTGTAAGACCTGCATTTCCAAGATTTTCATTGCTCAACTGAACGCCAAGGAATGGAGAAACAACATTACCATAAAGGCATTCTTGAATTTCCTTAACAACTGCAGTGGTTTGCGTTTCCTGCTTAAGAACACCAAAATCGCAGAAACCAAGTCTAAAGAACAACTTGGAATTTAATTTAGGGAATGCAACCTTAGGAGCAATCTCAAAATTAAAATTCATAGGACCACTGTTGAACTGCATGAACTTAAAGTCAAAGAACAAATCGCCGCCAATTTCCAGCTTCTGTGGAATTGTATATTCGTAAGTTGCTTCCAAAGAAATACCTTCGCCCATTAAAGGACTTTTAAGGCCTTTTGCTGTTGAAACACCAAAATCAATCATACCAAAGCTGGCACTCCATCTGTAGCTTGATTGGCGTTCATCCTTTGCAGAAAGATAAATCTTTTTACCTTCCGAAGTTGTAACAACGTTATAATCTTTATCGACTTCTGCTGCAAGCCTTTCTTTTTCGGCTTCTTTCTTAGCAGCTTCGGCCAGTGCCTTTTGTTCCTGCTCCAATTCGTACTGCTTCTGGATTTCGTACGCTTCGGCAACAGTAGCATAAAGATCAACGGCATCTTCATCTTCAAAGTCACCGTCAATATTATTGTCAATAATAACATAAATTGCAGACATGGCAAATTCATATTCATTATCAATAATAAGACGACGAATCTTCTTTTTTGTATAATTTTCCATCAGATAATAATATCTGTCATTCACATATTCACTAAGAACATTATGAAGTTCATTATCTGATTGGTTTTCGAAAATTACATCTATTTCTTTATAAACCTTGCTTACATAATCTTCTATAGCAAACAGAGAAGAAGAACACAGACAGAAAATCATGACAAGCAAAAATGATTTAAGCCTCTTACCAAAAATCATAAGCACCTCAACCTATAGCCAGAACCTCCGGATTAGAATACATTCACACGTAGACCGATTGAGCCTTGAGGAATCAATTTCTTGATATCATCACTCGCAACGTCCGAAGGTATGAACCACAATGAGAACTCATAGTACATAGAGAATGTACTGAATGCCTTTACTTCATTTATATGAACTCGTGGGAATTCAAGCTGAGCAAGCACCGCAGAAAGGATCTGTCCCTTACCACTATTTGTTTGAGAGAAGTGGCTGAACTGGGCACCTACCGCAACGCTCGCACTAAGCCAGTCAAAGTCGTGACCAAAGAAGAAGCTGAACGGTATTGTAGAAATGTTGGCAAGAAGTTTACCACCGACGATATTTCCACCATAACGAAGTTCACTTACAATATTTCCAAGGAAAGCATTTACTGCATCACGCTGTGCCTGAGTATACTGTCCAAACAGGAACTGAAGCTTAACGTTGTCATCAAAGAAGGTAAGACCTGCACCAACCTCGTACAAAGAAGCACCCCAGAAATGGAAGTCAAGGTAAAGTCCCTGGATGAATGATGGAACTTCGTAAGAAGATTTATCACCCTTACGCAGAGCGATAGTTACATTTTCAAGACCAACAGAGTCCTTAGAAAGACCGGCTGCTTCGAGCATCTGGTTATAACGTCCACCGTTGCCAGGAGCAATAAGTCTTACTGTTGGAGCAGTATTATCAATCTGAACAATTGTTCGTTCAATTGCAACTTCACCGTTCTTCATAGTAGCGCGGATAAGCAGGAAGTGATAACCTTCTGTCCAGTCTTCATTTTCTACACGATAGAGCCACTTTTCATTTGTAGAAAGCTCTTCGAATGTTTTACCGTTATCAAAGCTAAGTTCAACCTTTGCAACTGATTTAGCAGCTACAGCATCCTTAAACTCTTTAGCAGCATCCTTTGCCTTAGCCATTGCAACTTCTTCTGGGTCGCGGCTGTAACCGGCAGTACCCTTAAGATATGGACGGCGCATAGCAAAGTCACCGTATGTAAAGTTATCAAGAGTAATCCATGGACCTATTGAACTATAAGTAATAGTCTGCTTTATAGATGGAACATTGCTTCCATCCTGCAGGATAGCTTCTACATAATATGTATGAACGCCATCTGTCATATCGGTTATTACCATCTTAATTGGATTACCATCAATATCAAGTTCACCAGTATTTACTTCGGCAGCCGGTGTAATTTCGAACTTAAAGAAGCCAGATTCGGACAATGAAGTTTCTTTTACAAACTTATCATCAACAAAGAGTCTGAGTGATGTAATTTTGCCCGAAACGTTAGATGCAGCCTGTCCGTAAATATTAAAGCGTCCGTTTTTGTGTTCACCATTAAGTGGGTAGAGCACGTCTACAACTGCAGGCGGCTTAGACTTATCAAGGTGAATGTTACGGCTTACGTTAGTTCTATTACCGGCCATATCTTCTCCGGAAAGTTCTACGTTATAGAAGCCGTCTGGAAGGTCTGTAATATCAAGAGTTTCACCAATAATATTATTCTTTGGAATTGAACGCTTAATAGCATCCGAAGTTTTTTCCATGTTTCTGATTGTGATGTACAGATCAGAAATTTCTACGTTATCAAAAGCATAACCAGAGAAGAACAATTGACCGGTTGATGTAGAATCATCAAGAGGCAGGTCAAGTGCAATATCCGGCGCTTCGTTATCAATATTAATCAAACTTGAATACAAGCCCTTAATTCCATAATTATCTGTAATACGCAGGAAGACAACCTGTGTACCACCAGGAATTGCTCGTGTATCAACCTGATATGACCATTCTTCTGTACCAACTGCATCGTTGTAGCTGTTTCCGTTATCAAGAGAAAGCTCAACCTTCATGATACCGTTCTTATCGCTTGCAACACCCGAAATTGTTACAACTTCGCGTACAGAAGTATCGATTGTAGGCAGTTCAACAGAACCCTTTGGCTCTTCAAGAGAGATTCTAAAGGTTCTTTCATAAACATCACCCTTTACACCATTAATATCAACTGCATAAACATAAATTGTATGCTCGTTATCTGTCATTGTGTAAAGTGGTACATCAATAGAGAAGCTTGTTCCTGGTTCAGGAAGAGCCTGGAATTCATCATCATCTATCTTATACCAGATTGTAGAAGGACCATCATCATCGTATACAACACCAGAAATTGTAAAGTCACGTGTAAGAACCTGAAGTTCATTTGGAACGTGAATCTCTGCGATTGGAAGGTCTGACTTATTATCAATTGTGAAGTCCCAGCCTTCGATTGTTGTTGTGTTTCCGGCATCATCAGTAAAGATAAACTGCATGATATCATCAATTGGCTGATCTTCGGTACCGACAATTGCACTTACAAGTGGTTCTATTTCAATCTGATTGCGCTTTTCTTCGCGATCTTCGCCGGCAATCATAAGGTATTCAGCCTTATTGAACCAGCCGTTATCTTCTACCTTGAATACAAGGAGAGTTTCACCGTTTACAATATCAATTGAAAGCGGTTCTACTATGCTTACCTGAGGAGGCGTTGTATCCTTAAATGCAGCTGTTGTAACAGTCTTAACGTGACCTGCATTATCGTAAGCACGTAAATCAAGTCTTAAAAGACCATCCATTACAGATTTAATATCAATGTCTTCGCTGAAGGTAACGCCAAGACCATTTGCATCACCCTTAAGAAGAATTTCACGCCAGGTTTCACCACCATCAAGAGAGTAGTCAACCTTGCGTACACCAAGTGCATCTGTTACAGTACCAGAAATATTTACATAATCGCTGAGCCACTGCTGAAGCTCTGGAGTAAGAAGAACAAGCTCTGGAGCTTCTGAGTCGGCAAGAATATTAATTGGTTCATATTCAAATACATCACCAAAGCGGTCTGCAACACGAAGAACTACATTATTATAAACACCATCCTTTGTTGCAGAAAGGGTTATGAATTTATCATCTGTCTGAATCTCAAGACCATCAGGATTTCCAACAAGCTCTGCAGTAACAGGACCAGTTACATTTGCATAGAACATGTACTTTGAGCCATCATACAAAATCCAGTTTGAATCTCTTGAATCAAAGGTTGTTCCAACACCAGGGAATCCGTAAATCTTTTCAACATCATCTGTGTAATCATATTCTGTATCACGGATAACTGTGATAGAACCGCTTACAACCTGCTGGAGAGAACCTGCTTTGATTGTAAGATTAATCTTGTTTACACGAGATGGAAGATTATTTAATGGAATATCAACAATCCATCGCTGATCTTCCGGTTTATTAAGCTTTGCAGAACCTGTCTGCTTAACATCACCACCGGCAATTTCATCACCTGTAATTTCGTAAGAAACAGAATTAACTGTAGCACCTGTATCAATATAAAGTGTAAGGTACTTTGGTTCCTTTGAAGAACCGTAAGGAAGTTTTACAGGCATACCGCTGTAATATGGGAAACCATCAACTTCTACAATAGAAGCAGATAAAGTTGGTGCTTTCTGAGCAGTATATTTTGAAGATACAGGAGCCTTTTCTTCTGCAGAACAAGCAAAGGTAAGGGCATTTGGACCTTCCTCCATGTCTGCACGTGCAAAGGTCTGGAAGTTTGTATCAAGTTCACCCTGATAAGTTGCAAGAGCATAAACATCAAAGCCATCAAGCCATGTAATAACCTGAGGTTTAGCAACAGGCATTTTTCCGTTTACTTCTTCGATTTCTGGAAGAGTATTAAATGCAACTGCTTTCGCAACCTTATTACCGCCGGCACTTTCTGCAATAAATTCTACTACATACATACCGTCTGGCAGTGGATAAGTTTCAATATCAAGAGAGAAGTTTCCATCTTCCTGCAAAGGAATTGACTGATAGCTTTCTTCTATTGGACGAGGAGTTACTTTTGAAATAACTCCGTTTTTATCAAGAGTTGCTTCTGCACCAAGAATTCTATAGCTTACACCACCTACCCCAGTTTCGCATTTTGCAGAACCGGTAATTGTGAGCTGAGTATTACGTGCAGGAATTGCCATTGAACCTTCATAATTATTTATGAAAAGATTTGGAAGAACATTATCATTCTTAAAGATAAGAGGTCTAGATTCTGCAATCTTACCTTTATCTGTTGTTACACGAACAACTACAGGTTCAGAACCACCGATTGCATCTCCAGGAATAAGCTTAATCTGATTTCCTTCGAGAATTGCTGTTGCAAATGGTGTTTCAGGAATAAGTTCTACCTTAGCAGCAGTTCCACCAATAAGGTAACCTGTTGCAGGGAATTCAAAATTATTTATGATTGAACCGTCTTCGGCAACTGTACTGTCGTCAAAAACAACAATAGGATCTTCGTTCTTTACAATAGCAGTATTAGTAATATAAAGGAATGCTTTATATTCAGAAACTCTGTCTATAACATCAGTTACAGAAATTGTTACAGGAATAAGTCCCTTTCCAAATGAAGGAGTAATAGGAAGCGAGAAGGTGTATGATGAAACATTCTTTAGAACTTCATCGCGAGTTTCCTGTCCTGCTACTTCGATATGAGCTTCTTTAATTCCAAGAGGAGAAGTTGCTGTTACAGAGAAGGTCTTTCCTGCTTCCGGATGAATTTCCATTCCGTTTACAAAATCAACAGATTCTTTTCCAACAGTAACAACACCTTGAGTAAATTCTGGTGCAGCACCCTTAGAAAGAATTGGAATTACAACAGAGTTTCCTTCAACTCCAAATTCGTCAATTCCGGTTATTGTAATTTTGTGATTTCCGGCAGAAAGATCTACAGCCTTGCAGATTTCATAATAGAAAGCACCTCTTGTATTCTGAATAACAGGCTCTTCGCCATCAAGCTGAATTTTTACAGACTCAACACTGTCGTCATCAGTTATAAAACCTCGTACATAAACAGCCTTATCATCACCGGCATAAATATCACCGGCAGAAGGCTCTGTAACTGTTACAACAGGTTTATCATCTTCCTGATTAAGCATAATGACCTTAGAAACTTCTACTACATTACTTGCGCGGTCAACTGCTTTTACAGCGAATTTACGAGACTTATCTTTAAGCCCGATTGTATCAAGAGTAACTGCCCAATAAGGGTTTCCAGGAATAAGATCAAAGACACCACTCTGATCTCCAAAGGTCCATGACAAATCAGTTACACCAACATCATCTTTTGCAAAGCCCGAAATTGTAAACTTTCCGTTTACTACATCATCAGCAGGATAAACAATCTGAACATCAGGCTTAGTATTATCAATATAATAAAGGAAGGAATATGCACCTTCAGAAGTTGCGTTATCAACAGCCTTGAACCACAATACTGCAGGACCATCGTCAAATTTACGTGTATCTATAGAGAAAGAGAATTCCACTGTATCATAACTCTTTGTTTTAGAAAGCTTTACAGGATACCAGAATCCACCGTTATCAATAGAATAGAAAAGCTCTTTAATACCGTTACCGTCGTTTACAGTACCTTTAAATGTTACATTGCCGGAAACAAGCTGTCCCATGCCAATATTTTCTACGGCTGTAAGAGGCTGCTTACGGTCAAGCTGCCAGGTAAGAGTTACAGGCTTACTTACAACAGGTTCTTCGTTAATATCATAACCGGTAACCTTGATTGTATGTGGACCTTCTTCAAGTTTAGTTGTATCAAGATAATATGACCAGAATTCTTTACCTTCGGCAATTACAAGCTGCTCGTTTTCGGTACCTTCATCAAGGAGGAGTTCAACCTTGGAAACACCATCATCATCAACACATGTTCCGACAATGTTAAGGTTACCTACAACACGCATGTTTGTGTATGGGTTTGTAATACCACAAATTGGACGGTCAGATTCCGGATCAACATACAGGTTGAATGGACCTTCTACATGCTGGTTTCCACCAAGGTCAGTAGCCGTAATCATGATATTATACTTCGTGGCCTTTTTCTGAGTTTTACCTTCAAGATCAAAAGTTTCCTTCCAGCTGTTTACGTTCTCTACATCTATCTCTTCAATATCGCCTTTTCCATGTGCAAAAGAAATAGCCGAGACAAAACAGAAAAAGAATAAAATGAATAAACCTTTTATATGCTTCATACTAATTCAAACTCCTTTAAAAAAACGATTGAAGACATCACGAGTCTACAGTTTATCTTTTCAATTATCGGCACTTTTTACTAAAAACACTACATTTTTATGCGACATTATATATTTTATATCAGAATTTGAAGAAAAGCAAAGAATTCAAACACATTATAACAATTAAATCCAAAATTATGAAAAAATGCTCCCGCGAAGAACCTGATTTTGCTCCGCAGGGGGAGTATGACGCTCCGCAAAACCAGAACCTTCGCTCCGCATTTTTTCATAATTTCGACAACAAAGATTTATAATGTGCAACCAATGACTTTAGAACTGTGCTTCAAAACCAAAACTAAATAGTTCTTCCGGAAGATTAGCTTTTTCACCAAAGCTATAAGAAAGATAAAAATTATTGCGGAACTGACTGTTTGCAAAGGTACCAACATTTGGCGTAAAGCCTACAGACACTTTTACTGTACCATAATCTCTGTATTTAAGCTCTCTGGCGGCTGCCTGCGAAATATATTTACTAAGTTCGGCAATATGCCAGTCTTTTCCGCTTTCTGTTGAATCTGCATAATCAAAGCCGCCTGTATATTTAAGCGTAACAATTACATCATTTATAAACAAAGCCGAAATAGCAGGAAATGCCTTTTGAATATCGTAACCAAACAGAACAACTTCGGACTCAAGGCTTGCTGCTGAATACTCACCCTGATTCAACGGAAACAAGGATGCCTGCAATTTTGCCGGGAAATTATAAGTAAAATCATTATAACAGGTTATAGGAAGAAGCTTTGGCACACAGCACAAAAAATCAAAACCAAGATCATAATTACCTACAATTTTTTGCTGTTCCGGTTTAAGCTTTGAAAGATAACTGTGAATAATTCCAGCAGAAAAATTAAAGCCTGCACGTTCATAAGTTCCAGGACCGCTTGAAACAATATTTGAATACGCAGTTGCAAAGGTCTGTGAAGTTCTAAAATAAACATTCATACAGTCATTTACAATTTTTTTATTTGAATCTGTATACGAAACACGTCCATAATCAACATCGGCGGCCGCAGAAACCAGGAATGCAGAACGCTTGCCAAAATTAAAGCTGCTTGAAACTGTTGCCATGGCGTAAGTCTGCTTAAAGCCATGCTTATCAAATTCTACACTTGACGCAATATCATAACCAATAACCGAAGTATCTGTACCGCCCTGATATTCTAAACTAAAGGCGCCAGATTTTGTACTTGGACCATAACCGCCAGCTAACTTCGTAATACCAGAAGTCCATGGTGTAGAGGTAAAATATGTAAAACCATACGACATGTCATAAGAACCCATATCACCATGGTTAATAAAATTACGAGAAGAAACAAACGGATACGGAAAAAGAAAACCGTCGAATATATAGTTAGAATAAGAATATGGTTTATACGGAAGCTCTTCCTGCGGCATAAGAACAACTGCACCAGACACAATCGAAGCTTCAGGCTCCCCTACCCCGGTTTCTGCATTTTCTACATTTTCCAAAGGCGACAGGGAATCGTCCGAAATCACAAGATATTCCTGTTCATTTTCATTGAGCCTTAAGATTCTGTTTTGATTAAAGAACTGCCCGATATATAAAACCTGTCCCTGCTTAGAGCTTTGTCCTTTATACCAGATATTTTCCATAATAACAGGACTGTAAACACCGCCCGAAATATTTTCCTGGGAAAGACTAAAGCTGTCTATCTGTAAATCAAGGAATCCAAGCCGAGGAAGAGTTTCTTTTGTTCCCCATGAAAAAGCAAGCTTTCTTGAATAACTTAAATCCTGTGCCGCAGAAAAATCAGCCGACAAATTACGAAGTCTCATTCCTTCTACAGGAGCTTTGTATTCTGTTAGCTCGGAGCAATCAAGACTTGCAACACAAATAGAATAATCAAGGGCAGACTTTTTAATAAAAGCAAAGTTCCCGTTTCCTAAATCTGTAAAATCTGTCGGAACTTCTTCCTCGCCAAAATTAAGGACAGCAAACTTTTCCATTCCTGTAAGCCGGCTGTTTCCTTTTAACTGCTGAATTACAATTGAATATTTCTGCGGTTCATATTTTTGATAAGCACAATAAAATTGTCCGTTATATTCCAGAATTGCTGGAGCAACAACACTAGTTTCTTCTATATAAAACCACGATTTATTCTGAATATCATAAATTGCAGCCTTGTGTTTGATGCAGTCGGCCATAGTTGAATAATAGCCTATTGCTGCAAAACGACCATCGCTCGAAACTTTAAGGCTGTCTATATAATCATAATGAAAAAGCTTCTGCGGTGTTACTGTTCCGCCCTTTTTGATTTGAAGTGAATCTACAAAGTAAACAGAACTGCTTGAATCATCTATATAATAAATTCCTTTTGAACTTACACACAAATCTGAATAAAGAGCTCCTGAATTATTTTTTACGGAACCTTTTTTAGCTTTTGGAACAAAAAAATCTTCGGCTTGTCCGGTTACTATTGGATTTGCGCCGTTTACCTCCGGAACAGAATACGAATCCCTGAACATTTTCCAGGCCTTATCAAGTTTTATTCCAAAAGTCTTTTTAAATGCCCTGCCGGCTGTAAGATTTTTTAAGTTTACACAACGATACCAGAATTCTGCATACTTATGCATTCCAAAGGTTCGCTGCAAATATTCTGCAAAGGCCCCATTAAAATAATAAAACGAATTTCGTGGGTAAGCATCGGAAGCACCCTTTACATCAGAATATGAAGGAAACTTATTTTCAATTTTTGACTGACGGACCATCTGCAGGGCATAAGGATCGTTTAAGCGGCCTTCGCCTTTTGAACTTTCATAAGAAACAGTTGCACCTTCTGCCATTCCGCTTGTTACTGTAAGGTAATGTCCCCCCATAGGATCACCAAACATTAAGCTGGCTCCCGCAAAAAATGGAGACTTTAAATTATAAGTAACTGCATGAGTAAGCTCATGTGTAAAAACAGAAAGAACTGTCTGAGAAAAAACTGCAAGGTCAGAAAACATTGCAGTATCATAAATTACGATATGATTATATGGAAAGTAAGTAAAATAAGCATTAAATTGTTCAACTCCCTTTGTAATTACAACAGGGAATCTGCCATCGACAACAAGCGCGGCTCCATATTCATCCGAAAGCTCGCGCAAAATGTTATCGGCATTTTCATAAAGGATTCTGGCAGTGACAGAGTTTTCTTCTGAATAGATAATATCAAAAAACTCTGTCTGACTAACTCTAAGCTTGTTAGTACCTGCCATCACTCCCTGACGAGCCGTGAGCATAGATAAAACGAAAGTAAAAAAAATTAAAGCAAAGACCGTTTTTTTCATATTCACGTTTGTATTCTCGCTACAGGAAATTACATCTTTGGAATCTTTTTTACAGCATACTTAAAGTAAAAATATCCCAGTGGTGCCGAAATAACAGCAAAAATTGCAATTATTAAAAGCATTCCAATTGTATTCTTTGGCATAATAAAGATGAGAACAACAAAAATTGCTACAACACCCATAGATATAAACGAAGAAACAACTGCATTTACATTCTGCTTAAAAGCAGCTGTAGGAGTTTCCCACAAAAGCTTTGGATTAACTGTATCAATGAACATTTCTCCAAATATAAGAGCGAGGGAAACAACAAGGTTTACAACGGCTGCTTTTATACACATTACTATAAGTTCGCCGACTGTAAATGGAAGTCCCAGGGCAAGTACTCCACCTAGTAAAATCAGAGACATAAATACAGCAGCAATTATACAATAAATAAAGGCGTGCCAGAATTTTACAAATACAATTGTGTCTGTTTCTATTGGCATAGCCTTAAGGTCAAAAAGAGCTTTTCCTTCGCGGGAAAAAGAAGTAGCAGCAATGTTGGTACAGTTGCCCATAAAAATTTCAAAGGCTGCAAGAATAAGTACAATGTAATGCTTTATTCTTGTAAGACCGGCTGGGTCCAGAGCAAGCATGCTTTGTTTAAGAGAATTTGTAAGAGCCGAAATTCCTTCGTTACCAGCCATAATAAAGCTTACAGTAAAAGAAATTGCAAAGATAACAGGAATAAGGATTATCATAAGCGGACCATTTGCAAAGAAAGATGGTTCGCGCAATACGGTTCGGAAATCTCTTGTAAGCATAGTGCTGAATACAGAGTTTGACTTAAGTTCTTTATCCAGAACAACGGCAGCCTGTGCCTTAGTAATTTTCTTTGATTTTACATCTGCAAAGCCGTTAAGGGTCTTGATGTAAACAGGAGAATAAAGAGGCACTATTGCAAAAATAAACAGAGCCGAAACAGCCAGCATAACCAGCATTGCAAGAGGCCTTCCGCTAAGTGAATCAGAAAAAATCATTAAGAATGGAAGCTTCTGTACAGAAAGACGGATAAGCTGAAGAGCCGGAGCCGCACCGTTTTCGCTAAGGTCAAACATCATTGCAAGGTTAGAAGAAAAAAGACTGTAACCGCAAACAAAAATAAATACAAGAACTGTTGCAATTCCTGTAAGAATACTTCGTTTACGCAGCTTTGGGAAAATTATCATTGCCAGAATGAGCAAAGTATAAATTAAGAAGAGACAAAGGCAGACAATGGCAAAAGTTGTTACAATAATTCCCAGATAAAACAGAGGATTTGTATAAAGCTTTGCCTTAATGCCATAAATGATTGCACCAACAATCATTACGGCAGCGCCCAGAGCAGCATCTGTAATTGCTGTTACACCAACCTTAGCTCCAAAGATGTCTTTAGGAGTTAAAGGCATTGCAAGAAACTGTTCTTCGCCGCAGCCGGTATAATAATTTGTTGCTGCAGAAATAAAGCCAAAGAACAGGACAAGACAAAATGCCGCAAAAACAATCATTACAGGCATTTTTTCTATATCGCCGGAATTAACAAGCCCATTACCAACACTATTCATAATAGCAATGTACATTCCGCCGGCAACTATAACAAAATAAAGAACAAGAACAATAACAAGAATATTTTTTAAGATTCCCTTTACGCCCTTTTTAAATCCTTCAATAAAAGTTCCAAAAGAAAAAAGGTTCGAAGCAAGAATCTTGAACAAAGGCCAAATCATATTCTGCTTCATATTATTCCTCCGCAATAAGCTTAAGGAAAATATCTTCAAGAGACTGACCTTCTGCTCCATGCTGAGCCTGAAGCTCTGCCATTGTACCTATAAAAACAAGCTTCCCTTTTTTGATGATTCCAACTCTATCACAAAGCTTTTCTGCAACTTCCATTACGTGTGTAGAAAAGAAAACGGTTTTACCGGCAGCAGCACGTTCACGCATAATTTCCTTAATTGTAAAGGCAGCTTCCGGATCAAGACCAACCATCGGCTCGTCAAGAATCCAGTTTTTAGGATCTGTAATAAGACTTGCAATCAAAAACAGCTTCTGCTTCATACCATGACTGAAAGAAGAAATGCGGCTGCTCAGATTTTCAAGCATTCCGAATTTTTCGCAGTAAGCTTTAATGCGGTTCATTTTATCTTCCTGCGGAATCTTATATACATCGCTTATAAAATCAAGATATTCAATTGCCTTAAGGCGCGAAAAGGTTTCCGGATTATCTGGAACAAAAGCAAAGGTTCTTTTTGCTGCAATAGGGCGCTCCTTAAGAGAAATGCCATCCAAAAGAAGTTCGCCTTCATCCGGCTGAAGGATGCCTGTTAACATTCTGATTGATGTTGTTTTTCCGGCACCATTTGGACCAAGAAATCCAAAGATTTCTCCATCATTTACTGTCATTGAAAGCGAATCAACTGCTTTAACAGAATTTTTGTTGTACGCTTTTGTAACGTTTTTGAGTTCTAACATTGTCTTTCTCCTAACATTTTGTCATTGTGAGTCTGACGAGAAGTCCGTCATTGATAGCAGAAGTCACATCGCTACACTTATCACAAAAACATATTAGGATTATACTACACCATTTTCAATTTTGACGCTACATAAACAAAGGATGAATTCCAATAGATTGCAATTTCATTTGTGCTGTAGCTTGCAAAATTATCTATAAAACAGCGTAACGGAGGAAGATTCAGAGGGCCCAGTTTTTCCTTTGCACAGGCATCGTAAAGTCCTTCACAAGGACCGCCCGACAGCATACCAGGCATTGTTTTTTTCACAGCCCCGGAAGGTCTATGATGCGGATATTTTACGGTATTTGTTCCAAAACCAGTTACATAACAAATATTCATAGGATTACAGCCAAGAACATAATCAAGCTGTTTTTTTGCAGCTTCGTAATATTCATCATTATGGGTAACATCCCATGCAGCAAGCAGAAGATGAGCTTCGTCGCAAACATGACCACAGCTTCCCCAATGAACCTTATCCATACTTGTTCCAAAAGAAGCATTCTTTACCCGATTAAGCACCTTGTCTGCATTTTTAAGCAGAGATTCTTCAAGACTTTTGAGTGCCTTTTTATCCTTGATTTTATCTTTAGCACGAAGGAAAATTTCTGTTCCGTAACCGGCAACCATTCCCCAGCCAAAGCCTTCGAACCATTTGTTCTTCCATGGAAAATTAGGATCGTCAGGCAAATCTGTAATTGAACTTCTAAGCTCCAGTGCTTTTTTTAGATATGCTTCGTCGCCTGTCTGCATAAAAAGAGCAGCGCACGCAAAATAACGTTCATCAACAGAACTCCAGTCACCATAACCGCCTGTTGTAATTTCAGAAGGATTTTTAAAAAGCTCTTCATCGTGAGTTTCTATATAATTCTGAGCCTTTAATGCAGCTTTCATAAGAGTTTCTGCAAAAGCCTTGTCTGTATCTTCATAAATAGAAGCAGCAAAAGCACAGACACCAGCAAAATCTGCCGTAGCAGTAGTAGAAACAGGAGAAATTACAAGTTCATCCTTTTCATCCTGAGGATTTATAAAGCCACAAAAATGATAGCACGAAACCTTGTGATAAACGCCTCCATCATCACGCTGCATACTAAGCATCCATTCAAGTTCAAAACGTGCTTCGGCAAGAATATCAAACTTTTTAAATGTTTCGTGACTCTGCTCCCATGAAAGCAAAAGATCCATTACCGTTTTAGCCGCAGGAACTATATAACGTCCATAATCTCCTGCATCATGCCAGCCACCTTTTACATCTTTTTTCTGATCTGTTCCATAAATAACAGCAGGAGTGTCATGACAGGCCGGGTGATTCCAGTCTGGTTCTGTTTTATAAGTAACCTCCTGACCACAACGTGAAAGATAAAAATAATTTAAGGTAGAAAAATATATATCATCGTAAAGCTTTTTTCCGATTTTTACAGGAACACTCTGAGCACTATTTCCATCGTCTGATTTTACACGTATAAAATATTCACCGTCCTTCTTAAAATCAGAAAAATCAAGACAGCATACGGGCTCGCCTGCTACGCGATCCTGAACAGGAACAGCAGTAGTCCCTGTAAAGACAGTTTTACCATCCTTGCTGCTGCATAGTTCAAAAGCTTCATTTCCATTAAGACCAGTTGCATAAGCAAATTTGGTTCCGGCTGCACAATATCCAATCTGATTGACAAAAACTGCTAATTTTGTTTCCATAATTTGAATAATAATACATAAAAAAAATAAATAATTGAACAAAAATGTAATAAAATCGGATATAATAGGTTTATATGAATATGAAGACTACACCTACCCATAAAATCTGTTTTTTTCTCATTCTTATTTTTTCACTTGCCTGCTTTAAGCTTTGCGCAGAAACCAATTCAATTTCTCCGGGACAGGCACAAACAATGCGCGAAAAATTTATTGATGAAATAAAAACGCATATAGGTGCTCCTTATGAATACGGCGCCATAGGGCCAGATTCCTTTGATTGTTCAGGACTCATTTATTATTCTGCACAAAAATCTATTCAGGTTCAGCTGCCAAGAACTGCAAAAGCAATTTATAATTATGCCCGTATTATTTCGGATGAAAAACGAGAAATAGGCGACCTGCTGTTTTTTAAAACTACTGAATCCTCCACAATTTCACATATTGGCGTTTACATAGGAAACAGTCAGTTTATTTCGGCTATAAGTGACGGTGTAAATACAGGAGTAATTGTTTCTTCCTTAAATCAAGATTACTGGAAAGGACGTTATGTTTCTACCGGACAATTTCTGCCTTCTGGAAAAGACGATTATAAAAATGGAAGTTCGCTTGCAGAAACAGAAATGCAGGAACCATTTGAATACCAGGCAGATGACAACACTTCCAAAGTAAATAAAACAATTACAGTTCAGTCGGCATCATTTGCAGATAACCTTCTTTTTGATACATCAGTTTTCTTTGACTGGTCGTTACTTTCTCCGCGTCAGTTTGTTTTTAGATACAGAGGAATTGATGCAGGAATCCATGCAAGCTATGCGGGCTGGAACCTTAATCCAGGAATCGGTATATATTTCAGGTTCAATTCGGGACTTGATACATTCCAGATTCCGCTTGTATTAAGCCTTTCGATGAACGAGTTTTTAAGGGTTTACGCCGGACCAGTATTTACTTTTGATGACGTAACGCTTATTGATTCCGACAAAGAAATTAAAGGTTCTGTGTTCCCTGGCATAATTGGTATTTCTCTTTCTACTCCTCGGTGGAACATAGGCAAACTTGGGCTTCAGGCTGTTCAGGATATAAACTACACGGTTTACAACAAAATGGACGGTTCTGCCCTGCCTTTTATGGAATCTGTTGCTGCCGGACTAGTAATGTACACAGGAATAAGAGTAACAGTTCCGCTTTCCGCCTTTTATGCAAGGAACTAGCGAATGAAAGGAAAATTTAACAGATTCAAATACGTGCTGGCTGCTGCTGCCATTTTTTCTACACTTATTTTTGCAAGTTGTACTTCGGAAATTGAACTTGAACTTAATAAGAACGGCTCTGTAGACGTAAAATTCAATGGAATAGCAGGAAATGCTTTTGTTGCACTTATAAATGCAGGACTTGGAACAGAAACTTCGGACAAAGTCATTTTTAATACAAAGGACATTGAATACGAAATGGCAGGAAACGGTTTTTCGAACATAAAGGCTGTTTCTAATAATGGCACAGATCTTTCTGTTACAATGACAGATAAAAACGGAAAATCAGCACTCTTTACATCGGGAGTTGTTTCTGCACGAGACGGAAAACTTTCGGCAACACTTTCTCCACAAAGCCTTAAGAAGTTTTATGATTCAGCAGACAGTCAGACAGTTATGTTCCTTGATATGCTGCTTTCGCCGGTTTTTAATGATGAAATAATGACACAGGAAGAATATCTTGAAGTTCTTGCATCATTTTATGGCGACGAAATTGCAGACGAAATAAAGGACAGCAGTTTTAGAATTACGCTCAAAAATGCAGACGGTACAAAAACAGTTCAAACACTAAATTTTGTCAAACTGCTTACGCTGAATGAAGTGATAAGATTTTAATTTGTGTTCGCTGAGCCTATGACCTTGCGGTTCCTGAGACTATGACCTTGCGGTTCCTGAACTTGTCGAAGGGTCGAAGGACCGAAAAGAAAAATCTCTACTTTAAATAAGTTTCAACTACAGAATTATCTGCGTTGCTGTATGGGGCTGGAACGTATTTGTCTGCATTCCAGTCATTTTCCCAGCGTGAATTATCAAGAAGATAGCGGAACTGATATTCTTTATTTACATCAAGCTCGAGTTTCACAGAAAAAGAACCGTCTTTACCCATTGTCATAGGAGTTGTCGTACTGCTCCAGCTATTAAAGTCACCCGCAATATTGATCTGCTTTGCCCCCTGAGCAGCCTCTGGTGATACTGTAAAAGTCACCGTACATTTAGTTTTATCTTTAGAAAAAGACTTTTTCAAACCCATTTATAAACTCCAATAAAAAAATACGACAGTTTTTTTTTGTTATAACTCCTAGTCTATATAAAATATATTATAATAGAAAAATATTCAAGCAGAAAAACAGCAGAAAAACAGTCCTTGATATTCAGTGATTCTGTGATATAATGACTAATATCTTAGAAAGTTATTTTATGGGAGCGTAATACTAATGTCAGATGCAGAATTAGACCCAGAAATTGCGGCTTTACTGTCGGGAGCAGCTTCAAACTCAGAATCAACAATCTCAATGGAAGATCTGGACAATATGCCTAATGCAAGTGATTCCTTTGATCAGGATTTACTGTCCAAAAATTCTTCTTCGCCTCGTCCTTCGGGAGGTGTTCATGAAGTTAACCTGAGCCTTAAAGAGTTTGCCCCTCTTGAAAAATTAAAGAACGAAACCTCCAGCGGCGTCTATGATGACCCGAAATATTATAAAACTGCGCTTACAAACGAAAATCAGTCTGCTCAGCGCGTTCATCAAATTCTTTCAAAATATCTTACCTGTCAGGATCCTAAGGACCGTGCTGTTTACCGTCAGCAGATAGTTACCTGTTATTGGGAACTTTTGCGTGGTATGGCTCCAAAAATGGCAGATATCAATCTTCCAATGCCTAAACGCATGCTTATGCGATTCGGCATTCTGCTTCCATCTCTTTTCAAAGAAGAACAAAAGGATTTCTTTTCTAAGATTATTTACGAAAACAAGCCTCAGGAACCAATTCTTTATGTTGACGAATGGTTTAAGGAAATTGCATCTGGTCGTATGAATAATTCTATGACCGATGAAAAGAAAACTCCACAAAGAAACCTTTCGCCTGAACAGGCTGCTACTGCAGAACAGACACGTCTTATGCAGCTTCAGTCTAAAAACTCAGGAAAGCTTCAGAATGCAGAAAACATTCTTTCTATAAAAGAAAACGAACGTTCAATGATTGAGGTTGAACTTAAAGGTCGTGTTGAATCTCTTTGTATGCATAATCCGATTATTGGTATGGAACCACATACTCAAGGAATGTCAGAGATGCAGCGCAAGCTTTTTTCCGAAATAACAGAGCTTTTGCACAGACTTTCTAAGAATGATAAGGAGCTTTCAAAGGCACTTGCCGAATATCAGGAAGCAAAAGGTGTTTATGACAGTGTTCAGAACAAGCTTTCAGATTCCGGCCCGATTGTTCAGATTGATACAAGTGCTATTAATACAGAATTTGAAACAATCCGTCAGATGGCAAAAATGACTATCGGACGCCGTGGTAACCAGTTCCCTATTTTTACACGCGAATTCTATCACTGTACCGAAAACGGAACGGGTACCCGCGAAAATGTTATAGAAGTTCTGCGCTGGATTGAATCTATTGATCCGGGTTGTTTCTGCCGAATCCATAAGAATGTTCCAAACCGAATTGTTCCTTATGTTTGTCTTGTTCCAACTTACGGCGACAGAGGCTTCTGCTGGGAACCATTTGACCGCTATAACCGTGTAACAAGCCGTGGACGTATTGTTGTTCCAATGTATCCAAAAGATTTAAAGATTGCTGTTCTTACAGCAGTTGCCGATTTGCGCTGGCAGGTTGCAAAGGAAAAGGCTTCTTACTATTGGATGGAAGAAGGTCTTACCGGTCAATACTATCAGCACTTTGATCAGGCAAAACTCAAGGGAGATGTAAAGGAATTCTTTATTGAAGATTACATTCTTTGGATGACAAAGGAAAGCACCGGTGTACAGCGTCTTGAAAAAGATGTTCGTGGTATTTTCTGGCGTAACATGCCGTTCCCTAAAGAACTTAAAGAAGATTTGCGTAGACGTTCGCTTGTTTACGATGAACTTTGTAAGAAAGATGCCAACCGCGAAATGAGTGATGGATATTAATAAGAGATTGTCGGATCAAGCCCGGTAATCTCACTCACCACTAAGCGCAATAACCGGATCCAACTTAGCCGCACGACTTGCCGGATTCAATCCAAAGAAAATCCCTACAAACACGCTGAAAACAAACGCAATAATACATGCGTTTGTATTAATTACATAGGCAATCTTCTGGACATATTCTACGGCAAAGCTTAAAAGAATTCCTACAATTATTCCAAAAAATCCACCAATCAAGGTTATGCTGGCAGACTCTACAAGAAACTGCTGCTTTATAGCCCCAGGACTTGCTCCCAAAGCTTTTCTGATACCAATTTCCTGCTTACGTTCGGTTACAGTAACAATCATGATATTCATAATTCCAATACCACCAACAAGAAGGGAAATTGCCGCAATTGCACTAAGCATGGCTGCCAGAGTAGATGTAATTTTGCTAATCTGCTCCAGCATAGTCTGCATACTTGAAACATTTACAGATGTATCTGTACCTGTAAGACTTGTACAGTATTCCTTTATTTTTGTTACAACAGAAGATGCCTTTTCTTCAGAAACAACCTGTACAATTATCTGAGCGGCCTGAGCATTTGGAACTATTTTCTTTGTATAAAAGCCCTTTGGAATAAAAGCAGCTCCGTTTTCCATACCCATAGTCTGCTCTTTCAGGATGCCGATAATTTCAAAACTAAAAGAAACCCTGTTTACTACAATCAGTATTTTCTTGCCCAGAGCGTCTCCTGCCGGAAAATAATTTAGGGCCGTATCATGATTCAAAATAATTTTTTGAGTTCCTTCTTCGTTGTCTGTTACATTAAAAAAGCGGCCACCTTCTTCCAGTTCCATATTATAGGCCTCTAAGTAACCGGTCTCTATTGCAGAGCAGTTTACCGAACCAGAAACTTCCCCATAAGTCATTGTTGCATTAAGAGAATTTTTGTACCAGATTTCTTTTATGTTTTCTACGTTATCAAAAAGATTGTTGCGGAAGGTTTCATTAAAAGTTAAAGAAACTGCATTCCTGCCCCGGAACATTCCTCCGGCCGAAACGCTTACCATATCAAGGCCGGTAGAACCAAAGGAGTCGGAAACCTGTTTGGTGGAACTGGAACCAATGCTGGTGATTACAATTACCGAAGCAACGCCAATAATTACACCAAGCAGAGAAAGAAAAGTTCTTGTTTTGTTGCGCCTGAAATTATTGAGCGCATTTATAAAATCTTCCCACATAATTACTCCATTTACCGGCCCTTCGACAAGCTCAGGGACCACGCCAACTTTTATCTGTCACAATGACAAACTATTCTTGTATCATTCCATCAAGTATCCTTATGCACCTTTTGGTTGACTCGCCAATACGCGGGTCATGGGTTACAATAATTATTGTTGTTCCCTGCTCTTTATTTATCTTTAAAAAAAGCTCCATAACCTGCTTACCTGTTGCAGAATCCAGAGCACCGGTCGGTTCATCTGCCAAAAGAATTCTTGGATTTGTCACCATTGCCCTTGCAATTGCAACACGCTGTTTTTGTCCCCCCGATAATTCGTGAGGCCGATGCTTTATTCGGTCTGCAAGCCCTACAGATTCAAGTGCTTTTTTTGCCCTTTCTACCCGTTCTGCCTTTTCTACATGAGCATATTTTAAAGGCAGCATTACATTCTCGAGTACATTCATAGAAGCAATAAGATGATACTGCTGAAAAACAAAGCCAACTGTCTGATTCCTCAAAACAGCCAGTTCTTTTTCTGTCATCTTTGCAGTTTCTTTTCCATTAATTTCCACAAGACCAGAGGTAGGTCTATCAAGGCAGCCAATCATATTCATACAGGTAGATTTTCCGGAGCCCGAAGGTCCCATGATGGAAAGAAATTCTCCCTGTTCAATTTGAAAGGAAATCCCCTGCAGAGCATGAACTTCGCTTTCGCCCATTGAGTAGGTTTTTACTACATTTTCAAGTCGTACTACGGTTTCTGCCATACTTATCTGCCGCCAGGAGCCATTCCTCCAAAATTGTTACCGCCACGATTATTATTATTGCCGCCATTTCTATTGTTATTATTTCCGCCGTTTCTGTTATTATTTCCACCATCGTTCCTTGCAGCAGCAGAACCAGACTTAGGAATCTCTCCGGCCTGCAAAAGTACTTCGCCACCTTTAAGTCCACTCAGAACCTTTACATAATTACGGCCATACTGTTCAACTTCTACATAACGCTTTTCGTTGCCCTTGGCTAAAATTACATAGGCCTTTCCGTCTTCATAGCCGATTGCATAACGTTCAACAGTAATATTTTCTACAGGCGCTTCTATCTGAATTTTTCCTGTAAAGGAATAATTTGGTAAAATCTCCTTTGGATAATCATCTATTCTAATTTTTGCCCTTACAATAGAAGCCCCACGATTTGTAAGTTCTCCAATGGCAGGCCAGCTTTCTACATAGCCGTTACCCTTTTTATCAGAAGCG
This sequence comes from Treponema sp., assembly GCA_017963165.1. The sequence goes on from JAGCTZ010000180.1 coordinate 68,997, forward strand.
TTAAAATCAAGGATTACAGGAAGCCCCACCTTCAGCTTGGCAACATCAGTTTCCGGGATTTCCACTTCGGCAGTAAGATAATCAAGATTTACAAGGGTTCCAATTTTATCTCCGGCTTTTACCGAGTTTCCTTCGACAGCATTAATATCTACAATTACGCCATCAAAAGCAGCAACAACCTTGCGGTCTGCAATTTTCTGAACCAGGGCCACCCTCTGAGTTTCCATAAGACTTAAATCGCGTGGAGACCCATTAAGCTTTGTAGTTGCCATACTGTAATCATGTTTTTCAAGATTATATACTTCGTCCGAATCATCAAGCTGAACAAGAAGATCTCCCTTTTTTACCTTGTCACCGGCCTTTACATAAATCTTCATTACAGTACCGGCACCTAGAGCATTTAAGGTCTGCTGCTGAGCCGCGCTTACAGTTCCGGAAATTTCAATAACGTTTTCATAGATTTCTTTGTTTACCTGATAAGTCAAAACCTGTTTAGAATCTCTATGAAGGAAAAATCTTAGGCCCACAAGAACGCCAGTCACAATCGCAGCAACAACCAACAGAATAATAAATATTTTTATACCTTTTTTCATCTTCTTTTTATTTTTCTTTGCCATTTTCTACTCCACTACTCTACAAACATTGCCTTTACATCATCATTATAGACAATTAAATCTATTCTGTTCACAAGGCCTTTAACCTTAGCCTGCAGCGTATTGATTACAGCAGCTGTATAATCCTTCTCCGAAATAAGTCCACGTTTATAATAATCAAGCATTTCTGCTTCTACAGCCAAATACATTTCATAATTTTTACGATTCGTTTCTGTGTCCCATTTAATATCCTCAAGTTTCAGCTGCTTTTCCAGAACAGCAGATTCAAAGGCCAAATAAGCCGAATCAATTTTCATCTGCTCCTGTTCTATCGAAATTTCTGTAAGCTGATCAGATATCTGATTTTTCTTTGAAGTTACTGGTGTATAAGAAAGCCCAATCGTTACAGATGGAGAAGCACTTGAACCACCACTCATGCCGCCTGCTCCACTTGCGCTGCTTTTATTATTTGAAACGATTGGAACATTTACACCGGCACTTAAACTAAGGCCTTCATAAGCTGCACTTATACCTGCATTAAGATTATTTGAACTGCCATTATTTGTTTTTCTGTATGAATAACCGCCATTTGCACTAAGAGTAAGCTTTGTGTTTGCCTCGCGTGACATTTGATTCATTTTTTGATTCCAAAGATTGCTTTCTATTTGTGTATAATTTTCCGCCTTATAAGAAGCAATATCAACAGCCTCTACCACAGGTATATCTTCTGGAATAAGCTCCTTAAAATCTGTATCCTCTGGAATTTCAATTTCGCGGCCACAGTTATGATAAAACAGCTTATATTCTCTTATAAAAGAACGGATTGAAGCTTCCAGATCGCGTTCAGAAGTTTTAAGCTTCATATCTGCCTTAATGTATGAAGCGGAAGAAGTTGCATACCCCTGAAGCTTAACTCTTTCAAGAGAATTATAATCATCAATAAGAGAGTTTTGTTTAGAAATAATATTGGAAATATTTGAAAGCAGGCTGCTAAGACTTTTATAAAAGGATTTTTCTTTATCAACAGCTTTTGAACTAAGATTACGCTGCGCCTCAAGTACAGAGCGTTCTGATTTTATAAGCGAAATATTTCTGTTTGCACTGTTTGAAGAAATAATATCTACAGATAAGGTTGCACTTGCACTATCAAAGCTTGTTTTTCCATCTGCAACACTCATCTGTCCACTTACATTTAATCCAAGATTATTGAACTCTGGGATTGTTGCATTTACACCTGGCTTTACTGTGAAAGAACTGTTGTCTCCAATTACAAAAGTCATGTCACCTGTAGACAGTTTAACACTAAAACCTTTGTCTATTTGTGTTGACTGCTGATTAAGCTTTGCTTTCTGCAGTTCCAGTGTCAGATTTTTTAAATCCGAATCCTGTTCCAGATATGATGCAAGAAGTTCCTGGGTAGGCACAAGCTCTACAGCACCAAGAAAATTGAATGTAATAAGGAACACAAGTGCACCTGGTATTTTTCTTTTCATAAAAAAGTCCTTTTATGTCTATTTTCGCAATATTTTTCGAAATTTTCCATATAAGGATTGTTATATAACAGGATGTTATGGTAAGAGTTTTCTCATGTTTATGGGGTCCCTGAGCCTGTCGAAGGGCCATCAAAACCGAATCAGGCAGCGCCAGCCAGACTACCTATAATATCCGCACCACTAATAAAAGTAGCAACACTACTTCCAAGCGATGACAGGATAAAAATCAAAAGAATACGAAGAATTCTGTTTTTGTAAAAGCCTATAACTGTAACATCATCCTGAAGCGTTTCCATATCGCGAACCTTTGGCTTACATACAAAGGCCTGAACAATGGCAGTAACAAAGCCGCAGCCAATAAAAGGACAAAGCGAAGTAATAGGAGCGCTGACAAATGCAACAAGGATTGTTATAGGATGACCTGCAGCAAGTAAAGTAAGCGCTGCTGCACAAGTTCCATTCCACAAAATCCAGGATTTAATCATCTTTGTACCAAGCTGAGTTCCACCGTAAATAAAGCCCGCAATAATAAGACCAATAATCGCAACAGGAATAATCCAGCCTGCAATCTTTGAAAAACCTCTTTTAACAGGAATTTCATCAATTTCTGAAAGGTCAACCTTTTGGCCACCTGCAAATTTTTCAAGATTTTCTACAACACCATCAAGATGACCGGCACCAAGAACAGCAACAACCTTATTTCCAGGGCTGTTCCAGATTTTATCTGCAAGATAAACGTTTCGTTCATCAATAAGAACTTCCTTTACAACAGGCATATAGTCGGCAAGCTCATTCATCATAGAATCCATCTCGTTTTTCTGCTTGATGTTTTCTATATCTTCGGCACTCATATCTTCCTTGCTAAAGGCTGTCGAAAGAAGCATTGCAAGAAGCTTGCATTTACCCCAGAAGGAATTTTTTGCCCAGGCACGCTTTAATGTAATCTGAATTGCACGGTCTGCCATAACAGCAGGAATATTAAGCTCGTCTGCAACACGCATAGCAGCAAGCATTTCATCACCTGGATTTACACCAACATTCTGGCCCATTCTGCGCTGGAACGAAGCAAGAACAAGATTTGCAAGAAGAAGAAAGCCTTCGCCTCTTTTAAGAACCTTTACAATATCAAGTTCACGGTATTTGTCTTTATTACGGATTGAATCTGCACGTTTTTCATCAAGTTCAATTGCAACACTGTCTGGTTGGATTTCTTTTATTGTATTTTCAACTTCGGTAATACTTTCTGCCGAAACATGTGCTGTACCAATTAAAGTTATTGTTCTTTCGCCAAAAGAAAGAACCCTTTGTAACTGACTCATAAACCTAGTCCCCACTCTGCTATTCTATATTCAAAGAACATCGGAGCCTGCATTGCAGTAACTTTTCCGTAATATTCTTTTGCCGATTCCAGAGCACCATTTACCTCATAGAAAAGACCCATATAAAATAACATTTTACCGCGTTTATTGCTATTGTCTTCTTTATTAATTTTGTTTATAAGCGTTGTTTCTGCATTTTTGCTGTAGGTATCTACAAAAAGACGTGCCATATTGTACTCTGTAGATTCTCTATCAAGCTTTTTCATAAGCTCCTGAGCAACTTTTTTGGCATTATTTTTGTCACCTTCTTTTAAGTACATTGCAATATTCATAAGCTTATAAGCAAAGCTTTCACTATAACTGTAAGCCTTATCAAAAAGTTCACGGGCACTCTTGTAATTTCCAAAATGATATTCAAGAATTGCTGTTGATTCGTAGGCATAGTAATAATCAGGATTTGTTTCTACTACTTTGCGATAATTATAAAGGGCTAAATCAAACTTTTCCTGTTCATCATAAATACCGGCAAGATATGCGTATGCAAGGAAATAATCAGGCAGAATTTCTACACATTTATCCCAGCATTTAATTGATTCAGAATATTTTCCCTGATAGCGGTAATAGGTTCCCATATCAAGATAAAAATCATAATTATCAGGATCGTAAACAAGCGCATCCTGAGTAAGCTTTATTGCGCGTACATAGTTATATTCTTCGGCTGCAAGCTTACCCATAAGGGCAAGAGCCTCTGGATTCTGCGGGTTTTTATCAAGGATTTTCTGACAAGTTGTTTTTGCAAGCTTAAGATCATCCATGTAATAAGTCATTTTTGCGTAGCCATAAAGTGCATCTTCGTTTTCTGGTTCAGACTTGAGCGCTTTTGTATAAGCATCGCGGGCAAGCTTCCATTTGTGATTAAGAGCCTGTTCATCGCCCTGCATTATATTAACCTGAACATTATATGGATCTGCTGCAAGAATCTCCTTTGAAGCAGCGCTATAAGCAGATTTATCGCCCTTTGCCTTTGCACACAACGTTTTTATTTCAAGTGCAGTAAGATTTGATGCATCTACAGCAAGAACTTCATCTGCAGTTTTAATTGCCATATCATAATTGCCGTCAGAAACATAAAGAGATGCAAGCACAAGTTTAAGGTCTAAATCATCCTTAAGCTCTTCAGGAATAGAATCAAACAAAGCAATTGCGCCTTTTACATTTCCTTTATCAAGCAATGCCTGAAGCTGCTTTGCAAAAGCAATATTCGGTGGGTCAGGAATTTTTTCTTCAACAGGCTCAGAAACCTCAACTGGTTCGGTAATTTCAGCAGGTTCTGTAACTACATTTTCTTCTTCTGTACCTGTATCTGTCGTTTTGCAGCTAAAAAAACTAAAAGCAAACGCAAAACCAGCTATAAGAATCAACAATATTCTACATTTCTTCATTTTATATTCCTTATTATTATAGTTGAAAGTCCGTCATTTTTTAGCTAAACTATAACTACCATGAACATGCGTGTTATTAGAAAAGCAATAGGACTTCTGATTGTCGATATCCTTATTATCATCGGCATTTTTATACTTCAATTTAGAACAGATTCTTCCATTCTAAAAAAATTAGGAAATCTTCAAATCTCGATGGCAAAATCAGATTCCGACAACGACATGTTCGAGCTTAAAAACAAGCTGGAAATTAACTATAATGGCATTTCCATTCATACAGATGACCAGAATAGCATTAAAATAATACAGAAAGGCGAGTCGGTTGCCAAGACCATTCAGCTTATAAATTACGAAGAAGAAGAACTTCAGTATACTTTCCATTTTACGGATGATGTAAATCTTGTTGTGATGCTTGGGCAGGATTCGGCAGAAGCTCCTCTTACAATCTATGCCGATGTACCCAAAACTGTTTCTGACATGTATGTTCCGTTTAATTTTGCCTATAACATGAAGGTTCAGAAGGATGAAGGAAATACAATCATTCTTGAAGGCAAAAAACAAATCTGGAATTTCCACACAAATGATATTTCCGAAAACTATATTCATTTTACTTATGCAGACAACCTTGCTCATTATTCTGTATATGATGATACAAAGAAATTTACATTTGAGGACCTTATAAATCTTGCCGGTGCCCAGCCAAATATATACGAAGGCACCTTTACAGCCTTTACAGACAATCTTATAAACGCATTTAAGGCTTCTATAAATGACAGCAGTTTCACAGAACAGGCAGTTGTTTCATACATTGCAGCAATGGCACAACGAGGCGATTATAAACAGGCAATTGAAGACATTCCTCAGGATTACAAGAAGAGCGATTCAAGAACATATCTTTCTGCTCCATTCCTGAACAGTCTTTCTAACATGAATAAAAAGCTTGAAAATGCTGTAAGAGAATCAAACAGTGCAATAAAGCGAGCCGCAACATCTGATTCCCTTGAAATATTTACAACAAGCAACCTTGCAGCACGACTTTGCGTTTCTCCTGACCGTGCAGATGTTGTAACAATCCTTAGAAATGCAGCAAATACAAATATCGAAAAATGTACTGTTGCACAGGTTTCTGGAATCATCATTACCTGGGCAGAATTGACATCGCTTTACAAAGAATATGCAGATATTCTTGAACCTGTCATGAATGCTTGTATAACAAGACTTACAAATGCATGTACTTATGATAACAATGTACTCACAATTTCCGAAAACGACACCTTCCTTTCTGTTGTTCAGGCAGTTCAGACTGGTACAGCATTAATGCGTTACGGCGAAATCTCTGGTGATGAAATCTGTACAAAGGCCGGACGCGTAATAATTACTTCATACATTACAGAAAGCTCTTCATTTGATTTAAGAACACTTTCTACAATCTATGAACTTCTTGCTTATAAGAACTGGTACTATCCTCATGTTACTTTGATTAATTCGATCGGTAAAAACGCAATGTGGGCATGGACCTGTGCAAAAGATATTACATACTCTAAGGATTCAGAAGGTGCTCTTACACTTTCAATTGAATTCCCACTTGAATATACACACTATGTAATCTTAAAAGGCATTCCAGCTTTCGAACAGATTTTCATTTATGACATGGCATTCCGTACAGACCCACGATTTGAAACTTACAATTCTTCTGGATACATTTACAAATCAGAAACTGATACACTCATGCTTAAGTCTCGCCACAAATCAGAAATCGAAAAAATTAAGATGTCTTATGTAGCTCCAAAGCCTGCTACACCTGCACCAACTCCAAAACCTGCAGAACCTGAGCCGGAAACAACAGCAACTCCGGTGGCTTCTGAGCAAACCGTAGTTTCTGAACAAACGGTGGGTACTTTGCCGACCGTGGTCCCTGAGCCTGTCGAAGGGCCACAAATGACAGATACAATAACACAATAAGGAAAAAACAATGGCAAAAACATTTGATGACAAAAAAATTATCTACACAATGGAACGCGTAGGACGTGCTTATGGAACAAAGGTTGTTCTTAAAGATATAAGCATTTCGTATTTTTATGGCGCAAAAATCGGCGTTATTGGTCCTAACGGCTCTGGTAAATCTTCACTGTTCAAAATTCTTGCTGGAATAGATAAGGACTATACTGGTGAAACATCACTTGCACCCGGCTATACAATCGGATATCTGGAGCAGGAGCCATATCTTGAACCAGGAAAAACTGTAATGGAAATTGTAAAGGAAGGTGTAAAACCAATTACAGACCTTCTTGAAGAATTTGATAAAATAAACGAAGCTTTTGGCGACCCTGATGCAGATTTTGATAAGCTTTGTACACGTCAGGCAGAAGTTCAGGAAAAGCTTGATGCCTGCGATGCATGGAATCTGGATAATAATCTGGAACTTGCAATGGAAGCACTCCGCTGCCCTCCTCCAGAACAGGTTGTAGATGTTCTTTCAGGAGGTGAACGCCGCCGTGTTGCTTTGTGCCGATTACTTTTGCAGCAGCCAGACATTCTTTTGCTCGATGAACCTACAAACCATCTTGATGCCGAAACTGTAGCCTGGCTCGAAAAACATCTTCACGATTACAAGGGAACAGTTATTGCAATTACTCACGACCGCTACTTCCTTGATGATGTTGCCGGCTGGATTCTTGAGCTTGATCGTGGAGAAGGATATCCATTTAAAGGAAACTACTCAAGCTGGCTCGAACAGAAAAATCAGCGCCTTGCACTTGAAAACAAAAACGAAAGCCTGCGCCAGAAAGAAATTCAACGCGAATTGGAATGGATCCACATGGGTGCAAAAGGACGCCAGGCAAAACACAAGGAACATATTACGCGCTATAACGAACTCATGGCTCAGGAAAGCAAAAAGCAGCTTAAAGATACACAGATTTCTATTCCAGCTGGTCCTCGTCTGGGCGGTCAGGTAATAGATATAGAAAAGCTTACAAAATCATTTGACGACAAGCTTCTTTTCGAAAACCTCGATGTTCACATACCTGCAGGTGCAATTGTTGGCATTGTCGGACCAAACGGTGCCGGTAAAACAACCCTCTTTAAGATGATTGTAGATGCAGCTGGCATGGAAGGCGGAGAAAAGCCAGACAGCGGAAGCATAAAGATTGGTTCAACAGTAAAGCTTGTTTACGTAGACCAGATGCGCTCTACCCTTGACATGAACAAAACAGTTTATGAAACCTTAGGTGGTGGCGGCGACCTTGTAAAGCTTGGTGCCGTTGACGAAAAGGGACGTGCACTCGAAGGCGGAATCCGTGAAGTAAATGCTCATGCTTACTGCGGCTGGTTCAACTTTGCAGGTCCTGATCAGAATAAAAAAGTAAGCGTACTTTCCGGTGGTGAACGCAATCGTCTTAATCTTGGACTTATGCTCAAGGAAAGCGGAAATGTGCTTTTATTCGACGAACCTACAAATGACCTTGACGTTGAAACAGTACGCGCACTTGAAGAAGCTCTTGAAGATTTTGCAGGCTGTGCCCTTGTTGTAAGTCACGACCGCTGGTTCTTAGACAGAATCTGTACCCATATTCTTGCATTCGAAAACAATTCAGAAGTTCGTTTCTTTGAAGGAAACTGGAGCGAATATGCCGAATGGAAGATGAAAGAATTTGGCGAAGAAGCCGGAGTTCCTAAGCGAACAGTTTATAGAAAATTGAGCAGATAAACAGATTATCTGAGCAAGCCCGACAGTTCCAATTTATTAAGTCTTATTCAGCAGCGCATCAAGTGTATACATTGCACCAAGCGCTGCTTTACATTCCAGAAATATTTTTCCAAGCTCAGGATCAAAGTGGGAACCAAAATCCTTTTCCATTATATCAAAGGCTGTATCATAATCTATTGCCTCTTTATAATAGCGCCTTGTAACAAGTGCATCAAAAACATCTGCAAAAGCCATAATTCTGGCTTCAATAGGAATTTCTTCTCCCTTTAAGCCGCAAGGATACCCTTTTCCGTTCCAATGTTCATGATGATAATGAGCAACATTCACTGCAATCTGCTTGAACTGCTTATCATCAACCTCTCGCAAAACTTCCAGAACAATATTTGCACCTTCTGTTGTGTGTTCCTTCATTTCATCATATTCTTTCTGAACAAAATGCCCGGGTTTCGTAAGAATAGCATCATGAACTGCAATTTTTCCAAGGTCATGCAGAGGAGCAGCCTTAATCACATTAAGACAAAACTGGTGATCAAGATAATCATATTCCTTGTGCTTTTTTATCTGATCAACAAAAATACGGACTCCTTCACTTGTTCTTCGAATATGGTTACCGGTACTAGGATCACGGCTTTCGACAATACTTGCAATTCCCGTAATAATTGAATTTTGAATATGCGCAATTTTCTGAACCTTTTCTTCCACCTGCATTTCAAGAGAATGCTGACTTCCTTCAAGATTATCAAGCTGCTTTTGATTTACAGAATCATCACGCATTTCTATAAGATAACCTACAATATGATTTCCATTGCGTATATATCTTATTGTGGCAAATGCTGTAAGTTCGCCGTTAGTAAGCTTCAGTTCATTTTTTTTGCCGTCTTCCCATTGATCAATCCATTTAAGAACATTAGATATTGCAGGAGAAGCGTCTGCTTTAAGATATTCATCAATCTTTGCATCGTGCAAGGCTGGAATAAGGCTTTCGGCAAATTCATTACAGCCTAAGAAATGACGCTTATTATCAAATGTAATATAACCATACTCCTGGCGCTGAGAATAAACGTTTATAAGATTTTCCGTCATGTCATACATACTGGCACGCCTGAATACTACGAGTAAAACAGCAAGAAGTATAATATTAATAAACGGATAAATTTCAAATTTAACGCCAGCAATTTTTGTTATTACAGCAGCAAGTCCGGTAATCAGAAGAATTACAAGAAGATATCTTACAGTCTTTAAAGATATTTTTCGTTCTTCGGCAAGAGAAATGATAATAATTGTTATACAAGCCAGACAAGTAAAGACAATAAAAGATGGATAAAGAAAATACAGAATTCCATAATCTTTTTCCAGGAACGCAGAGCCATAATAATATGCAAGTCTAAGATTCTTAAAGAAAATATCTGTATGATTACAAACCGCTACAAGTGTCATGATAATAAATGCTACAACAAAGAAGAGCCGTTCCACATGCTTGTTCAATTCAAAGGTACAGATATCTGCAATTACAAATAACAGGAAAACAAAAGTAAGCGTATTACCAACAAAATAAATCTGAGTTCCGCAAAGGGATTCACCAAGCGTGGTTGCAAAGGATTCAAACGCACAGCCATAATTTGCTACAAACGAAACAATAAATAAAATCATTCTTTTTTGATTATTTTTTCCAAGGCGGCGCTCGTAAAAAATTATCAATTCAAACAAAGAAATAAAAAATGCGGCAAGATACAAAATTCTTAACATATACTTAACTTTAACTTAACATTTAATAGTATAATTATAAACTAAAATGAAAGATTTGTTTACAATTATTTAAAAAAATAATGTATTATTATAATTATTAAGGAGTAAATAATTATGAGTCTACCAAAAAATTTTGTTTGGGGAGCTGCAACTGCAGCATATCAGATAGAAGGTGCCTGGAACGAAGACGGCAAAGGGCCTAGTATCTGGGATGAATATACACATCAAAAAGGTCACATTCTTTATGGAGATACAGGAGATGTAGCCTGCGACCATTATCATAGATTCAAAGATGATATTAAACTTATGAAGCAGATTGGCCTTAAGGCCTACCGATTTTCTATTTCATGGGCACGAATTCTTCCGGAAGGAATTGGCCCGATAAATCAAGCAGGAATTGATTTTTATACAAAATTGATTGATGAATTACTTAAAAACGGAATAGAACCATACGTAACTTTGTACCATTGGGATTTGCCTTATGCACTTCATTTAAAAGGCGGCTGGCTTAATCCACAAAGTCCTGATTGGTTTGAAGAATACACAAAGCTTGTAGTTCAGAGCTTTGGTAAAAAAGTAAAGCATTTTATTACGTTTAATGAACCTTCGGTTTTTATAGGACTTGGCTACATGGGCGGTGACCATACACCAGGTTATAAGCTGCAAACAAAAGAAATTCTTATGATTGCTACCAATGTGCTTTTGTCACACGGAAGGGCAGTTTCTGTTATCAAAGAAGCAATTTCTGACGCCCAAGTTGGAATTACCCTTGC
>JAGCTZ010000181.1 GCA_017963165.1 Treponema sp.
CCAAAGCCGTCTGCACAATGAACAAGATTAACTCTCTCAAAATTTGAGCGGACTTCTGAACGGCGGCTTATCATCCATGGCTTAAACTGATGAATTACGAGCATACGCTTACCGGGAAGATTGTTCTCTACAAGATAGTCTTCTATCATCTGCTGGGCTTTATTCACTTCTTCAGCCGTAACCCAGCCGATTTCCTGCATCGGCTTAGTTGTGCGCCATTCAGGATCAAGAGCAAGATGTACGTTCTCATACTGAAGATACGGTAAAAGTCTTTTTGTGGCGTATTCTACGGAGTATTTACCAATCTGATGATCTAAGAAAACAAGCCAGCCGCGCTCCGCAGCATAATCAATATATTTTTTGCAGGTTTCGCTGTTTAAATAGCCGATTTCGCCCTCTGGCCAGCATGTACCGAAAATAAGGTATAATGCTGGAGTAACTGTTCTTACACCGTTCACGGCATCGTATTCGTCCGCAAATTTGATGAGCAGCGGCTCCAGATCTTCAAGCGAATATTGTCCAATAATTCCCATCGATGCGGCGTTCGGATGACCGTAAAAAGCCATTACATCACTGTTCATCATTATCGGGTCATAAGAGCTTAAAAAATGCAGGGCTAAATCTTCGTCAGGAATTACAGGCTCTGCCGCCTGAAGGGCTTCCTGTTCTTTTATAGATTCTTCTTCGGTAACCGGACCGTACACTGGTTCGGTAATTTCTACAGGCTGATCCGCTTCTTCTGTCTTATTTTCCGTCTGAACAGCAAAAACTGCATGAGAAACAAACAGAAATGCCAAACAAAACACAGAATAAAGACAAACTAAAACCAAATTATGAAATTTCAATATTCGCATAAACCAAATGCTGTGCAGATTATATTGTTTTTTTTAAAAATGAAGCGCAGCCACATTTTATTATCGGCACTTATAAGTGCTTCTTAATCAATTTTACAGAACGAATTACATTTATTGGTGCATCATGGCTGCCGGTTACTCGTGTACATGTTAAGAAGATTCTGCTATAATCTCAAAAAATGCGCGACGCGCAGGAGGTTTTTTATGGACGATACATTATGCCCATGTGGTTCAAAGAAAAAATACAGCGAATGTTGTGAACCAATCATTAAGGGAAAGGCAAAAGCCCTTACCGCAGAAGCTTTAATGCGCAGCCGTTATTCAGCTTATGTAAAACACGAAATAAACTACATTGCAGATTCATGCATTCGCGAAACTGAAGATAACGAAATTGATATGGAAGAAACACGCAAGTGGAGCGAAGAATCAATCTGGAACGGACTTAAGATTATCCGCACAGAAAAAGGTGGAGAAAACGATACAGAGGGTGTTGTAGAATTTACAGCCGACTACACAAGAAAAGGCATCCGCGACATACACCACGAAACCGCAAATTTCAAGAAAATCAACGGCACTTGGGTTTATTCTGACGGTTATCTGAGTACTGAAACAGTCCACAGAGAAGGCAGAAAAATCGGCAGAAACGAAAAATGCCCGTGCGGTTCAGGCAAAAAATACAAGCAGTGCTGCGGCCGCTAATCTATCACGAACAAAACTGAAAAAAAGGAAGTCTATGC
>JAGCTZ010000182.1 GCA_017963165.1 Treponema sp.
AACAAAGCTGCCCTTAAAATATGCCCCGAGTGCAAGTCCCCTGTAGCGGATTTTCTGTACCTTTTCTTCTTCCACCTCTGTGTCGTTCATGTAGGCAATTACGTACCTGTCATTGAATACCGAAGTGTCTACGATATATTTTCCTTCTTCCTTTTTGAGCGGAATTACAATCTGTGAATGTCCCGGCCATTCTGCATAGTTTTTTGAAAGTCCGCAGTCTTCGTTTGTGAGATTTTCCATTACCAGGCTTTTGTATTTTGAACTGAATACGTCATGCCGTCCGCGGTAAACGGCATTGTAGGCTGTTATGTAAACTGCAAGGCTGTCTGCTTCTTCTTGTGTATAGGAATAAGCCGCCTCTATGTATGCGCTTATGATTCGCCTTAAGTTTGTTATATGGTCAACCGAAGCTTCCTTTCCTATAAAGAATACATCGGCATCAAGTTTTTCTGATTCTTCTGCGCTCACTGCGTGAACTACTGCATATCTGTCGCTGTTCCCAAGTGAAGCTGCCGTTTCCTGTTCAATCTGGTCGCCAAGTTCCGTTCCGATTGCCCTGATTGCACTCACCGAATCTATTACATCATTCGGCCCCGTATAGTTGATGAACTCGACATCCTCAAGATTTTCTGCCTCAAGCTCTGCTGCAGCCGGTTCCGGCTCGTTTTCCTGTGCAGCGGCAACTGTTAAAATCCCCAGAAACACACAAAAAATAAAAAGCACTTTTTTCATTTTAAACCTCTCTGATACTTTTTTTTTCAGTATACGTTTTATGAAAGATTTTTTCTAGCGGTGGGGACGGTGGCTGTATTAAAGGAATAACTGTCTACATTACCATCTGTCTGTAAAGGAGCTTTTGGATAATTTCTTCCGAATTTCTTCCGAATTTCTTCCGAATTTCTTCCGAATTTCTTCCGAATTTCTTCCGAAATTGCCGATAAAATTAGTATGGATGCAGAAAAGATTAAAAAAATCATTGACGATGGTGAAAACTCATGGACAGAATTCAAAAGATGCGGTAACGGAATCGAAAGCGACGTTTACGAAAGTGTCTGTGCGTTTGCGAATCATTTCGGAGGAATAATTCTTTGTGGGGTTTTAGATGACGGTACAATAAATGGACTTCCACCAAAAGCTATAACTTCGATGAAAAAAAATTTTGTCAGCGTACTGGCAAATCCCGATATTTTTTCTCCAGCATTGATGATTGAACCAGAATCTATTGAAATTGATGGAAAAATGCTCCTCTGTATCCAGGTACCGACAAGTTCAGATTTACACACATACAAAAAAGTAATTTACGATAGAATCTTTGAAGCAGATGTAAAAGTTACTTCCACAACAAAGATTGCCGAAATGTATATCCGTAAACAGAATATTTTTACCGAAAAGAAAGTTTTTAAATATGCCGGAATTTCGGAGCTGGAAGAAGATGCTGTAAATAAATGCCGGCAGCTCGCCCTCATAAAAAACAATGAGCATCCATGGAAAAACATGACAGATGAAGAACTGGTAAAAAGTGCTCATCTTTTTGGTAAGGACTGGCAGACAGGCGATGAAGGAATGACACTTGCAGGTTTGCTTTTATTAGGACGGGAAGATGTAATTATGTCTGTCTGTCCCACATATAAAACAGATGCCATCCTCCGCCGCGTAAATCTTGACCGTTATGATGACAGAGCCATAATCTATAAAAATCTTGTTAAAAGTTATGATTTACTTATGCAGTTTGCCCAAAAACATCTTTCAGATAAATTTTTTATGGAAGGAGTTCAGACCGTAAGCCTTCGCGATAAAATAGTCCGAGAAATGATTTCGAATATTTTGATGCACCGAGAGTTCTCAAGTGCTTATATCTCAAAGTTCATCATAGAAAAAGAACAGATTTATACCGAAAATCCATGTCGTGCTCAAAATCATATTGAAATTACACCAGAGCATTTTACACCAGTTTCTAAAAACCCAATAATCGCTCATTTTTTTACAAACATAGGTTATGCAGATGAACTAGGTTCTGGTACCAGAAATCTTTTTAAATATTCACAACTATATTCCGGTAAACGCCCAGTTATGATAGAAGACGAAATCTTTACCACATCCGTTCCACTTGATGAAAATTATTCTGCCGACTATCAGATTAGTTCAATCCAAAATCCAAAATCAGAAAAACTTACAAAACGGCAGCAGACAATTATAGATTTGATGAAAAACACTCCAGAAATAACAGCCGTCCAGCTTGCAAAAAAAATTGACGTTTCTTCACGTACCGTTGAAAATGAAATCAAACACCTACGCGAAACCGGTTATATTGAACGCCAGGGCTCAACAAAAGACGGAGCATGGATAGTAAAGAAATAAAACTTGAATCTCAGGAACATTGAACATTTTATAGAATACCCGGCTGCCGGACGCTACGTTCCGCCCTTCGCTAGCGCTCATTGCCGCCCGCAAGCGGGCAGCAACTCCGGGGCTTCACATCGCTGGCAGAAAAACTTGTGCGGTAGTGGCATGTATCTAAACATGTGCGGTGGTTGAGGCTCTCGAAACCACCACATATAGTTCAAATCCTCATTTCCACAAGCTCAATAACCGCAGTCACCAGACTATCTGCAACACTATTGTTTACAAAATAGTTGAATAGTTAAATCCGCTGCGCTAGTTAAAAGCCCGGATACAACAAACGTAACAGCCTTTGCCTTTCTTGACGTCGTTGCCCCAGTACCCATTACCGAAACCGAGTAAGTATGCGTTACTAACGTAGGAAGCGTACTGGGACGACGACCAGTAAATCTCATCGTCAAACTTTGAACCACCGCATTTATCAAGTGCAGCATCAACTGTTGCTATTTCTTTGTAAATGTCAAAAAGCTCTGCAAGAGTCGGAAGATACCAGCCGCTTTTATAGGCTGTGCCACTTACATGCGAACCCGGCTGCTCCGCATAATTTTTTGCAAAGTAAAAAGCAGGATATCTTTCTGCAGCTCCTTCTCCTTCAGTATCATCGCTGGTTCCGCTGCCTTCTGAAGAAAGGAACTGCGCAATCTGTGTAAGATTATTGCTGCCGTCCTTGTCGGTTACATTGTTGAATGTATAGTTACCTTCGCTTCCACCGTCATCCGGCTTACACTGAATAGATTCGATATTCTTGCCGTAAGCGTTTGCAGAATCTGAACACCATGCAAGACCGTCTCTGTTATGAGCAAGCCCTACTCCGTATGCCTTGCCGCCGGCAACCTTGTAGATTACGGCAATGGCATTTTGCTTCTGCGCTTCTGTAAGAGTAAGTTCACTTGTGTATGCAACAGAATTTCCGTCGCTAAATATGATGTCGCCCACGTTGTAAGAAACTGTAGCCCATTTTGCCTTAAGCGTTATGTCTGAATTAACGGGTGAATCAAAATCATATTTTGTTTCCCCGTTGTACCAGCCCTGGAATTTATACAAATTGTTTTCAGCATCTGTTTTTGTCGGGTCATCAGGCTTGTGTGCTTTTTCGCCTTTACTTACCGTCTGCAGTGGAACAATGCTTCCGCCATCGGTATCAAAGGTTACGGTGTATAAATTATTAACCATCAAAGCCGGCACAACCCCCACATAATCGTCGTAAACATAGCGGTTGCTGCGGTCGCCATCTCTGCTGATGCGGCGCGCGAAGTTACTATTACCATGGTGAGGAGAGCGCAGCCACCAGTAACCACCGGCACCGTTTGCTCTAGCGTAATCAGTTGCCTGCATAATTCTGTATTCATTATTACCCAAACCATACAGCTCATTTTGTGTTTCCCTATAACTCATAAGAAAGACCTTATCTTCTGTATTTTCACAAGCATATTCATTTGAATCATAACCTGTTGAAGCAACACTGTTATCAACTGCTGTTGTCTTAATTTTTTCAAGCTCGCCATCTGTAAAGGCAGAAGTTAAAAACCCTTTGCCTGCCCAGTCTACATCATATTCTGTAGGACTGCCGCCATCTATTTCAAACTGATTCCTGGTACTATTTAAATAAGCCCGTATGTTTGAATATTTGTAGTTGTTTGGGTAAATCGTTGTTCCATTTAAATCACGATTTGATGTTGTTCCGTAATAAGGAATTCTTGAATAAATCTTATCGGCAAGAAGCAGTTTCCTTCCATCAGAATAATATGCAATAATACGCCATTTTATTGGTTCAACTTTGTAATACTTATCCCCAACCTCTACATAGTAATTACCGTCATTATCAGAATACGACTTATATCCATCGTAAGTTTTACTAGTTTCTGTAAGAGTAATACCTGTTACATTAACTTCGGACTGCGGCCAGCTTCCAAATTCTATGATATCCTCTTTGTAACCACTATCTAGTTTAATTTTATTCCATTTTGCCTTAAGAGTTATGTCTTCTTTAACAGTTGCAGAAAAATCATATTTCTTTTTTCCGTTGTACCAGCCCAGGAATTCATACAAATTGTCTTCATCATCAGTTTTTATCGGAACAGCTGGCTTTACTACTTTTTCTCCTTTATTTACAGTCTGCGGTGAGACGGTGCTTCCGCCGTCAGTATCAAAGGTTACGGTGTATACATTATTAACTATCAAAGCCGGCACAACCCCCACATCACCGTCGTCAACATAGTAGTTGCGTCTGTAGTTGTTGCCAGCGATTTCGACGCCGCGCGCGTCGTCACTATCACTATAGCCAGGAGAGCGCAGCCACCAGAAACCACCATAACCTTCTGTTTTACTCTGATATGCACCGTTTGCTCTAGCGTAATCAGTTGTCTGCATAATTCTGTCTTCATCATTACTCAAACCATACAGTGGATTTGTTGCTTCCTTATAGCTTAACAAATACACTTTATCTTCTGTATTTTCACAAGCATATTCATTTGAATCATAACCTGTTGAAGCAACACTGTTATCAACTGCTGTTGTCTTAATTTTTGCAAGCTCGTCACCAGTAAAGGCAGAAGTTAAAAAGCCTTTGCCTGCCCAGTCTACATCATATTCTGCAGGACTGCCGCCATCTATTTCAAACTGATTCCTGGTACTATTTAAATAAGCACGTATGTTTGAATATTTGTAGTTGTTTGGGTAAATCGTTGTTCCATTTAAATCACGATTTGATCTTCTTCCGTAATAAGGAATTCTTGAATAAATCTTATCGGCAAGAAGCAGTTTCCTTCCATCGGAATAATATGCAATAATTCGCCAGGTTATTGGTTCAACTTTGTAATACTTATCCTCGACCTTTACATAGTAATTATTATTGCCATCAGAATATTCCTTATGTCCATCATAAGTTTTTCCAGTTTCTGTAAGATCAATACCTGTTACATTAACTTCGGACTGCGGCCAGCTTCCAAATTCTATGGTTTCCCCTTTGTAACCACTCACCAGTATAATCTTTTTTCCGGCATTTCGTAAATCTTCCAGCATGTTACTGCACGAAGCAAATGTAATACCTGTAATGATGGCACAAGCCGCCGCAAATATAATCAAACCTTTTTTCATATACTTTTCTCCCTTCCGTTTTTATTTTGTTTCAAAATGCCAGACTGCGCCAAGCCTTACACCCGGCTGCCAGATTACGTCCGTACTTTCTGTGATTACCGTACACTGTGGTGCCAGCTCTATTTCAAGCTTTTCAAGTTTCGGCATACTTAGGCGAAGCCCTGCACTCAGGCAGATTATCTGGTCGGTGTAAAGGCTTCCTACATCTTCATCATCAGCATTAAGGCTGTGCAATACAACTCCGTACAAAAGTTCCGGCTGGAAGGCTGCAGTTGCATTTCCTAAAAGGAACGGAATACGCAGGAACGCCCCTGCCCCGACAGTAATGTCGCATCCGCCTTTTACGATGCTGCCCTTTGCAGGTAAATATCCCTGAGCCTCTGCCCGTACGGAAAGACCGATGTCCATCACAGGTAAATCAAGCGGAAGCGTATATTCAACTCCGGCTCCGCCTCCAAGTGCCGCATTTATATATTCTGCAAGTTCACCAGTAACAAAGCTGCCCTTAAAATATGCCCCGAGTGCAAGTCCCCTGTAGCGGATTTTCTGAACTTCTTCTTCTACCTCGGTGTCGTTCATGTAGGCAATTACGTACCTGTCATTGAATACTGAAGTGTCTACAAAATATTTTCCTTCTTCCTTTTTGAGCGGAATTACAATCTGTGAATGTCCCGGCCATTCTGCATAGTTTTTTGAAAGTCCGCAGTCTTCTTCCGAAAGGTTTTCCATTACTGTGTCTTTGTATTTTGCACTGAATACGTCATACCGTCCGCGGTAAACGGCATTGTAGGCTGTTATGTAAACTGCATGGCTGTCTGCTTCTTCTTCTGTATAGGAATAAGCCGCCTCTATGTATGCGCTTATGATTCGCCTTAGGTTTGTTATATGGTCAACCGAAGCTTCCTTTCCTATAAAAAATACATCGGCATCAAGTTTTTCTGATTCTTCTGCGCTCACTGCGTGAACTACTGCATACCTGTTCTGGTTCCCAAGCAAAGCTGCCGTTTCCTGTTCAATCTGGTCGCCAAGTTCCGTTCCGATTGCCCTGATTGCACTCACCGAATCTATTACATCGTTCGGCCCCGTATAGTTGATGAACTCGACATCCTCAAGATTTTCTGCCTCCAGCTCTGCTGCAGCCGGCTCCGGTTCGTTTTCCTGAGCAGCGGCAACTGCAGCAATCCCCAGAAACACACAAAAAATAAAAAGCACTTTTTTCATTTTAAACCTCTCTGATACTTTTTTTTTCAGTATACGTTGTATGGAAGATTTTTTCTAGCGGTTGGGACAGCGACTGGGATTAACCACAAAAAAAGTGATTAATTATAAACTTGCTCAATATTCTGTTCCTTGTTAAAATACCATCTATGATTGAATTAAACAGCAAACAAAGAAAAATTCTTGAAAAAGCCGCACATGGCTTGCAGCCGATTGTAATTGTTGGTGGTGCAGGACTTACTGATGGTGTTGTTCAGATGACAGCTGACTCGCTGGCTGCACACGAGCTTATAAAAGTTAAATACAATGAATACAAGGACGAAAAGCAGGAGCTTACTCAGGAGCTGTGCGCACGAACAGATGCAACGCTTGTCCGTATAATCGGTAACGTTGCAATTTTGTATAAAGAAGCAGAAAAAGAAGAAGACAGGAAGTTCAAACTTTAGCGCCCTTCGAGAGCCTCAGGGACCACTGGGGCCATTAAGACAGGGGTTCCTGAGCTTGCGTCGTCCTGAGCTTGTCGAAGGGTCGAAGGACCCCTATAAATGCCGTCACAGATTTTTCGGGTGACATTATCAAAGTATCCATTAAAGACAGCCCTATCCTGGTGCATGGCAGCAGGCGGAAAAAATCCTTTTGAACAGAAAGATCTACATCGCCAAAGCCTGGACTAAAACGGGGCTGTGTTTGTTTTCCGGCAGCGGCAACATCATCCTTTATTTTTTGATTAAGAATATCAACAAATTTTTCTATATACATTGCACCCGCCGCCTGAAGCACTGCCGCCTTTACAGAATCTGTATGCTGGGTACGTCGGATAAGCGCATCTGTTGATGCACCTAGCGTAGAAGCAAAAATATAAACACCATCACAATTACGAAGATTTCGAGCAAGGTCCTTTGAATTAATTGTTACATCGGAAAAAGAAACGCGGCCTTTTTCAGCTGCTTCATCATATTCAACCTGAACAGGAAAAAATTCATAAACTGCCTGCGGCTGAATTATTTCAAGCAGTTCGTGAACACCTTGTTTTATGAGTATAGAAATCTGCTCATCTGGAACAGTTAGTTTCTGATAACCAAGATATCTTGCTGTTTCGGAATAGTCGCGTTCGGTTGGCGACATCTGTTCTTTTGACGAAATAAAAAATTGCGGCATAAATATAATATAATGGAACTTTACGAAAACTATCAAGTTCTTTAAATGAACAATGATAAGCAGGCGTTGCGGGCGGCATTTGAGCCCGCAGGGTGGGTAGACGAAAAGCCAAAGGCTTTGAGGCGCAGGGCGGGCTCCGCCCTCCTATTTGCTATCTACTCAGGGCCCTCATACTATCCCCTATTTACTATCCCCTATCCCCTGCATTATACTCATGATTATGGAACAATACAAAAAAGAATTTATTAATTTCATGGTACAAAGTCAGGTTCTTAAATTCGGTTCCTTCACATTAAAAAGTGGAAGACAATCTCCGTTTTTCATGAATGCAGGCGCTTATGTAACAGGTGCTCAGCTTAAAAAGCTTGGCGAATATTATGCAAAAGCTGTTCATGATAATTTTGGCGATGACATCGATGTATTTTTTGGACCTGCTTACAAGGGCATTCCGCTTGCCGTAACTACAGCAATTGCCTTTAGCGAACTTTACGGAAAAGATGTTAAATACTGCTGTGATCGAAAAGAAGAAAAAGATCACGGTGCAGACAAGGGTGCTATTCTTGGTTACAAAATCCAGGACGGTGACAAGGTTGTAATCATAGAAGATGTAACAACCTCCGGAAAATCTATTGACGAAGTTTATCCTAAAATTAAGGCTCTTGAAACAACTCCTGGTGGAATCAAAATTGTTGGAGAAATCGTTAGTCTTAACAGACAGGAACGCGCTCCTGATTCTGAAAAATCGGCACTCGAAGTTATTACGGAAAATTATGGTTTCCCGGCTAAAGCTATTGTCACAATGTCTGATGTAATCGAAGCACTTTATACAGACGGTGACAAAACAATAATCACTGATGAAATCAAAAAACAGCTTGATGACTATTACGCCCAATGGGGTGCTAAATAAATATAGAAAAAAAGGAGTATAATAATATGACAAAATTTTTAAAGAAATCACTTACAGTTTTAATTTTTGTTGCTCTTGCAGCAGGCTTGAGTGCAAAATCAAAAAAGACTGTTACTAAAAAAATCAAGAAGAATGTTACAGTTGCAGAAAAAAACGCACCTGAATATCCAAAATCGATTGTTACACTTTCTCCGGCTGCAGCAGAAATTCTTTATGCAATTGGAGCAGGAGATCAGATTTCTGCAGTTTCTGAATTTACTGATTATCCGCCGGAAGCTGCTGCAAAACCTGTTGTTGGCGGCTTTGACGGAAAAACTCTTAGCATTGAAACAATTGTTTCTTACGAGCCGGATTTAGTTTATCTTTCTGATGGAATGCACAACTTCCTTATTGAACCACTCGATTCATACGGAATTAAATGGTACCTTTCTAATCCAACTTCAATTACAGCAATTGAAAAAGAAATTATTGACCTTGGTGAACTTACAGGACATCAGGACGAAGCAGCACAGGTTGTTGCTCAGATGGCAGGAAAGTTAAGCAATGCTAACGGTGTAAAAGAAAAAATCATTAATGTTTATTATGAAGTTTGGAATGCACCATTTATGTCTGCAGGTTCTTCTTCATTTATTAATGACGTAATTTCAAGCGCAGGTGGAACTAACATTTTCGAAGATATTACAGATGCATATCCAATGGTAAGCGAAGAAGCTATTATTGCACGCGCTCCAGATGTAATTCTTTTGCCTATGAATAATGGTGTTACGGTAGAAGATGTAAAGAACCGTGCCGGCTGGGATTCTATTCCTGCTGTAAAGAACGAAAGAATTTATATCATCGACGACAATCTGTATTCTCGTCCTGCACCTAGAATTGCAGATGTAGTTCTTGATCTTTCAGAGCTTTTAGCTCAGTAATAAAAACCGTGTCCAGACAGACAAGTCAAAGTAAAGCAAAACAGCCGTTATGTGCGCTGTTGTTTCTTCTGCTGCTGGTTTTAGCATTTGCCCTCTCTTTAGTTTTTGGTGCAGAAAAAGTAAATCCAGCAGCAATTCTTGGACACGGCAGCAAATTTGAAAATATAATCTTATGGCGCATAAGACTTCCGCGCTGTCTGCTTGTTCTTGTAACAGGCATTCTTCTTGGTGGAAGCGGCGCAGTCTTCCAGTTATTTTTCAGGAATCCTCTGGCCGAACCGGGAATTATGGGTATTTCTTCGGGCGCTACTTTGGGGGCTGTAATTGCAACAGTTATTCTGGCCGGAAAAGTTATGCCTGCTGCCCTGGAACCGGTTTTCAAATTTATTTCACCTATAAATCTTTGTGCATTCCTTGGGGCTCTTGGTGCAGGTTTTTTTGTAACGGCGCTTGCATTCAGTAAAGCTGGAAAAGCTTCATCAGTAATGCTGCTTTTATGTGGTACTGCCTTGGGCACTTTGTGGTCGGCAATTTCTTCTGCAATTCTTCTTACAAGCAACAAAGAACTTCATTCTATTTATACCTGGATTTTGGGAAGCTTTAATGGGCGCGGCTGGAAAGAACTTATTTTTATTGCAATTCCTTCTGCACTTTCGCTGATTATTATGCTTTCTGTTTCCCGACCTCTTGATTTATTAACCTGCGGTGAAAAAACTGCTTCTATGCTTGGAGTAGAAGTTGACCGTCTTAGAATATGGGTTTTAGCAAGTGGTGCTCTTGCCGTTAGTGCCGGAGTATGTGCCGGCGGAACAATTGGTTTTGTAGGTTTGATTGCACCTCATATTGTTCGAAAGTTAAGCGGTTCAAAAGGAAGAACACTCATACCGTTTAGTATGTGTTTTGGTGCGACACTTCTTTTAGTTTCGGATACGATTGCAAGAACAGCAATTGCTCCAGGAGAACTCCCCGCAGGTATCATTACTTCCATACTGGGAGTTCCATTTTTCCTGTCGCTTTGTCTTACCAGAAAGAATAGTTAAAATCTGTAAAGACTGCTTTTCCGCCAGGCTCGGCTGTAGAATAACAGAACAGTGCAAACCGCACACCAACAAACTGATCAAGCGTATATCTGAGCTGCACAGGAGAACCAAGCTGTTCAAAAGCTCCAGCAACCTTTCCTTTTTTATCAAGTTCTCTATAACTCATCCAGACCTTTTGCTGTGGACGTGTAAGGTCAAAATGAAGTTTAAGTTCTACAACAGGATTTTTTAAAGGAAGTTCTGCTTTTATGTCAGGCGGATCGGTGTCGAATACACCCATTGCCCATGGAGTATTTTTTGATTTATGCTCTGCGACTACAAGATAATATTTTCCATCACGCTTTGTTACTGCAATAAAGCCGTATTCTCCTTCCAGCGCAGCAAGCCCCGCAAAATCACCCTCGCCTATTTGACTTGCATCAAGCTTTACTGTGCCTTCACATTTTTCGGTAAGGGTTCGTTGTGTCAAAGTATTTGCGGCCTGAGTTATATTTACAACCTTCTTTTTAGTTTCGATTGAATAACGTGAAACATCCAGCTCGTAACCGCGTTTGTCCGGAATGTGGTTCCATTGCCAGGCAGGATTTGTAAAGTCGTTGCTCCACAAAGGGGCGTAATTATACCCTGGACGATTGTCAAGGACAGTAAGAGTGGCGGGGGTTGTTGTGGACGGCCCTTCGACAGGCTCAGGGACCCCAGCTTGAATCTCAGGGACCCCAGATTGATTCACGGGGACCCCAGAAGTATTAAACTCAACAGGCACAAGAACAGGAATACGGCCAAGGGCTCCATGATCCTGAAAAAGAATACCAAACCATTTGCCTTCTTTATCCTGAACAATTCCACCCTGCGCTACACCGCTGTTCCAGTTACCCAGATCGGAGCAAAGTACATCGCCGCCGGTCCAGGGACCTTCTATCTGGTCTGCAACAAAACAAGCCTCTGTTCGCATTTTCCCCTTTGGTATATGAATCATAAAGTTGTAGTAACGGCCGTTTATTTTATAAAGGTGACTTCCTTCATAGCCGAGGTTACTTTTTTCAGGGTCGTCTTGAATTATTACTTTATTGATTCCGCCTTTTTTTGGTCCGCTTAGATCCGGTTCAAGTTCGGTAAGACGAACATTCATGTTTCCATGAACAACATAAACGCGTCCATCATCATCCCAGAAAAGCGACATATCGTGATAAAAACCGTCTATTTCTGAACGTGTCCATGGACCGGTAATTGAATCGGCTGTAAAAAGATAAGATTTGTGCGTATCATTTGCAACAAAGCTTACATAGAATTTTCCTTCGTGATAATTTAGCGAAGCAGCCCACATTCCTTTACCGTAAACGCCACGGTTATCCATTAATGTCTGACCTTGTGTAAATTCAAGCTGGTCATAAACATAAGAGCAGAATTCCCAATCAAGCAGATTATAAGAACGAAGAATTACACAACCAGGCATAAAATGCATTGTCGTGCTTACCATATAATAAGTGTCATCAACACGAATTACATCTGGATCCGGATAATCACTGACAATAATATTTGAAGAACCTGTTTTGTAATTATTCATATTTACCTCGCTGATAGTATTCTGCCCTTCAAGTCCTATTCACTTAATTTCAATTCCACCTACGTCGGTATTAAGCTTAAGTCGCTTGCCGTTTGAACCAGCCTGATTATATCGACGCTTTACAGACTCATCGTTTACAACAATTGATCCGATATCAGAACTTGCATTGATGTCATATTTTTCTACATCATCAAGCAATTCAATGGAAACAGCACCAACATCAGACTTGATAACCATATCCTTAAAGTCAACTCTGTTTACAGATATTGCTCCAACATCTGTAGAAATTGATGCAGTATCAACATCAAAACCACTAAGTTCAATTGCACCTACATCAACATCAACATCAAGCTTATCCAAAGTAACACCATAAGGCACGGTAATTGTAACCTTACACTTACTGTTACCTACAAGACGTCTGATTTTCCTTTTCTGAGAAATACGAAGCCGTCCATTATTCAGTGAATATTCTGGCTGAAGTCTTGGATTATTATATCTTGCATCTATAGAATAAGAGCTTCCACGTGAAATTACAAGAGCGAGCACGGAACCTTCAACAGAAACAACATCGAATGCTGAAAGAGCTTCCGAATCAAATTCCATTGCATCGTCGTCATCGTCGTAATCATCGTAATCAAACAAATCGTCATCGTCATCTGCATCCAGATAATCTCTTGTAAATGCTTTTGAAACTGCTTTTCCTGCTTTTTTGATTCCGCCGGCACTATGCTTAAGATTTATATAGGCACCAAAAATAATACAGAAAATTGTTACAATAGCAAGAATTATTACATAAGTTGTTCTTTTCATTTTCAAACCTCTTAGTTCAAGAAAATTGTTTAGTTTTCGGTATTAAGATTTATAATCAATCTTTGAATTACCGATGCAATAGGCCATATAATCCAGGTAATCCACCACTGGAAAGTAAGGAAGCTTACACAAAGATAAATACAAGTTACCGAAGGCCAGTAAACAGACATAATTGCTCTTAAAGTCTTGTTTGTATAAACAGGCTCCTTATCTTTTTCGCTTGTATAAGTTCCGCCGATTGTATTTTCGGAATTAAGCTTCAAAAGTTTTTTATAAAGCTTCATTCTGCTGTTTGCATAAACCATAAGTGCAACACCGGCTGCAACAAAAGCAAAAATACAGAATGGTCCCCAGCTTCCGTTTATTCTTACAGGTGTATCGTCAATTACAATTGCAGGAATACAACAGCAGATACAAAGAATAAGTCCCGTGATAAGCAAAATGTTATAGGCTGTATTAAATTTTCGTTTTTCTTCTGCAACATAATCGGTTGTCTGCGGACTGATTGAACAAAGCTGCTGCTTTATGAACTTCCACTGTTCCATTCGTGAAGAAGAAAGAATCATCATTCCAACACCTATTCCGATGAAAACAAACATAAGAGCGATTCCAAGGAATTCCGGACCGGCGATATCACCAAAGAAAATTACCGGAGTTACACAGCTGATAAAAAGTATAATTCCAATTACCTTAAAGATTGTAGCTGAAATTCCGTCAGAAATGTATTCTTTTACTTCATCAAGAGAAACGCTTCTTCTCTGGTGTTCTTCCTGCTTTCCTATAAACTCTTTAATGCCAAGCGAAGCTGCAAGTTCATCAAGATTTCCAAACTCAGAAATAACAGTAGCAACTGCTTCGTTTTCTGTTTTTCCTTCGCGTCTAAGCTCTGCATATTTATCTTCCATCATCTGGAGCAATTCATTTTTTGCTCTAAGAACTTCTGGTGTGTTTGGAAGATTTCTGAACATTGATTCAAGATAATTCTTAATTGTTTCCATTTTCTGTCTCCTTCTGGATGATAAATTTTCCGACAACTTCCTGTGTCAGCTTCCATTCTTCACATTTTTCATTATAATACGTTTTGCCTTTTTCTGTTATGCGATAATAAGTTCGCCTTTTGCCGTTTTCTGCTTCCTGGGAATATGATTCAACATAACCGTTTTCTTCCATTCGCGTAAAGGCTGAATATAACGTCGTTTCCTTTATGATGTACTTTTCGGACGTCATTGCCTTTATGTTTTTGGATATTTCATACCCATAGGAAGGCGAAATCTTAAGCAAGAACAGAATCATTGTGTCATTGTAACCACGAATCACATCGCTGCTTATCGAAATCATTTCTGCACCTCCTGTAATATAAACAACTTACTACGCCAAACGTTACTACGTTTATCATACTACGCCTGCCGTACTATACTAATCATACTACGACTGTAGGGGTATGTCAAGAAAAAAGTGAAAAATTTGTCAAAAAAAGTAATTCGTGCAAAAACCGCCCCTCCTTTTATTCTTTTGCAAGTTTTATATAAAATACGCTATAATTGTATTTATGAAAGAAAACCCGGGCTTTGATTCCGTGCAAAAAACGCTTAGTCTCTCTGAGGTTTCTGCTTATTACGGAAACAAACTTGTACTTAAGAATATTTCTGTAAATATTCAGCAGGGAAAACTTACCTGCCTTTGCGGACCTAACGGTTGTGGTAAATCAACGCTGCTTACAATTATGGCTGGAGCAGGTGCACGAGAACCTCAACTTAAAGTGCTTAAGGGTGTAGAAAGAAAAACCGAAAGCTCCGACAGTATAAATGCGCTTAAACTTAATAAATTACCCCGCAAGAAAACTGCTCAGATTGTTTCTTTTATGCAGCAATCGGAATATTCCACCTGGAATTTTTCTGTAAAGGAGCTTGTACTTCAGGGAAGATTCTGCCACACAAAAAACGGTTTTTATACGCAGCAGGATGAACTTCTTGCACTTGAAGCCTTAAAGGAGCTTCAGATAGAAGCTCTTGCCGACAGACCTGTTCATTCCCTTTCGGGCGGTGAATTTCAAAAAGCAAGGATTGCACGGGCACTTTGCCAGGAACCGCAGTTTATTCTGCTTGATGAACCTGCTGCAAATCTTGATTTTGTTTACGAACCCTGGCTTATGAAAAAGCTTAGAACTGTTGCGCATTCGAAAAACATAGGAATTTTTATTTCAATTCATGATGTAAATCTTGCAGCCGGCTATGCGGATCAGTTGATTCTTCTTCCATTGTTGGAACAACCAATATGTGGTAAAATAGAAGAAATCCTCTCAATAGAGAATTTGAAAAAAACTTATGGGATGGAGTTTGAATGTCAAAAAGTAAATTATTTTCAATCGTCACTATAGCCTGCTTTGTTTCAATTCTCTGCATTCCGCTTGGAATTGTTCTTATGCTTTACTACACAAGCTGGAAGAAAAAAACAAAAATTATTCTTTCCATTTCTCTAACAGCCTTTTATGCAGGATTGCTTGCTTTCTTTTTTCTTATCAAGCCTGCTTACAATACAAACGGAATTTCGCTGCCTTTTGGTTCAAACAGCGGTTATACAGCTTTTGATTCCGGCAGCAGTGGAAGCGGAAAAGCAAATGGTGGCAGTTCTTCCGGAAGCTCAGGCAAAAAGAAAAAGGATTCTCCTGCCACTACCGAGCGCCTTCCTAAAAAAGTTCAACAGGGACAGAAAAAGGTTTCTTCTTCTATTCTCTACCCTGTTCTGTTTTTCCTTTTTATGCTTTTTCTTATTGTCTGGCAGAATATCCGAAACAAAGGAAAATCGAGTTACGAAAATCCGTATGTCGACACTAACAAATATAAGCTTCCGCTTGCAGCCGATGCAAAAATGCCGATGGTTCATTTTCTGCATATAGAATTGCGCGAAGGTGAAAAAATATATTTTGCAACTGAAACAAATCAAAGTGGCAATGAAGGAAACTTTGTCATAACAAATCAGCGCGTTGTAATACTGGCAAAAACTCAAAACGAAGAATTCCCGGTCGAAGCTGTTACAGCAGTTTCTTCTGCAACAAATACAGTTATGGTTATTACGGCACAAGAAAAAAAGTATTATATTTTCATGCCGGAAAATCAGATGAAATATTCTCTTGCGGTTCTTAAATGGGCAGCAAAAATTACACAAGATAATTCAGGAGTACAGAAATGAAAAAACGAAATTTATTTTTCAAGGTGTTTGCAGTTGCTTTAGCATTTACATTTACAATTATTTTTCCTGCAAGCTGTAAAAAAGAAAAAGCAGATGGAAACACCGTTGCATCCTTTAATATAAAACAAAAAAAGTCAGGCGGCGCTAACGCAAGTTATACTTCGCTAACTCTTAAAACCGAAAACAATCGGGTTACCTTTGCATCTATGACAGACTTCTTTAAGCCTGATTACACAGCCGAAGAACCAGATATGCCTGTTTCAAATGAAAAGACTGTTCAGGATAAGAACTCTAAAAAAGATAAAAAGGGAAAGCAGACTTCTTCTTTTATTCCCGAAATAAAGAAAATCAGCGAATATAAAACTCAGTATTTTTCTGAAAGAAAATCTATTCCTTCGTATACTGCAGAAAAAACAGAAATAGAAGATGAAAATCTTTCAAGCACTGCTTTTAAAGTACAAGACTGGGGTCCTCAGACAAGCATTGTTTCCGAAGATGAGTATCCAACCTTTTATGTAATTTTTTCTCAACCTGTTCGTGCTCTTGCAGCCTTGGATAAACCTTCTTCTACTTCTGATGTTGTTTCTATTACTCCTGCACTTAAAGGAACCTTCCACTGGTATGGCACACAACACCTGAGCTTTGAAGCCGAAGAACCAGCCGATCCTTCTGTTGAATATATTATCAAGGTTGAACCGACACTTAAATCAATCTACGGAAATCCAATTACTGGAAATATAATTTTTAAGACAAAAGCCGAGCCTGTAAAAATCAAAAATATTTATGGCGGTTATATAAGCGGTTGGGATTGTGCGTATGATAATACAACTGGTGCACTTCCCGCTTACGAAAACAGAGTGTTTGTCAGAACTAACTATCTTTTAAAGGCAGAATCTCTTGCAGACAAGCTCCAGATTATTATTGGTTACAGAGAGCTTTCAAAAAATGAATTTACTGTCGAAGCAGATTTTACAAACAAATCCTTCAGTTACTGGCAGAATGAGCCTGCCTGCGACAAGGAAAGACAGACAAGTAATTCTTTTATTGTCACAATAAATACAACAATTCCGCACAATGAAGTAATCACCCTTAAATCAAAAGATGACACACAGCGCTTTACCTACAAAACCCTTCAGCCGTTTGACCGCGTAAGAGTTGATGATTATGCACAATATACAGAAGGCAATATGGGAAATCCTCTTAAGGTAGTATTTACTCAGGCTGTGAGCGAACAGATGGTTACTGATTATATGTATGTTCAGGATGCAGCTGGTAACAAGATTCCTATTACAAAGGATAATATTTTAATAAACGGACGCTATCTTACAATTCACAGTCTGCCACTGGAATTAAATACCGAATATAAGCTTTTTATCTGCATAGGTTTTAAAGATATTTATGGTCAAACTTACAGCGATGGACAGTATAATTACTATTACACCTTTAAGACAAAGCCTGTTAAAGCATATGTAAATTATCTGGATAGCGGTGCACGAATGCTTGAGGCTCAATTCCCGCACAAGCTTATTTATGAACATCAGAATATAATGGCTGGGTCTTATTACAAAATCCGCGAATTTAAAAATCCGCTTTATGTAAAAACAGACGGCATTCTTATAGAAGACGAAACCTTTATAGACCGTGGAACAGAAAATCAGCGTCATTTTGAAGAAATTAATCTTGATCCTTATCTAACAAATGGTTATGGCTTTGTACGCTTTGATGCAAGCACCCGCTTTAAGGATTTTGATTATTGGACAGATGAAGAAATAATCAAGAAAGAAGAAAATGTCCTTACAATCCAGGTAACAGATCTTGGAATTACAACCCGTATGGGAATCAACCGTGCTGTTGTAATGGTACGTAGCCTTTCTACAAATGAACCAGTTGCCGATGCCGATGTTTACATTCTTCAGGATTGCACGAATGTTGCAGGCGACCCGCTTAATCAGCTTATTGCTCAGGGAAAAACAGACAGCAATGGTCTTGCAGTAATTAATTATACAGAAGACCAGATTAAAGCCTATGAAAGCGTAGAAAAATATAATTACTATTATGATGACAACCTTACTGTTTACGTAGAAAAAGGTTATGACAAGGCAATGTTTACACCAAAGTCTCACAACACCTGGAGAGACGGTGTAACTACCGGTTCACGACAGAATGCCCGCAAGCCTGTTCAAAGAACCTTTATGTTTGTGGACCGCTATCTTTACAAGCCTGGTGAAATTGTAACCTTCCGCGGAATAGACAGAGATCAGGTGTTAGGCGCAATTAACGTTCATACCGGTGATTACACAATTACTGCCGAAGAAGGCTGGTGGAACGGAGAGCAGATTATTGAACCTATTAAAGGAACTCTTTCTTCTTCTGGCGGCTTCTATGGTTCATTTAAGATTCCTGATTCACAGGAGCCTGGTTACTATAACATTATTTACAAGAGAGCCGAAGCAGAAGGCAAATATGATTATCAATCAATCCGTTTCCAGATTGCAGAATTTGAACGTGTAAAGACAACTGCTTCGCTTACTGCTCCAGATATTACTTATTACAACGGAGACACTCTTACAGCAGAGCTTTCGGCTGAATATCTGGCTGGCGGAGTTTTAAGCGGCGCAAGCTATTCCGGAACCTGGTATAAACGTGCTTCTTCTCCAAGCTTTAATACACCGGAAACAAAAGGCTACAACTTTAGTCCTGATGTATATTCTTACGGCTCTTATTACTCTGACGTAAACGGTACACTCGACGGCGATGGCAAAGCATTCCTTGTCTGCAATTCAGAAAAAATAACTGACGGTTCTGCTTATACATACCGAATCGAAGCAAACGTGACAGACATTTCTAACCAGAGAATTTCGAGACAGACTTCGATGATTGTTCATCCGGCAAAATTCTATGTGGGTGTTAAGAGAAGTTCAAACACAAACGGGTTTGCCAAGACTAACACAAAGTTAGATTTCTCTTACATTCTTACAGATACACAGGGAAATCTTCTTGAAAACCCTACGATAAAAGCTGCAGAACTTTCATATGAGCTTTCACGCGAAGAATGGACAATGATTCATGAGCAGAGTATAGACAATACTGTTTATACAAAATACGAAAAGCAGATTATTGACGAAGCCAAGGGCAGCCTTAAAATTGAATCAAACGGAACACTTTCTATTACTCCTGTAAGCTCCGGCTGGTATACACTCAGACTTATTGGTATTGATAAAGACGACAACAAGGTTATTACCGAATATGAATTCTATGTAACAGGCGGTCAGACTTACAGCTACAATGATTATAATTCCGAAGCAATTACACTTACACCTGATCAGTCGCAGTACAATCCTGGAGACACAGCACAGATTCTTATGGAATGTCCTCTCCCTGCCGGCGACTATCTTATTACTGTAGAACGCGAAGGAATCTTTACAGAAGAAATCAAGCATTTTGATTCTCCGTCAAATGTAATTGAAATTCCTATTGCTTCAAATTATGTTCCTGTCATCTATGTTGCAGTTTCTTCTTATTCTGTACGACACGGAACTCCAACTCATCAATACGGCGAACCAGACCTTGATAAGCCAAAAGGCTACTTTGGTGTTACACCTGTTTTTGTAAATCCTTATGTAAGAGCCTTCTCTGTAACAGTAGAAAGTGACAAACCTTCTTACAAGCCTGGCGAAACAGCAACACTTACTCTTACTGCAACAAAGGGTGGAAAAGCCTTGAGCAATGCAGAGCTTACAGTAATGGCTGTAGACCGCGGTGTTATTGATGTTGTAGATTATCATGTTCAGAATCCTATTGATTTCTTCTACTCAAGCTACAACTTCCCTCTTCGCGTAAAGGGTGGTGATTCACGAGCACTTCTTATGGATCCTGTAACTTACAGTATTAAAGATTTGCAGGGTGGTGACTCTGAGGATGAAGAAAAAGATGAAGATGAACGCAAGGACTTCAGGCCAACTGCAGTCTTTGAACCGGCTGTCGTAACTGATAAGAACGGTAAGGCAACAGTAACATTTAAAGTTCCAGACAGTCTTACTACTTACAGAGTTACAGCCTTTGGTGTAAAGGACGACCTTTTTGCATTGCAGGAAGATGAGTTTACAGTTCAGAATCCAATCAATGTTCAGCAGGTTCAGCCGCGAAGATTAAGGGAACGCGATACTGCAGAATGTGGTGTTCTTATTACAAACCTTGATGCAAACGGCCACGACGTTACAATTTCTCTTGAAACACGCTCTCCTACCAAAAATACAGCACAGGATGAACTTGAAGGAAGAATTACAGTTCCTGGAAAAGCCTTTATTGACGGAGAAGCAGAACATACAGTTTATGTTGAATCAGGTGATTCTACTGTCGTTTACTTTAATGTAGGCGCAGAAACAGAAGGTACAGTCGAGCTTGTTTATACAGTAAAATCTGACATCATTAATGAAAAGCTCAACTCTCCTATTAAGATTGAAAAAACATATACTTATGAAACTGTAACGTCACTCGGAACAATTGATAACGAATCTGACAATGCAAAGGCTATTGAGCAGATTGCAATTCCTGGCTTTGCAAAGGATGGCCGTGGTGATCTTACATTTACAATTGATGCAACAAGACTCGGAATTCTTGGCGGCGCTGTAAATTATCTGTTTGATTATCCATACGGTTGTCTTGAGCAGCAGTCAGCAAGAATCCTTCCGTTAATTGCATTTAAGGAATACATTGATGTCTTTGGTCTTGATTCAAAGATTGCAGACATCGACAAATGTATAAAAACTTATCTTGCTTCCTGGGGAAAATATCAGCTTTCTAACGGAGGCTTCCCTTACTGGCCTTCGGGTTCTGTTTCTTCTGCTTATGTAAGTTTGAGAATGGCATACATCTATGCACTTGGAATTAACAGAGGCTATAAAGAAGCAGATTTTGGTTTCGAAATTAAACCTTTGCTGAATTATATTTACAGCCAGTCTGTCATTCACACAGATTCAAGCTATGATTATACAAAGGCTTACACTGCTTACATTTATTGTCTGCTCGGAAAATCAGACATGGATATGATAATGGATTCTCTTTACAACAAGCGCGACGACCTTAGCCTTTCTGCAGAAGCAATGCTTGGTCTTGCATACGTTGCAAGAGGCAACAGAAACAACGGTCTTCAGAAAGCAGAAGTTCTTGCTCAGCATATCCGCCAATACTTAAAGCCTGATACCCGCACTGTAACTGTACTTAGAAAGACACGTTCAAATATGTGGGACTGGTACAATTCGGACACAGAGCAGATGGCAACAATTCTTCAGTTCCTTTGTTCTGTTAATCCAAATGACCAGATGGTAGACAAGCTTATCTACACACTTTTACAGGAACAGAAACACGGTTACTGGACAAACACAGCTTCTACTTCTCGTGTACTCGAAGCAATCTACACTTACATAAAGGAACGTAAGTTAGACGAAACTAACTATACTGCAGATATGACTCTTGCCGGTTCTAAAGTAATAAGCGGAACCTTTAATGGAGCAGCAGCAAAACCTAAGACACTTTCTCTTCCATTTGAAGATGAAATTATTGCTAAGCTTCAGAAGGATAAAGCAGAAAACCTTACTATCCAAAAGGATGGAAAAGGAAACCTTTATTACACTGTAGAAATGCGTTATGCACTTCCTGATGAATATCTTGAAGCACGAAGCGAAGGTCTTAAGGTTGAATATACAATTATCGATGGAGAAACAGGGGAAGTTGTAAACAAGAGCGATTCTTCTGACTGTCTGTTGAATCTTACAAGCGGAAAGGTTTACAAAGCTTCTATAAGAGTCGAAGCACATAAAGATTATGAATATGTTGCTCTTCGCGCTCCTATTCCTTCGGGCGCCGAAATACTTGATTCTTCATTTGTAACAACAGGCTCCCTTGATGAAGATGATAATTCAAACTGGAGCTGGAGACACTGGCTCAGTAATAAGATTATCCGCGACAACGAAGTTCAATTCTTCTGGGATTCATTTGGTTCCGGCGCAACAACTGTAAACTTTACATTCCGTGCTTCACGAAGAGGTATTTATCCTGTTCCTCCTGTTCAGGCTGAATGTATGTATGAACCGGAAACCTTTGGACGTGGCGACGGATACCTTTGTATTATTGAATGATAAAGCGTTTCAGGGTTTTACAGATTATATTCTTTTCTCTGGCAGGCGTGATAATTACATCACGTCTGCTGCTGCTTGTCTTTCCTTATCCGGCTTTAAAAGCTTTTGAACAGCAGCCCTATTCAACTGTCATTTATGACACAAATGGGGAGCTGCTTCAGGTAACTGCTCTGGAACAGGGAGGACGGCGAGAATACACTGCTTACAACGAGCTTCCAAAAGCTGTAAAAAAAGCGTTTATAAAAGCAGAAGACAGTAACTTTTATCTTCATCATGGCACAGATTATATTGCACTTTGCCGGGCTGCCATTCAGAATATTAAGAACAAAAAAATTGTTCGCGGAGGATCTACAATTACAATGCAGCTTGTAAAAATGATGAACGACAGCAATGATATTTCTGTTTCGCGAAAACTCCACGATATTTTTTATGCAAACGTAATAGAAGCAAAAAGGTCAAAAAGAAAGATTCTAGAGCTTTATCTGAACAGCCTTTATTTTGGTCACAATACCACAGGAATTGCTTCCGCAGCCAGAACCTTTTACGGCCGCAAGCTTACAGAACTTTCCGCAGAACAAATCTGCTGTCTTGCAGTTATTCCGCGAAACCCCACAATGTATGACCCTATAAAAAATCCCGATAACTGTGCCCAACGAGCCTGTGAACTTTATAACAAGGTTTTTCACAAAAAGCTTTTGCCACAGGAATTCAGCATTTTTTTACCAAAGTCTGTTTTTTCTTATCCTTATGAAGCGCCACATTATGTAAGGCACATCTTACAGACAGAAGATAAAACTACTGTCAAAACACTTTCTATAAATCTTGAACTTCAGCGATATGCAGAGCGTCTATTAAATGATGCACTTACTCAGGCACAAGACAGCCGAATTTCTAATGCAAGTCTTTTACTTATAGAAAATAAAACAGGAACACCTCTTGTATGGGCAGGTAATGCACAGTTTTTTGACGAAGAACACAGCGGACAGATTGATGGCGTTCTTATAAAAAATCAGCCGGGAAGTTCGATGAAGCCTTTCCTTTATGCGCTTGCGCTTGAAACTACAGACGACCAGGAACAGCCGGAATTTTTGCCTAACACAATTATTGCAGATATTCCGCAGGAATTTGGTGACGAAAAACTATATATTCCTTCGAACTTTAATAACAGATATAACGGGCCTGTTCGTTTACGAATTGCGCTAGCTTCAAGTCTGAATGTACCCGCAGTTTATGTATTAAACAAAATTGGTGTTGATAATTATTTGAACAAGCTTTTTGATCTTGGGTTTGAATCACTTAGAAAAACAGGAAAGGATGCCGACTTAGGACTTGCGCTTGGAGCAGGCGAAGTAACATTAAATGAACTTGTTACAGCCTTTGCAGTTTTTGTTCGCGACGGCAAAGATTTTAATGATAATCAGATTTATGAAACAGATACTGCAAGAATAATCTGTTCCATGCTTTCTGATAAAGCGGCACGTTCTCTTGGTTTTGGTTATTCCCAGACCTTTGAAACAAAATATCCGTCTATATTCAAAACAGGAACTTCGAATCAGTATCAGAATATTATTGCACTGGGAGCAACAAAGGAATATACAATCGGTGTGTGGATGGGTAACTTTAGCGGACAGACAGTTGTAGGCAAAACGGGAAGTTCGCTTCCTGCGTGGGTTGCAAAGAACCTTTTAGATTATATTTACGGCGACCAGACTTCTTACAAAAAACTGGAATTTGATGAACCGGAAAACTGGACTAAACAAAAAGTCTGTTCTTTATCAGGGATGTTAGCAGGTCCTAATTGCCAGGCTACAGTTCATGAATATTGCAGAAATGATTTATCTTATGAACAATGCAACTGGCATAAAAATGAAGAAGGTGTCATTCAAACTGTTTATCCTTCTGAATACCAGCAATGGGCACGAACAACAAAACCGGATGTCAGGATTGACTACTCTACTTCACCGCTTTATATTCAGTCTCCAAATAATAATGCTCTTTTTTATTATTCTGAATTGCATAAAGAAAAACAGGCTGTTTCTGTAGAAGTATTTGGTGGTAAGGAAGATATGCTCGACGTTTACTATGATGAAGAATTCTTTGCAAAGATAACGCGCCCGTTTACTTTCCAGCTACCTGTTGAACGTGGCGAACATATTTGTACTGTAATCTGTGGTGACGAAATCGACAGAATACGGTTTGTTATAAAGTAGATTTTCCAAGCAGTTTAAAGCCTTTTGCTTCGTTAGAAAAAATAATTCCACTGCCCGCTTTTTCAAAACAGGAAAGAGCAGAAACGGCTTCTACAATTGCCTGACGCTTTTCCTGCGGAACAAGAATCATAAGCATTTCTTTTTCGGGAACAATGTCTACCCCAAAAAAAGTAGAATCTCCTTCGCGGGCTGTACCTCTGGCACCAATGATTGTTCCGCCGCCAGCACCGGCTTTTCTTGCAGCAGCCATAGCATCCTCTGCATAGCCCTTGTTCACGATTATATTTATCATTTCATATTTTTCCATTTTTTCTTCTCCTGTCAAAGCCTGTTCCTGCTCCAGATTTGGAGTTTTTGTTACGTTTCCGGCTTTCATAAAACCATCTACATCAATTGTAAACAGAACACCAAAATGTGCCTTTTTAGAACTACAAGCTTCTTCGATTCGGGCGCAAACTTCATCGGCAATTTTCTGTTCAACAATGTTCATCGTAATATCCTTTGAAGTATCGCCTAATCCCAAAAGCTGAAGCACACTGTTTGAGGCAGTTCCCCGCCCCATTAGGATTGTACCTCCGCCTGCACCAGCCTGCTTTGCAGCATTTGTAATAAGTTCCCCGCTTTCGTGTGGAACAATACATATTATCAGCTTATACACTTTGAGCTTCACCTCCTTGTTTTGGATTTGAGCTTTTTTTCTTAAAAATAATTCCCATTATTTGAATTGCAATAAGCGGCATCATTGCAACAAGTGCAATTACACCAAAGGAATCGCCGCTGCCCGAGCCTGCACTTGCTGCTCCAATTGCAAACGAAAGTACAAATGTAGAAGTAAGAGGACCAGATGCAACGCCTCCAGAATCAAAGGCAATTCCTGTAAACATTTCGGGACAGAAAAACATCAGTATCATCGAAATGATATATCCCGGAACAAGCAAAAGTCTTATATCAAAACCGGCAATTGCACGCCACATTGCAAGCCCAATTGCAACTGCAGTTCCTACAGAAAGAAATGTCAGCAGAACCTTACGCCTTATAGTACCGCCACTTACATTTTCTACCTGTTCACTAAGACACCAGACAGCAGGCTCGGCACATACAATAATTGCACCAAGCACGAGTCCTGAAAGAATAAGCAGGAACAACCAGATTCCACCACGCTCAAATGCAAGCGCACCAAACTGTTCGCCAAGGATTTTTCCTGTCTTCATAAAGCCACCATAGACTCCTGTAAGAAAAACAGTAAGTCCTAAAAAGCTGTAGGCAAAACCTATGAGCATTCTTATAACCTGGCGTAATGTCATTTTTAAAAGAAAAATCTGGAAAATAATAAACAGGCCGAAAAGCGGTGCAATTGAAATAAGAGATTCGTGAAGGACGGAACGAATTACGCTGGATACAGAGAATACCCCTTCGAGAGCCTCAGGGACCACAGATGTCGCCGCAGGGACAGCAGATGCAAGCTCTTGGACCACAGGGACAGTAGATGCAAGTTCCGGAGCCATTACCGTGGTCCCTGAGCCTGTCGAAGGGCCGCCCTTGGCAATCACAATTGCATAAACAATCACCGCAAGCACCGGCCCAACAGACGAAATACCTGTAAGCCCAAAAGAATTATCATCTTTACCGGCACGTACAGAAGAAACACCAAGCCCCAGCGCCATTATAAAAGGAACAGTCATAGGCCCTGTTGTTGCACCGCCCGAATCAAAGCCAATTCCTATAAACGAATCGGGAGCAAAAAATGCAACAATAAAAAGTATTGTATAGGAAACAAAAAGCGTCCATTTTAAGGAAAGATTTAGGACAGTCCTAAGAAGCCCTGCCATTATAAAAATACCGACACCGCCGGCTATAACAAACGTAAACGCAATTTTATTAACCTGCGGAAAAACGCCTCTAACCTGATCTCCAAAAACCTGAATATCGGGCTCGGCAGCAGTTACAACAAAACCAATTACAAAAGCACTTGCAAGCAGCAACCCAAGATTCTTCTTTTTTGTCAGGGCTGCACCACAACGTTCACCCATTGGTTGGATTCCCAAATCAACACCTAGAAGAAAAACCGTTAGCCCAATGATAAGAAGAAGCCCGCTTATAAAAAACCGAAGAAGTAATGCAGGTTCAAGCGGCACGATAGTCAAGCCTAACAGGAACACAATCGCCATTACAGGGAGAACAGATATTGCAGTTTCTTTAAACTTGCGCAGTATATTCATACTCTAGTGTTTTGATTATCTGTAAAATTATTTTAAGAAAGAAGTTTTATCAAAAGCGCTCCAGCCCTTTTCCTGAATACCGGCAACCCAGACAGCAGCATACTTTTTTGCACCTTCAAGATCATGGTCTTTATAGTTTCCGCATTCCTGTTCGGTTGTTGCAGGCACAGGCTTGTCCCAGACAGCAACCTTCTTAAGTACATTCAAAAGATGCTCCGCAATTTCCGGTTCAGTACGGTCACCCCAGACTGTAAAATAAAAGCCTGTGCGGCAGCCCATAGGCGAAAGATCAATTACACCTTCCATTTCATCGCGGATATATTCTGCCATAAGATGTTCAAGAGTATGAATTGCACCAGTAGACATAAACTCTTTGTTAGGCTGACAAAACCTTATATCAAACTTAGTTACTATATCACCCTTTTCTCCAGTCTTTTTTGCAGCAAGACGAACAAACGGTGCAATCACCTTTGTATGATCAAGATTAAAGGAATCAACATTATATTTTTTTTCCATAAGAACCTCCCGCTCCGGATTAGTATTAGTCTGCAAGTTCAATCATTTTAAGGACAAGACAGGCACTAGCCGCAGCACAAATATCTTCATTAAAAGAATAAGTCTGTTCAACAGTTTCATCTGCCATATCAGACATACAGCGTACAATTACAAAAGGAATTTTATTAAGGTAGCAGGCATGAGCAATAGCAGCACCTTCCATTTCTACACAAGAAGGGTCAAAATTTACCTGAATCGTTTTCTTCTGTTTTGAATCGGAAATAAACTGATCGCCGCTGGCAATAACACCAATTACTGCTTTATGTTCCTTTGAGAATTCTGTTTTATCAAAAGCTGTAAGAGCAAGCTCGCCAAGTTTTTTGTCGGCAGGAAATCTTTCTACCATACCCGGTACCTGCCCGATTTTATAACCAAAGGCAGTTGTATCAAAATCGTGATAGACAGCTTCAGAAGAAATAACAAAATCAAAAACTCCAAGACCAGAACGAAGTGCACCCGCAATGCCGGTATTGATTACTTTTGTAACTTTAAATTTAAGGATAAGCGCCTGTGCACACAAAGCCGCATTAACTTTGCCAATTCCGCTTTTGACAATTACTACATTCTTGCCGCCCAGGAAGCCGCATAAAAAAGTAAGGCCTGCATATTCAACAATATTTTTATTAGAAAGCTGCTGTCCAAGCTCTTTTACTTCGGACTCCATTGCGCCGATAATTCCGTATTTATCCATAATTACCTTTGCTTTTTCTTTTCGTAATATTCCTTGAACTCTTTGGCCGTCTTAAACTGATTCAAAACATCTTCGCGAAGCTTATCCTTGAGTTCCCATTTATTAATAACCCAACGGCCGAGTCGTTTGTAAACCTTAAATCCAAGCACCAGCCCGCCAATAAAGCTTACAATAAGCAGAATATTAAAAACAATTTCTGTCACCTTTTCCGGCAGACTCAAAATCCTGTATAAAAGCACAACCGAAATAAGAAAAAGAAGAAGTACAAATGCAAGAGAAATTATGATTTCGCAGATTGTACCCAAAAACAAAAACGTATTTGAAGTCGTCTGCTTTTTTCTATATGCAATCTGATCCTGCTTACGTTTTTCGCGTTCTTTTTCGTCAAGTTCATCCATTTCGCCGTTCATTATTTGCCTTCCTTCTGATTTTCGTTAGGAGCATCTGATTGAGCCCCAGCTTCTGATTTGTGCTCTTTTATAATTTGAATAAGAAATGAAATTACAAGAATAATTCCGCAGACAACGACAGCAGAATCTGCAACATTAAAGGTTGGCCAGCGTTCAAGTCCAAAAAGACCGTAGAATTTTACATCAATAAAATCTACAACACCGGCAGGACGGAAAATTCTGTCAATAATATTTCCAAAACCACCACCAATTACACCACAGATTGCCCATTGCTGCAATCTTGTAAAATCTTTATTTCTAAAATACACGCTAAGTACAATTCCAAGCACAATAAGCGGTATAACCGAAAATGCAATACGTCTCATAGAATCGGACCAGCCGGCACCAAAACTAAAAGCTACGCCAGGATTCCGAACATGAATAATGCGAAGAAAATCGCCCAGAAACTGAGCACCAATTGTATTCATTGGAATAAAACGGCATACAAGGATTTTTGTGAGCTGATCAAGAATAATAACAACCGCAGTAAGAATGAGCGGTATCATCTTGCTTTTTGTTTCTTTTGTCATAGCAAGAGTATAACAGAAATTAAGAAATAATTCTATTGATTAAAGATTACAAACCCGTCGGCTCGTCAATGAATATGCATTCTAGACTTGTTTCAGATAAAAGCTTTTGCATTACAAGAGAAACACCTACAGTTTCGGTTTCGTAGTGGCCGCCTGCTATTACATTGATATTGTTTTCGCGGGCAATATGATAATCTTCGTGGGCAAACTCGCCTGTTATATAGCAGTCAAGATTTTCTTCAATAGCATCGGCAACATCTTCGCTGGCACCACCGCTGATTATTCCGACTGTTTTTATATTTTTCTTACCCAGCGCAATGATTGAAGAAGGCTTTTTTCCGGGTCTGAGCAGCTTTTGAGCAATTTCGTCTATTCTAAGTTCTGAAGGAAGGACGCCTTTTACACCAAGCGTCATACCACGCCAGGTTCCAAAAGGTTTGCAATCTTCAAGTCCAAGTCGGGCTGCAAGACCATAATTATTTCCATAAGGATTATTTGCATCAAGCGGAATATGATAAGCACACAAGGCAAGGTCATTTTTTATAAAAGCAGAAAGCCGTTTATACTGACTTCCGGTAACAGTCTGACAATGACCCCAGAATAATCCATGATGAACAAAAAGAACATCGGCACCAGCCCGGGCAGCCGCCAGTGCAGTAGCTTCACATGCATCTACAGCAAACGCAACCTTTTTTATCTGTTTGGAAGCCGGTTCACTATTCTGAATCTGAATTCCGTTCAAGGAAATGTCGTTTCCAAAATCTTCTTTGTGTAAAAATGAATTAAGATATTCATCAAACTCTAAAAGTGTCATTTCGTTTCCCCCACAGATTTATTTCG
Source organism: Treponema sp. (assembly GCA_017963165.1). The sequence goes on from JAGCTZ010000182.1 coordinate 29,931, forward strand.
TGCCTTAAATATTTCTTTTTTCGTCTGTATTACCATATTTTTTGTAATGGAACCATCTTTGTCGCGCGGCTGTTCCATATACATTGCCAGAAGTACATCAGTCTGAGAAATCACACCAAATCCCGGAGTTTTATATTCAGGAATTGTCTGTAAATCATAAACTCCAAAAACTTTTTCGGGATTTTTTTCCATATAATCCTGAGCAGCAACAGTTCCCATAACATCAGTAATAATAAAAATCCGTGTATCTTCGCCGTACAGCTCGTTTACAAGCCCGCCAAGAGCCTTTAGCTCCTGCATGATATTGTAGGTGTAAAATTCCTTCTGCATCATAAACTTCTGGCTGTTTACACAATAGTCAATCACCATTGCAAAACGACGGGCAATCTTTAAGTCCCCGATTGAATGACGCCATTTACAGTCGCTGCAGAAAAAATCACCGGAAAGAACTACAAAGCCTTCGCGTGCCAGATGCTGAAGATACGGTCTGTAGTAATATGTGTCACCACGTTTATCTGGAATAAAAAGCACTACATCTTTAACACGCTTATTTTCGCTGCCTTCCGACTTTAATTCTGTAAGAAAAAGATTTGCAGGTTTAATATTCGAAGCTTCTTCAAAACCGGAACGGAAGCTTCCTTCATAGCGCATAACCTTTTCTGTAATTCCAAGCTTTTGATTTGAATATTCCACAGGTGCAAAATAAATTGTTCCCGCAAGAATTGCCAGCGAAAGAATAATTGTGATTGCCGACCAGAACTTCATAAGAATACTGTAATGATCAATATAAAGTCTTTCTGAATAGCGGAAAAGCGCATGAAAATTTGATAAAAGAACAAGGATGCTCAGGACAAAAGTAAGGCAGGTAATAATGTCCACACCCCAGTTGAATATTTGAATGATTGAAAGCAGAAAAGCCAGCGGGCTAAGCATAACAAGAGAATCTTTTTTTGCGTTTTTTATAAAAAGGATTCTTCCGTTTGCAACTAACAAAAGAATGATTATTAAAATTTCCCCGTAGAATTTCATTCAAACCTCGTTAGTCCATTTTATCAGATTTATTTTTCTGTGCAAGCCCTGACATTTTTGAAAAGGTTTTTTCAAGATATTGTGCTTCACCTTCCGAAATTGCAGCCCTGGACAGTACAGAACGCCAGAAATTTTCCATATCCTCGCGGCCAGGCATCTTAAAAAAGCCGATTTTCTGCATATTATCTGTGATCTGGCCCACAGTTTTATCTATACGCTCAAGAGAAACAGGAGAAACTCCCTTGTAGCCGCCTTTTCGTTCATCAAGCTTGTTTCTGAAAAGATGATAACACATAATCTGCACGGCGTGGCTTAAATTTAAAGAACCAAAGCCTTCGCTCGAAGGAATTGTAACTCCTGCTGTACACTGATCCAGCTGCTCGTCTGTAAGACCGGTACGTTCATTGCCAAAAACAACTGCAACCTTGCCGCCTTGCTCTGTAATTGGATTTACCTGAACTGCAAATTCTTCGGGCAGTAGCAGCTTTCCACGTTTTTTGCCGCGTCGTCTTGTAGTACCTGCACAAACAGTACAATCTGCAGTTGCTTCTTTTATAGAATTATAAAATTTTGCTTTATCAAAAATGTCGCCTGCATGAATTGCAAGCACATGAATATGTTCTATATCATAATTACTGCGTTCACCAACAATGCGCAGTTCACTAATATCATTATTTGCCATAGCACGGCAGGCCGCACCAATATTTCGGCTTTCATCCGGATGATCAAGAATTATAACTATATTATCAAGCTTCATAAAAATCCTCTAAAAGCTCCGTACAAAAATCCAGATAAAAAATCCAACGGCTATCATTTTTATTCCTGTTCCAAGCAAAAATCCTAAAAATGCGCCCCAGGCTGCTTTTATTGATGTAGAAAAGTTTCCACCAGAATGAATCATCTCACCAACAAGTGCGCCAAGGAAAGGTCCCGCAATAATTCCAGCCGGACCAAGAAAAAAGCCTGCAATCAGTCCGATTGTAGAACCTACAGTTGCAGCCTTGCTTCCACCAACCTTATCTGTCATTAAAACAGGAAGAAAATTATCAAGAACAGAAACGGCTACAGCAACAACTCCCGTAATAATAAGACAAACAAGCGAAATATCATTATATGAAGAAAAATACGCAAGAAGAATTCCAACCCAGGCAAGCGGGGCTCCGGGAATAACAGGAACAAAGGTTCCCAAAAAACCAACTATAAGGAGAATAACAGCAAGAATTGTTAATAGAATGCTTAGATTCATAAACTATTTCCTGAACAATTTGTACCACAAAAGTACGGTCTTGTACCAGAAGTAAGGAAAAATCAGGAATAACTTAAATGGATTATGAAGAACTTCCACAAAAACTTCATGACCTTTTTCAAAAGTTTTTTCTTTTATGCGGCGGATTCTGTCAGAGAAAATACCAAAGCAGTCTTTATAATAAAGAAAAATACTTGAAGAAAAGCGGTTTCGACGTTTGTAAGCCCAGCAGTTTTTATCTTTAATACCTTCGCTCACAAGAACAAGCGATGGCTGTGACTTAAAAATAGCCTGTACAATATCATCTTCGGACTGTTTTGAATAATAACCAACGTAACGGCCAACAATTTTAAGCCCCGGAAAAGTATCACGGACATTTTTTTCGGCCTTCATAAGTGTCTTTTTATGGGAACCAAGCAGATAAAGTGATTTATAGTGAGAATCAAGAATTCCAAGCACCTGAATAACAGCATTAAATGGATTATAGCGCACAGGGACAGGCTTTTTTAAGAATCTTGCGCCTTTTAAAATGCTTTTTGATATAGGAAGGATAAGATCTGCGTTCTTTACACATTCCGAAAAATCATTCTTACGACGGGCTTTAAGTAAATCCCAGATTGACAGAAAAATAATCTGTTTTGTTCCCGGTTTTGCAAGCAGTTCAAGTACTGCGGCTTCAAGATTTTCCGGTTCGCAAACATCAACAGGAACCCCTATTAAATTAATTCTTTCTATAGACATATTACACACCCAAAATGCCTGTTTGAACAGCCGCAATTCCATAGAGTGCCGCTGTTTCGCATCTTAATATATTAACGGAAAAATGAATGGGATAGAAAAGACCTTTTTTTACTAAAAGCTCAAGTTCCTGAGGGCTTATGCCACCTTCGTTTCCACAAACAATTGAAACAATATTGAGGTCGTTATGCTTGGCAAAGCGCCCTTCGTCAGTGCCTTGGGGTTGGTGAGCTTGTCGAACCACCGAACGCTCTGAAAGAACAAATCCGGCAGCATATTCTTCTCCACCGGCTTCTTTTTTCATATTATTCCAGAGCTCAACAGCCTGCTCTACTGTGACAGGTTCCCAAACCTTTGTATCAACAGGAGAACCGCTTTGCTGACGTGCTTCCCTTATAATTCGTTCCAAACGATCAAGTTTGCCTTTTTGCAAGGCTGCAATACTTCCCTTTTCTGCGTATTCACTTATTACAGGAATAATATTTTTTACACCGCATTCTGTAGCCTGACGTACAATAAGATCAAGTTTCTGAGGCTTTGGAATAAATTGAAAAAGTGTGAATTCTACAGAAGGCCCTTCGGCAGGCTCAAAATCCCCATTTCTTTCGCCATTTCCATGAGGTCCCTGAGCTTGTCGAACTGCCCCGCAAATCTGCAGTGTTATTTTTTTTGTTTTATCATCAATTTTACAGACAGTAGATTCATAAAGCACACCATCAGGCAGGCATACATTTATCATATCACCGTTTTTTACACGAAGCACCTGCCTAAGATAGTGAAAATCCTTTCCTTCAATAATAACGAGGCCATTTTTATCCTGATTAGATTTTACAATCAGCTGTCTCATATATTATTGTTCTGCCAGAGCCGAATCCTGCAATTCCTTAAGAGTTTTTGTATTGCGCATCAAATCGCTGAAATTGTTATTTTGAATAAGTTCAATAGCCTTTGCAAGCTGAATATCATAATCAAGGTCATAAAGCGGAGAAATCTGAGTTCTCTGAACCTGAACTCTAAGAAGACGTCTTATAAGCCGCTCATCAATAGGATAAGTTTTTGCAATAACCTTTGCTGCATCTGCAATATCGGCTTCTTTCATATTAGGTCGTTTTTCAACAGTTTCTGTTATGATGTTTGACTGAACAAGCTTTGTATATGCTTCTTCCTCTTCCGGCGACATTTCTTCTATATTTTTGATTTCATAATCAGGCGGAATACCAATCTTATCAATATTTACATCGCTTGGTGTGTAATAGCGTGCCATTGTAAGCTTCATTCCATCAACATCACTCAACGGAATTACCTGCTGTACAGAACCCTTTCCATAAGTTTTCTGTCCAACAAGATATGCCAGATGATAATCCTTTAATGCACCCGAAAGAATTTCAGAAGCACTTGCAGAACCCTGATTAATAAGAACGATTATAGGAAGATTCTTTTTAACAGTTGTTTTGTCGGCGCTTGCAGTATATTCCTGATTTTCAAAAGCAAGTCGGCTTTTTGTAGAAACAATAAGGCCCGAGTCAATAAATTTATCTGCTACATCAACAACGCTTGTAATAAGTCCGCCCGGATTATCACGAAGGTCAATAATCATGCTTGTGTAGCCGTTTTTCTGGAATAAATCCATGGCATCCTGAAGTCTGTTTGGAGTTTCAGGTGTAAATTCAATAAGACGGCAATAACCTATTTTTGTTCCTTCAATCATGCCATATTTTGCAGTAGGAACCTCGATAAGTGCACGCACAAGCTTTACATCAAAACGCATATTTGCGCCGCGAAGAATTGTAACGGTAACAGAAGTTCCGACTTCACCACGAAGATGACTAAGAACTTCATTCATTGTCATTTCCGGGGTTGGAAGGCCGTCAATTGCTACAATATAGTCACCTGCATGAATACCGGCGCGGGCACCAGGAGTGTCTTCTATAGGAGAAGAAACTTCGACATAAGCAGGTTTTTCGGTAGTAGATTCTACAGGCTTTGAAATTGAAAGACCTACCCCACCAAAGTTTCCGGTAGTAGTATCATTAAGATCGCGCATGTAATCAGGATCAAGATAAAGAGTATAAGGGTCGCCGATCGAATCAAGCATTCCCTTAATAGCCCCTTCATAAAGAATCTTAGGGTCAAGCTCATCAACATAATTCTGCTGAACAAAATCAAAAACTTGATTGATTTTTTTCATGTATTGAAATGAAGTGGCTTTAGTTTCGTTAGAAGTACTCTGTCCAAAGCAGGAAGAACTGAACAAAGTAGCAACAGTTAATACGGCAATATAAGAAAACTTACGAATATGCAATTTTATATATTTCATAACATATACTATAACAAAAAATAAGCTGTCTGCATATAGAAAAACCCGCTCCCCCATGAAGGACAAAGGTCGAACCGGCAATATAAGTAATGAAAAAAAGATTAAACAAAATCCAAATATTTCAAACAAGTTACAGTTGAAAACAGACATACGGAGCGTAGGGGTGGCTGCAAACTACATCTGAGCTTGCCGAGCGAAGCGAGGAAAATCTTCTTTACAAGCTCAGCAGTAGTTTGCAGACGCCCCTTAGCGGGAGTATGTCTGTTTTTTTATAAATTTTTTTTGAAAAAATTTATATTTTTTTTCTAATCTTTTTTTTTTACTGCCCGAAAATCAACTATAGGGTGGTGGAAACCCATGAGATAAACCACGTTGTGGTTTGAAAGCCCACCATGTGTTTTATCTATTAACCAAACTATAAGGAGATTATTATGGTTATTAATCACAATATGAGTGCTATGTTCGCTCAGCGTTCCCAGGGAATTCAGGATCTTAATGCCCAGAAGAGCATGGAAAAACTCTCATCAGGTATGAGAATCAACCGTGCAGGTGATGATGCTTCAGGACTTGCAGTTTCTGAAAAAATGCGTGCACAGATCCGTGGTTTGAACCAGGCTTCTACAAACGCAGAAAATGGTATTTCCTTCATTCAGACAACTGAAGGATATCTCCAGGAAACAACTGACATTGTTCAGCGCATTCGTGAACTTGCAGTTCAGTCTTCAAACGGTATTTACTCTGCCGAAGACCGCATGCAGATTCAGGTTGAAGTTTCATCATTGATTGCCGAAGTTGACCGCATTGCATCAGCTGCTCAGTTCAATGGTATGAACATGCTTACAGGACGTTTCGCTAAACCAACAGGTGAAAACGTTGTTACAGGTTCTATGTGGTTCCATATTGGTGCTAACATGGATCAGAGAACACAGGTATTCATCGGAACAATGTCTGCTACAGCTCTTGGACTTCGTAACCTCGGTGATGAATCTATCATGACATTGGAAACTCCGGACGAAGCTAACCGCGCAATCGGAACTTTGGATGAAGCTTTGAAGAAGATTAACAAACAGCGCGCTGACCTTGGTGCTTACCAGAACCGCCTCGACCTCACAGTTAAGGGTCTCGACATCGGTGCTGAAAACCTCCAGGCTTCTGAATCACGCATCCGTGATACAGACATGGCTGCCGAAATGGTTGAGTTCACAAAGGATCAGGTACTTTCACAAGCAGGTACCGCTATGTTGGCTCAGGCAAATCAGACTTCACAGAATGTACTCAGCTTGCTCCGCTAGTTAATAGCGTCTTAATAAAAAAGGCATCCGCAATCGTCGGATGCCTTTTTTTGTTGATTTTTTATGTTTCATAACCTATAATAACTATAAGATCCTATTAAGGTGAAAGTGGGCTTCATGCCATGCGTTTCGAAAGAAACCTAGCCTTATACGGGGTCTATTTTTTTTGCCTCAAGCAAATTCTTTTGTGTATAGTAATTATCTGGATATTTGTTCTTATCAAAAATATCGATTACAAGACTGATTTTGTCTTTAAGATAATTGTAATATCTGAATTCCCCTTTTTCATATGCACGCTGAATAGTCCATAAAACATAATCAACAGCCCATAGCATAGGTTCTTCACTACTTTTTTGAACAATAACTCTAATATTATTTGTATTCTCTTTCTTCCACTTTTCTTTAAAAGCAATAATTGCATCATTAATAGCTTCCTGCATATTGTCTTGACGCACAACACTTCCCATCGAAGAAAAATAACAGTCAATTTCAGAATAAAGATGAAGTCTGTTTTCCAGAAGTTTAGAAACAAGATACTTATAAATTTTTGCCTCTTTCAAATCAAACTTCTTACGAAATAATTCCAGATTCTTTCTTGCAACAATACACTGAAAATCAAAATCCTGTCCTTTCAAAAACTTAAAGACTTTTTCCCTAACTTCTGCACAATCCATACAAGCATGAAACTGAATACTTGTACTTTTAACAACAGAAGGAATATCTTTCAAATATTCATCATTCACTACTTCAGACTGTAACTGCAGAAAATCTTTTCTAAATTGCTTCGGATTTTTTATTCCAAGATAACCTACAATAAATACCTTACTAGTCTTTTCCTCTGCCAAAAGATTTACACCTTTTCGTCCAAGAATTGTTGTATCTCCTGCTTCATCAAAAAAGTAGTACATTTTTATATCTTCGGGTTTCTTCATAAAAACAGTTTAACTAAAAGAAATAAATTTATCTACTTTGTAAAAGAAGAGTTTTACTTTTAGAGAGGAAAAAACTTATTGAACAGAGTCTGGGAATATCAGACAGTATAGACTTCCGAAGAAATCAACATGAGTAAGTCCCTCTACTTCTGATAAATCAAGACCAACATACCTTTCCCAATTCCAGATTCCATTTCTTTTGTCTTCTAATTTCCAGAAAATGTCATAATAATCATCATTAGACATTTCACCAGAGACTTTATAAACTGTAAATGTACCTATTGGATATGAATCTATTTTTGCCGACAGCTGATCAGCAGTAACATTTTCAATTGTCGGTTTGACAAGGCCCTTGTAAAAAATACCATTCCACTTATAATTATTCGGATTATTCAATTCGGCAGAAGTAGCAGGTTTTGAACGATCACTTGACTCAATATCATACGCCCAATAGTTTTCTTCCTTTACAAAACGTAAGGCTTGTATATATGCCAAAGCCTGTGGCTCTATGAACATAACGCTTTCTGGAATTACTATACACTGCTTAACAGTAGAATCAAAAGCTCTACCTCTAATTATTTTGACAGTATTTGGAATAAGAAATTCGTTATCTGTTTTTGTATCTGGATAATAATACAAAATAGATTTATCTGCCGAATAAAGAATTCCATCATCATAAACAAAATGAGAGTTATTAGAAGAAATTTGTATTATTTTCGCATACGCATCTCCACCTAAATCTGTAACTGTATCTGGGATAGTCAGAGTAAAAAGAGGGAATGAATTATGTATATATGTCAATCCTGTTACTTCTGATAAATCAAACCCAATATAACTAATTCCATTCAAATTCTCTAAATTCTGATATATCAGATTTAGCAATTCCTTATAAACATCATTTGACATTTCACCTGTAACTTTGTAAATGGTGTATGTACCTGCTTCATAAGAATTAATTTCTTTGGATAAATCAGAAACCTTTACAGTTTTTGTCTCAGGCTTAAATATTCCCTCTCTGAGTATTCCATTTCGTTGAAGTTGTTGATTCCACCTATAGTTTGCTGGATTTTCCAAATCAATTGAATTTACACGATTTCCAGTATTCGAATTGTTTGAAATAAACCAATTTTGTTTATCCTTAAAGGTCAAGCTTTCTATAGAATTAGTTTCGAAAGCCGCCATTCCTATGAATATTGCACTTTCTGGAATTGTGATGTTCTTAATGTTATTATTCCAGCAGAAAGAAGCACTCCATATATTTTTTACCGTAGAAGGAATTACAAAAGACGTTTCTGTTTTTTCAGTTGAATAGAAATATAATGAAGTTTTATCTTTTGAATATAGGACACCATCTTCATATACAAAATTTGGATTATCATCAAGAATTATAACATCTCTAAATTGAGCGTATTCTCCAAATTCCATGACAGATGATGGTAAAGTCAGATTCATTAGTCCCCCCGTACGATCAATTCTTGTAAGATCTTTTACCTCTGACAAATCCAGTCCTATATCCCAAGGATAATTACTCTTATTATATATAAGACTCTGAACCTGGCTATATTCACTATTTGACATTGAACCTATAATCTTATAGATAGTGTATGTTCCGGCTTGATAAGAATTTATTTCATCTGGCAATTGAGCAACAGTTACTGTTTTTATTTCAGGCTTAAACAAACCATTTCTACATTTTCCATTTGTTTGAGTATCTTGATTCCATCTGTAATTTTCAACCTTTTCCAAATCTTCTGGATTTATCATACTTACAGTATCGTTGTTATTTCGTCCCATCCAGTTTTCTTTGTTTTTGAAAGTTAAAGTTTGAATATTTGAATTATCAAAAGCAGCCCAGCCTATATAAACTACGTTTGCTGGAATTGTAATACTTTTGATATTAGAATTCATACTAAAAGCTTCACTCCAAATCTTTGTTACCGTAGATGGAATTTCAAAAGATTCAATAGTTTTATTGTCAGGATATTTATACAATATCGTTTCATCTGCAGAATAAAGACTTCCATCTACATATTTAAAGTTAGGATTGTCCGAAGGTATTATAATATTATCAACACCATCTGAATCACTTAATTCTGAAACACTTGATGGAATTGTCAGACTAAACAAACACCAGCTGGAAGAGATTTTTGTAAGTCCTGTTACAGCAGACAAATCAAGTCCTACATAGTTGTTCCAGTTCCAGTCCCGACGCTTATTATTTATTAAATTTGCTATAGTGCGGTACTCATCATTTGACATTGAACCGCTAACTTTATAAATGATGTAATTATCACCGGCATATGAATTAATTTCATTTGTCAATTGTGAAACAGTTACATCTTTTGTTACAGGTTTAAATAAACCGTTTCTAAAAATTCCATTAGTTTGAGTTTGGTTATTCCATCTGTAATTCTCAACAATTTCCAAGTCGTCTGGATTTACCTTTCTATCATTATTATAAGCCATCCAGTTTTCTTTGTTTTTAAAAGTTAAGGCTTGAATATTTGAATTATTAAAAGCATTCCTGCCGATATAAACAACGCTTGCCGGAATAGTTATGCTTTTGATATTATAATTACCTGAAAACGCATTACCCCAAATCTTTGTTACCGTAGCAGGGATTTCAAATGATTCATCTGTTTTTTCTGACGAATACGAATACAAAATTGTTCCATTTGGTGAATACAAGCTTCCGTTTACATATGTAAAGTTAGGGTTATCTGATGTTACTATCACTTTATAAATTTCAGAGTATTCACCAAATTTGGAAACAGTAGCCGGTATAGTCAAACTTGAAATTATCCAGCTGACCTCACTAATTTCTGTAAGGTCTGTTACACTTGATAAATCAAGTGATATTGTGCTGCCTCGCCAGTTTCCGTTATTGCCTTTATTATTCATGAGATTATTAATCTGATTATAATCATTATTTGGCATTGAACCGGTAACTTTATAGGCCGTAACAGTCTGTCCATCAAAAGAATTAAGTTCTGTTTTTAATTGTTCAACAGTTACAGTTTTTATTTCAAATTTGAAAATTCCGTTTCTAAAAATTCCATTAGTTTGAGTTTGATTATTCCATCTGTAATTTTCGACTTTTTCCAAATCGGCTGGATTTACCTTACTAATGTTATTGTTGTTGTTCTGTATCAACCAGTTTTCTTTGTTTTTAAAGGTGAGAGTTTGAAGATTTGATCTATCATTATCAAAGGCAGCCCAGCCTATTTCAACAACGCTTTCTGGAATTGTGATATTTTGAATACTGGTATTATTATAAAAAGCAAATCTCCAAACCCTTTTTACAGTAGAAGGAATTTCAAAAGATTCATCCTGCTTTTCTGATGAATATAAATACAAAATTGTTCCGTCTGCCGAATAAAGACTTCCATCTACATATTTATAGTAAGGATTATCGGCAGTAACAATTATATTAGTATAAGCTATGCTTTTTTCAACACCTGAGAAAGTTTTAGGAACCGTTACACTTGCGATTGGCCAGCTGACATAACTAAGTGTGGTAAGGTCTGTTACTCCTGACAAATCAAGTGTTATTCTGCTGCCTTTCCATCTTTCTTGATCACCTCTGTTCCTTATGAGCTGGTTAATCTGATCATAATCGTTATTTGACATAGAACCAGTAACTTTATAAGTAATGTAATTTCTGCCATCGTATGAATTAATTGCTTCTGTCAATTGTGATACAGTTACAGTTTTTGTTTCCGCCTTAAATAAACCGTCTCTACAGATTCCACGTACTTTTCCTTCTCTGTAACTTGCAGGATTTTCCAGATCAGATGCGCTTAGAAGTCGATTTTCATCATTATACCAGTTCTCTTTATTCTTGAATGTCAATTGTGTAATTGAATCTGTTTGAAGAGCAGCCATTCCTATGAACTCTACACTTTCTGGAATTGTGATACTTTGAATGTTATTGTTCCATAAGAAGGCAGCACTCTGTATTCTTTTGACTCCAGAAGGAATTTCAAAAGCTTTATTTGTTTTTTCTTTTGGATAAAAATACAGGGAAGTTTTATCTGCTGAATAAAGAACTCCATCCACATATTCAAAATTAGGATTACCATCAAGAATCTTAACGCAATCAAATTGTGCATAATTTCCAAATTCCGTAACAGTTGATGGTATAGTCAGGCTTATAAATCCCCAGGTGTAATCAATTCTAGTAAGCCCGGTTACCTCTGATAAATCTAAGCCTACATATTCATCACCCCAAAGATTATCACTTTTATCTTCTATAAGATCTTGAAGTTCACTAAATTCACTATTTGACATTGAGCCTTTTACTTTGTAGATAGTATAAGAACCGGCCTGATAATTTTGAATTTTGGTTTTAAGTTCCGATAGCGTAACTTCTACAACAGGAATATCATCTTGACCTTGATTTTGATTCTGGTTTTGATTTTTATTTTTGCCAGCATCGGGATTTGTTAAACTATCGCAAGAAGAAATAAGCAATAAGACAACAGCAAAAAGGGTTGCGAGAAAAGCTTTTATGAGCCCCCCCCCTTGACGTTTGTATAGGTAAAATTAATAATGTTTTTCATACCTTAATGATAGCACTGTTTTTAGAATTGTCAATTTTAAATAAAAAAACGACAGCCTGAAAAATCAAGCTGTCGTCTGGAAAAAAATTAAAAAGAAACGTTATTTCTTAAATGCAGCAATTGCTTCATCCATAGAATTTGCAAATGTAAAGGACTTTGAAAAGCCCAAAAGCTGGAATACTTCCATAACCTTTGACTGAACATCAAGGAAAACAAAGTTTCCGCCCTGAAGTCTTATGGCTTTCCATAGATTTATAAATGCTCCGATTCCTGTAGATGAAACGTAAGACAAATTCTTACAATCAAAAATTAAAGCCTTATAATTGAAGGCTACAACCTTTGTCACCTTAGTCTGAAAAAACGAAGAATTATATGTATCTATAAATCCATCAAGATGAATGATACAAGCAGAATCAAATCCTTCTACTCCTTCCAGAGTAAGCTGCAGATAGTCATTCTTTTCGCTTCCGAAATTCGGGATTAATACTTCTTTCATCAGAATTTCCTTCTTTAGATTTATTATTACGTTAATTATATACCATACTTTTGGATTTGTATAGAAAAATTTTTAAATTTTTCCTACGCTATGTCATTTCGGGGGCCCTTCGACATAGGGAGCGGCACAGGGACCCCAAACATCCTATCGGTACAAATCCAATTCTTCGTAACTTGTATGCAGCAATTCGTGAGACTTGTGTCCAAGTGGTTCACCAAGGAAATCCTTGTAAATTGCGGCAATTTCAGGGTTATTGTGTGACTGACGGTATGTACACTTTTCATCATCAGTATACAAAGCCTTTGTACGTGCAGCACGAACTTCGTCTGTAACACCGTAAGGCTGTCCACCACCACCAATACAACCACCGCGGCAAGCCATAACTTCGATAAAGTGCCAGGTTGGTTCTTTACCGGCAGCTAAGTCAGCGCGAATCTGTTCTACAACAGCGTCTACATTCTTAATCTGATGTACTACTGCAATACGAACCTTTGTACCGCCAAGGTCAACTTCGGCAGATTTAACACCATCCATACCGCGAACAGGCTCGTATTCAACAGGACCAAGCTCTTTTTTGTTTGTAACAAAGTAGGCAGTACGAACGGCAGCTTCCATAACACCACCAGTAACACCAAAGATTGTTCCGGCACCTGTGTAAGCACCAAGCAGGCTGTCTGCATTTTCTTCAGGAAGGTTAGCAAAGTCAATTCCGGCTTCGCGGATAAGCATTGCAAGTTCACGAGTTGTCAAAACCATATCATAGTCTTTTACACCACTTGAACTCATGCTCTTGTCTCTCTGGCTTTCCCAAAGCTTTGCAGTACATGGCATGATAGAAACATTAAAGATGTTTTCCTTTTTGATGCCGTTCTTTTCTGCAAAATATGTCTTTGTGATTGCACCCTGCATTGCCTGTGGAGACTTACAGGTAGAAAGATGTGGAAGCATGTCGTGGAATTTCTTTTCACAGTAGTCAATCCATCCTGGACAGCAGCTTGTAAACATAGGAAGTTTTCCGCCCTTAGAAACGCGTTCCAAAAGTTCGTTGCCTTCTTCCATAATTGTAAGGTCAGCAGCAAAGTTTGTATCAAATACATACTTAAATCCAAGCTGACGGAGTGCTGCATAAATCTTACCTGTTGTAAGAGTTCCAGGTTCCATTCCAAATTCTTCACCGATTGCGGCACGAACAGAAGGAGCCAT
>JAGCTZ010000183.1 GCA_017963165.1 Treponema sp.
ATTCTAGCCGCTTCTTCCGCCTTACGTCTTTCTTCAGCAATTCTCGCAGCCTCTTCCGCCTTACGCTTTTCTTCTGCTATTCTTGCAGCTTCTTCCGCGGCTTTGCGTTCTTCTTCTGCTCTTTTAGCGGCTTCTTCTGCCTTTCGTTTCTCTTCCGCAATTCTAGCCGCTTCTTCCGCCTTACGTCTTTCTTCAGCAATTCTCGCAGCCTCTTCCGCCTTACGCCTTTCTTCCGCAATTCTAGCCGCTTCTTCCGCCTTACGCTTTTCTTCCGCAATTCTAGCTGCTTCTTCCGCCCTACGCCTTTCTTCCGCAATTCTAGCCGCTTCTTCTGCCTTACGCCTTTCTTCCGCAATTCTTGCAGCTTCCTCTGCCTTACGCTTTTCTTCCGCAATTCTAGCCGCTTCTTCCGCCTTACGCCTTTCTTCCGCAATTCTTGCAGCTTCCTCTCTTGCCTTGCGATCTGCTTCCTCTCTTGCCTGTCGTTCTGCTTGCTGTTGTCTAAGCCTTTCTGCCTCGCGCCATTCTTCTTCTAATCTTCGTTGATATTCGGCAGCTTTTTTCTCTTGCTCTGCTCTACTTGTATCAATATAAGTACTGTTGTTTGAACTATTTGACGAGTTACTTGATGAATTACTATTTGAATTATTAGATGTACTATTCGAAGAATTATTTGAAGTACTGTTTGATGACCCACTCGACGTACTGCCTGATGAATGACTTGATGAACTATTTGAAGAACTGCTTGAGGAACTGCTAGATGAACTATTGTTCGAACTACTTGATGAACTACTGGATGAACCACTCGAGGAACTGCTTGAAGAGCTGTTTGAAGAACCACTCGACGAACTGCTGCCGTTCCCTTTATTAAAGGTATACGCCTTATCTCCATACATCATCTGTTCATATGTCATCGAAGAAAATGATTTCTGTACAAAAATCAATCCAAAAAATAAAAAGAAAATAATTTTCTTCATAATCCCCTCCTTAAAAATCATGATAAAAAAGTTTATCAAGCAGGCTACCTGAGCCCGCACCCAAAGTTGGAACCCACCATTGACTCTCTTTTATAAATAAGCATTGATCTGTTCTGTCATAATCTTTGATATAATCAGAAGCATGATAAGTTAAAACTGTGGAAGCCGAATTCTTGGGAATAAAATTGATTCCAATTTCGGCGTATTCGGAATTTGTTGTTCGTGCAGACCTGTCAATAGTATTTTTTAGTTTTCGTGCATTCTCTGCCAAAAGCCCCGTGCCTGATGCGTAAAAATCGGCCATTGAACGTAAATCAAGATACATATCGCAGGGATATTGATTATAACTGTAGGCTTTCAATTTAATTAATGAATTAAAAACAGTATTTCTCGAATCTGCATCAACAATAGTTTTAGAAAGTGCTTCAGAAAAATTCTCAAAGCTATCCATCAATGATTGTATTTTCGAATTATCAAAAATTGTAATTCGAACCATTGAACTGTCTGCCATTGCCTGGGCGATTGAATCTGTCTTAAAATCTGAATAAGAAATTTCTTCAAGAAGTTGTTCGTAATCCCAACCTGATGCCGGAGTTACGCCTGGACTTGCGACCGTATAAGCAGCAGTATTTTTTATTTCATAAATATTTTCAAGAACACCACCAAAGCAAGTATCAAAACCAACAACACTTACTCCCTGATTTTTCAAAGCCTTACCTATTTCTGAAACACAAATAAAAGTGTTGCTTTTATCATCAATTGCTACTGCCCTATAATTTAAGATCTCTTTTTCATAAAGATTTGTATAACGCCAGCCTGTACCATGTCCCCAGATAATTAATGCATATTTTTCTGCTTCATACTCGTTTTTTGCAAAAGTGATAAAATTTCTAAGGACATTGAAATTTCCCATATCAAGCTCTGTTTCTTTAGTTGCCGACAAGCCCAGGATTGGACAACGAAGTCGTTTTGAAACAATAAAATTTCCATCGGTTTCATCATGAACTACTTCGAAAAGTCTAGTATCTGTCCAATCTCCGTTTGTTTCGTCATAACCTTCTGCACGATCAAGCAAAACAAGAATATTCATATCCTTAAAATCAGAATGTTCCATTGCTTTTAGATTTTGAATTGCATGACTTTCAAGATCATTATCAGCAGCCATATAAACCATCAATGTTAGTTTTTTAATTCCCGGGAGCTCTGGCATCGGATCAAACTCTTCTTCCTGTTCTATTTCTTCAGATGGTTCTGTTTCTTTATTTTCAACAACTCCGTTGCCGGCTCCTGATTCAGATATTTGTTCAGATTCGCCTTGCTGTTCCTGTACAGGTTCCTGTTCTTGTCCCAATCCCTGTTCCTGTCCCAACTCTTGATTTTGTACCTGCTCTTCTGTAGAGATTTCCGTATGTTCCTGCGTATTTTCTTGTAATGCTTCAGAAAGATTTTCCGATTCTTGATTTGTTTGATTCTGAGAATCACTTTCTGTGGACTCCTGCTCTTGTTGTGTCACTTCTTCCTGAGCTGTCTGATTTTGATCTGGAACTTGAGATTCAGTTTCGGTTTCCACTTCATTTGAAGTTTCGCTTGTGTTTTCTTTTGAAGCTTCATTTTCTGATTCATTGTCAGTTTCGTTATCGTTTTCGGTTTCGTTTACATTTTCTTTTTGAGCTTCCAGTTCTTTTTCAAGTTTTTCCCTTTCAGCCTTAATTTTGGTCAAATCAAGAAGTGTAACACTTTCCGAAAATCTCCCATCAGGAAATTCACAACCAACAAATATACTGCAAATACAAATAATTGCTATTATTGAAATTTTCTTAAACATTTTACCTCCCATAAATTTTCAATAACTATGTTCTGGCATAGTTTCCATACAAACCAAAATAGTCACACCAGATCTCTCCATCCGAATAAACTATTTTGCTGATGATAAAAGCATCTATGATTAAATTGCCATCAAAATCAAACGTAATATAATCATCCAGCGAAATACACATTTCTCTTTTTTCCAAACTTTCAATCAAACCTTCATAGCTTGAACTTATTGTTGTTACACCCGCCAACGCAGGTTCACCAGTGTTTGCATCAAAAATTCTTACATTCAAATCCATAGAAATAATTTGCTTTTGAGATTTATTAAAAAAATCAAAATATATTCCGCCTAACACACAGGCATCTTCATCAAAACCTTTTCGTATACAAAGTTCAGAAATTGTAAATCGTGGAATTGTAGTTGTCTGAAGCTTACAACCAGTAAAAATCATAACTGCTATAAAAGCAGTAAATATAAATGAAAATCTTTTAATAAAATGATTCATCTTCATCATAGCTGCTCTCCTCTGATTGCTCTTTTGAGTTTTCTTCAAAATGTTCTTTCTTTAATTTTTCAAATAATTGTTCAACAGCCAAAGAATATTGAGTAAAAGGAATTACATCAGAAGTTTTCATTCTTCGAATTTCTTTTCTCATGTTTCCTTTTTTTTCCATCACTGCATAACTGTAAGCTTTATAAAAACAAACCGCAGAATATAATGATGAAGTTTTTTCGCACACAAGTTGATCTAACAATTCAAGTCCATATTCATAATTTTGCATTTCAAACAGATTCTCTACAGTAGAAAGGATTTCGTTCCCGCTGTAGACACGTATGCAAAAAACATCACACTTATCAATAAAATTAATTTGAGTTGAATCAAGTTTTGTATACCCGGTTTTCTTGCCCGAGAGCTCATACTGTCCCGAAGGAATATTTTTAAAAATGCAGATTCCATTTCTATTTGTTATTCCCTTTTCAGAATTATTAAAATTACTCAGGACAATATTAAAATCATTAATTCCTGTACCATTCTCATCAACTATCATGATTGTTAAATCTGCAGTCCCCGAAAAATAACCTGTTGTTTTACAATCACAAAAAATCGTACAAAGAATAATTAACACAAAAAAACAATTCAGAGTTTTTCTTAAAATCAATTTGTTTCTCCTGTTTACTCATTGATTTCTCTGTTTGATTTTTCCTTCTCCATCTTTATAAAACTCGATAATACTTCCATCAGAACGAATAAGCCGGCCGATTATCATTTCTTTTGCCGACATATCAAGTAATTCTTTTTGCTGTACATTCTTCTGACTATTACTTTGATTTTGGGTTTTCTGTTGATCACTGTGTTCAAAAAAAACATTTATATTTTTGCTCAATGTATCGTAAACCTGATTTTGAAATGGAAATTCATTTTCTGAAAAACAGAAATATAGAATTAAATCGCTGTTATTGCTTGAAATAGAAAATGAATCTAAATATAATTCACTTTCTTTTATAAAATTCAAAACACTTCTTACAGCCAAAATCTTCTGAGATATTTGATTCTGGTTAAGCTTGAGCTTAAAACTAAAAGGTTTGACAGCTTCTTCTATAATTGTAATCTGATTTTCTTCAAACACCTTCCGAAGTTTTATTCTTTCATTCTGCTTATCTGAATTACGTGGAATAACAACATCCTGGTTTAAAATAATCTTTGAATTTATTTCAATATTCAAAAAAGGAATGTTATTTTCGAAAAGTACTGTAGAAAAATCTGCCTCTGGAAACAAAGGAACAATTTCTTCCGGGTAAATATTTTTTACGGAAAGTCTCAATTTTTCATTAAATCCATTGACTGCATATTCAAAAGAAGATACTGTCCCATTCAAGTCTTCAATTTTATCAAAAAGCATCGGAACAGGACTTTTATATTCCACAGATGAACTGGAAAAATCCGCTTGATTATTCAACAAAATATTTTCTGTTTCTTCATTCTTATCATCTGACTTTGTAAAAACCATTAAAAAAGTTGATATACAAAAAATCAAAAAGAAACAGAAAACTACACTAGTAATTCGTTTTTGTGATGTATTTCTGAAAAAACTCATTTTTTTGTTTTCTTTTATAAAAATAGGCTTTAGGCCATTTGAGTTTTTATATTCAGCAAGTTTATATTTTTGCATCACAACAACGTAAGCAGTCAGTCCATTTTTTTCCAGTCTCAGATGATAATCAAAACAACAGTTATCAGAAAAACAGGGATGAAGTTTTGTAAGCTCTGAATTAAAAAATCTCATTCGACTTGCTTTATTTATAGCATTTAGAGGAAACTGAATTTTATAATAATCATAATCACAAGATTTACAAAAAGTATTTTTCAATTATTCCACCCCAAATTAATTTTCATACCTACAAAAAACTTCACCGCTGCATTCAACAAACAAATCTTTTCCCTTCCATTCGGCATATAAAAGTTTTAAATTTTGTGGCTCATTATTAACCTGTTCCCAATTTATATATTCCAAATCGAATAAAGCATTACAGCATAGCTTCCATTCTTCCAAAGAATCAAAACCTTTACCCTTACACGTATTTCTAAAGCTTTCGGCAATAAATTTTTTAGCAGTAAAAGCTTTACAAGCTATTTGCGACTTTTGCTCCAACTGCCGTACAGAAAATAAATAATCATTTACAAGAACACAGGTAAACCCAAATAAAGTAATCAACAAAACTACAATATGAAGCTTCATCTTTCGCCCGAATAACCTGCAGCAATTTTTTCTGCATTGTTTTCATTTTCAAGTTCAAGAGAATAAACCTTCAGTGCCTTTTGCCAGCGATTAATTTCGGCTGTTTTTTTCAGGCGATAAGTCCCGGCTGCACTGCATAAAGAAAGAACAAGAAACCCTATTATTGCTATTCCAGCTTTATTCCCATGAGACGATATCAAGTCCATTTTCTTTTCCTCCTTTTTGTTTATCTGCTCCAAAGCTAATGAGTACATAGGGCAGATTCTCAGGAACCTCTGACGGCATAACGGAGCTTTGAGCGCTGATATACTCAAAATCGGTTCCCCACGGATCTTTTCCTGGTCTACGCTCAACGTATGGCCCGTTCCAGTTTTCTGGTATCGGATAGAGAATTGGTTTTTCCCATAAAGCTGCAAGTCCTTGTTCTGTTGTTGGAAAGCAGCCGCAATCAAGGAAGTACGACTGGAGGGCCGCACCAAACTGTTCAATCTGGTTTCTTGCAGATGTTTTTTTTGCCAGAGACACGCATTTTGCGATTGACACAGTGCAGCCTGCTGTAAGTACTGCTGTGATTGCGAGGACCGCGAGTGTTTCAACAAAAGTAAAGGCCGGTTCGTTTTGTTCATGTTTTTTTTCAGTTTTTTCATTTTTTTTCTCCCTTAACAACATTTTAGAATTGAGTGATTTCAAAAATGATTTTTTCATGATTCCTCCCAACCTGTTTCCTCCCGATTTTTTTATTAAGTTTTCTCTACCTTCCTTTTGTATTCCTTATAAAAAATTCATACTTTGTGTCATCAACGGAAGTACAAGATTTACAAGAAATACAAGCAAAAATAATCCTGTTCCCGAAATGAAAAAAGGTTCAATCAACTTGAAACAAATTGTGCGCCTTTTTTCATCACGAGAATTAATCCAAGAAGCAATTTTTTCAAATACGTCATTCTCCCCTCCAGAGTTTTCTGCATAAAAAAAAGCTTCTTCCAATTCAGCATACAGCGAATTATTCCATGACTTAAAAGAATCTTTAAGACTTATTCCATATGAAAGATTTTCACCGGCTCGTGCAAAAAGTCTTCCTTCTTTTGAATCATACCCAAGAATAATCACTGCATCTTTTACAGCATTTGCAAGACTCTCCCCTCCTTTAATCAAAAATCCCATTGCCAGAAATGCTTCATACAATTTATTTGTTCCTAAAAGTCGATGTAACAGGATAAATGAAATTAAACAGAACACACCCAAAAAACAAAATGCCAGACCTATACTTGAATATAAAACCTGATCTGATTGGGCTGCTTCCGGATTCATTGCAAACAAGGATTTTGAATATGGAAAAAGAAAACAACAGGCTGCGACTGCAAGAATAATAACAAAAACAGGATAGACAGAAGCTTCTGCAACTTTTGAAATATTTTCCTGTTCGCGATTACATTTATCCCGTAAAAAAAGCAATGTCTTTTCTAAACAACCTGCACGCTCAGCAAAACAAATAAACGAAACATAAAGCAAATCAAATTCTATAAATTGACACAATTTAAGTGCATTCGAAAAAGAAACCCCATTCAATAATGCAGAATAAATATTGTTTGCAGCTAGCGTTACAGACTTATTTTTAAGACTTTCATTGTGACTTATAAGATACAGTGAATTCTGTAAACCAATTTTTTTCTCACAAACGAGTTCTGTAAGAATATCAGTGAATCTTTTTCTATTTTTCTTGTTTACAATTACATTCATACGTCTGCAGCCTCCAATTCTGCTTTCTTTGAAATAATAAGTGGAGCTGGTTTTCTGTGCTCCTCTTTAACAGAATGTTTCCGTTTCAAAACACCAATTGTCTTTTTAAGTACATCAGAATAATTTGTGTTATGTTCAAAAAACTCCTCCAATTTATTTTCCGATAATTCAACATTTATCTGATTATTTAATTGCTCTAATGGGATTGATACGTCGGCAAGGAGATTTACACTACCCTTAAAATTATTTAATTCCTGTACAATGACACCTTTAAGAACAGAAACTATAAGCTTTCTTGGAACACCAAGATTTTCAAGTCTAAGAATTACCCCCGCTGCTGTTGCTGTATGAAGTGTTGCAAGAACAAGATGACCTGTAAGAGCAGCCCTTATGGCAACTGCTGCACTGTTTTCATCTCTTATCTCCCCAATCATAAGAACATCTGGATCCTGGCGAAAAACATGAATGAGCGCATTTGAAAATGAATTATTGATTTTTTCATCTATCCGAATTTGTGTAATTCCTGGCAGTAAATACTCTGGTGGATCTTCAAGACTGATAATTTTTACAGCACTCTGACGTCGACGTTCAATATCTATAAGAATAGCAGCAGCAGTTGTTGACTTTCCTGCTCCAGTAGGACCACAAATGACTACAAGTCCATTTTTATTTTCACTGATTGCTGTGATTTTCTTAAACTGTTCTTTATTGAATCCAAGCTTATCAAGTGCAAGTGGAAGTCTTTTTGTATCAAGCAATCGTATTACAACAGATTCTTCGGCATCATTTTGATTATCACCAACAATTCCCATAACAGAAACACGTGCAAAAACAGGTTCAACTGTTCCATAAACAAAATGTCCATCCTGACTCCGCCTGTTTTCAAGAACATTCATTCCTGCGAGGAATTTTATACGCTGAATAAGTTCTCTGGCTTTTTCAGTAGAAAGCCGGGACACCACCTCAAGTTTTCCACAGATTCTGAATTTAACGCTATTTTTTTCAATATGAATATCTGTCGCATTTCTTGAACGGGCATCGGAAATAATCGTATCAAGTAAAAGAACAGCAGCAGCTTCTTCCTCTTTTTTCTGATTATTTTTCAAATCTGTTTTTTGCAACCTATCAAGACCTGCAGCGCCTGCCGAATAAAGTTTAGAAACATATTTTCTTAATTCTGTCCTATTTCCTTTTATGAACTGTATTGACGATTCATTCCTATAAACAGCAGGACAATCCTGTTGTTTCAGAACATACCCCAGGTAATTATGAAAAGCCTTTGAAATTCGTTCCTTCAGAACTTCATTATCCGGATTTTCAATAATAAAACAGATTTCCGATCCCTGCTGTTTCATAACTGCAATACCGTTATAAAGACAATATGCAGGTGTAAGTTTAAACTCATAATTTCTCATTCCATGCCTCCTCCTGTTCCTGATTTTCTATACAGATTTTTTTATATAATCTGTCGCAATATTCCTGCACCCAAATATCGTTTGTTGTCTGGGCTTCATTTTCGTATTCCTCTATATGGGGAACAAGATAAATAACCATCTGCGTTTTTTCTGCAATTTTTTCTGAGCGTTTGAAAAACAAACCTAAAAGAGGAACTTTTGAAATCAGAGGGATTCCGCTGCTACCTTTAGAGTTAGAATTCTGAATGAGACCGCTGATTACTATAGGTTCACCACTTTTTCCACAGACCTCAGTAGTCACAATTTTCTCACTCGTAGGAGGAGGATTCCCGGTCGAAGCCGAAGTATCATTTCCTTGTCTCGTAACCGAAGCTGTCACTGTACTTGTAATCATCCCATCACCACTCACAAATCCAACGACATCAATCTTTAATCCCGAAACAATTTCCTTTGTAACACCGGAATAAATAGGCTTACCAGTACTTGGATCAATATTATTATCCCTATACCTGTAAGTATTCGTATTCTGAAAACTAATCTGTTTTCCAGCAACACCATGAAGAGTCGTATCAGCAAAAACCGAAGTTTTATTCTCTTCAAGCGAAGCCTGCAGTTGTGCTGCAAACTCAAGCCCAAAAGCGCTGATTACATTCAAATTCAGATTCAACACATTCCCAATTTTCACGCCAATATCATTGCGTTCACCGGAATGCACCTTTCCAACCGAAAAGTTTGGATTCCATGAATTCTCTTTCCCTTCATCATATTGAAGAATCAACAAATCATAACTCACCCGAACAACAGGTCTATCACAAATCTTCACTTGTTCACACAAATTCAAATACGCTGCATTTGTTCCCTTAAAATAAACACAAGAATTATCGTCCGCAAAAAACAAACAATCCCTGTCTACACCAGGTGGTAAAAACTTAAGCAATTCTTCTGGCCTTATAAATTTCAACTCAATCAGATAAGTATCCGTCTTTAAATCAATTTCATCCTTCAGAATCCCTATCTCTCTAAAAATCAACTCATCAGCACAAACCAAAAAAGACATCTCATCAGGCAAAACAATACATTCAAGTCCACCAAACCTCTTATTCAAAATCGAAACAAACCTTTCAGCTTTTGTATACCCCAACGAAATCTTGTACCAGTTTCTTGTTCCCTCCACAAGCTTATCACGTGCTTCAACATCAGAAACAACATAATAAACACCATCAACAGCAGCAACCCTAAGCCCATTCTGTACACAAACAAGTTCGAGTGCATCCTCAAAATTCTTTGCAACAAAACAACTCCTGATAATTCTACCGTCACAATTTGCAAGCAGACAAAAACCACAACCAGCAATTTCATCAGAAATACCTTCGCATTCAAACAAAGCTTCAATCACATCACCTACCTTCGAATCCTTAACATCAACACTTATCAACCCATCACTAATTACACGAATATCCGTATAACCAAAACCTTGACTAACAGTATTCACAGAAGAATTCTTTTTCGCAAAATGATATCCTGAATCTTTCTTCACAAGCTCAAATCCGTTTAACCTCAAACACACGCTTTCAAGCAGTTCCTCTTCATTCAATCCCTTAAAATGCATGTTCATAGTCACAGCAGGCAATACTTCATAAGTAACCGCTGTATCCAGAAACAGCGACAATTTTTCAACAATCTGTTCTGCAGTCAAATCACAAACATCAAGACAAAACAAGCCATTCTGCTCTAAAATCCTGAATCTGCTGACTGTCCACACTTCATCCTTCTTTGAAACATACAATCTTGCATAATTCAAAAAAGAATCAAACGCTGTTTCAAAATCACTACCCGTAAAACGAAAATCCGATTTGCCGTTTACAGTATCATCAGGAACAATCGAAATACCGGTATCAAGAGAAACAACATAAAGAATATCGCGGATCAAACAATCAGAAAAATCCCAGCTGTATACATTACCTGCCGAAGAATTCTTAGCCTGCGCAAAAACACAGTTACATAGAATCCCGCCGCAGATAAGCACACACCCTAGCCTGCGCCAAAGCGTTTTCATTTTTTTTGCAGCCCCCTGATTTCAAAAAGTTTTTATACTATTAGTATTAAAAAAAAAGAGGACTTCTTACAAAAATTTTAAGAAAAAATGAGAAAAAATTGATTTTTTTTTGAAATTTAAAGCGTTTTCTTTATTCCAGGGCTATTTTCTTTTGTTTAAGCTTTTAATTGTTCTAATTTTTTCCCTGAGCATTTCCAATTCTTCTTTATAATTTAGGCTCTTAAGGGTTGGAAAACGATGCATAAAGCTTTCGACGTTACGGAGCTTTGGCTGGAACTGTTCGATTTTTGCAAGGATAGCGGTACTTACTTCGTCCTTACGTTCAGCAGCGTGGGCTTTTACAGAGGCAATAATTTGAGAGAAAGATTCTCCTTTGAACCACTGCTCGTGACCATAATGTTCGCGCAGGTTTTCTCCAAAAGCTTTGATACGTGCCATGGAAACAGAAAAGTCGACAAGGCGGCGGATTGTAATAAGAAGATCTACCGTAAGGCCAACTGCAATTATATCGGCACTAACATTCAATACTACATCAGAAAACAATGAAAGAAATTTCATTACAAAAGGCTGAACAAAGTGAATGATTACAACACCAAGAACTCCGAATAAAAGAGAATTAAGAAGGCAGATACGGCCCTTTATATTAAGCTTATAGTGTGAATAATCCCACCAGCGTGTATGAAAAAGCTTTTCCAGAATCCAGCTTGAAAGATATTCCACTGCACTACCAAAAATCATTGAAGCAAAAAATAACGGTATCCAGGTAGTATAAAGCGATTGAGGCAAAAGCAGGATAGAAAGTCCCCCAAAACCATAGATAGGACAAATTGGTCCATGTAAAAATCCGCGGTTTACGAATTTATGTTCAAAGAAAATACCGACATATAAAACTTCGGACACCCATCCTACGAAGCTGAAAATTATGAAAATGAGAAAAACAGTTGAAAATGGCATCAAATAAATTGGTAAAACGTTCATATATGTAAATATAATATAATTGTTTTAAAAATGAAAAAAAATTGTGAAAAAAAAATCCTTGCCGCTCCCGTGGAAACTGGCTGACGGCTGCATCTGAGAATTTTTGGCGGATGCCAAAGGAAAAATCCGAGGATTTTGCGAAGCAAATACCGCAGGATTTTCTTTTTTCATATTTAAAAGAAATGAAGGGACAGCATTTTACGGCAGAGGATGTGCATGCTCATTTTGAAAGCAAACAGATTTCAATTGGAATTGCAACAATCTACCGTCAGCTTGAAAAGCTTGTGGCAGAAGGAACGCTTCAGAAATATTTTATTGATGAACATTCTGCAGCCTGCTTTGAATATTCGGGCGAAGACTGTAATGCAGAAACTCCACACTTTCATCTTAAATGTGAAGAATGCGGAAATCTTTTTCATCTTGAATGCGAAGATCTGGAAAGTCTTTCGAATCACCTTAAAAAGGTAATTTGTAATGCAATTACCGAAGCACTTTGTCAGAAAGACAACTCAGATGCAAATGTTTATCGCAAAAATCTTTCTGTCTATACAGCCCAGCTTGATGAACTTGATAAAGCCTACTCTACCGCAATTAATTCTGCTTCTAAAAATACTCTGATTTTTGGTGACCGCTTCCCATTCAGATATTTAGTTGATGATTATAATTTAAATTACTACGCAGCATTTGTCGGCTGCTCCGCAGAAACAGAAGCAAGCTTTAAGACTGTAATCTTCCTTGCAAACAAAATAGATGAACTTGGCGCAAACTACATTTTCAAAATTGAATCTGGCGATGGAAAACTTTCAAAAACAATTATTCAAAACAGCAGCAATAAATATGCCCAGATTCTAGTCCTAGACTCCATGCAATCTGTAACATCAAAGCAGGCACTCACTACCTCATATTTAAAAATAATGAATGAAAACCTTCAGACCTTAAAAAAAGGATTAGAATAATAAAAATGTTGGAAATTACCGTTTATGCGCTATGTAATACTTTTTTCTTTGGAGTGATTCCAGCACTTTTTAGGAAATCTTCTGCTTGATTTTTATAATAATTTAAACGCTCTTCTTCACTCATATTTTTTGTATATTCATAATTGTATTCACGAACTTTATGAATATCATCAACTGTAAAGTTATCGCTGATTTCCAATTTCATCATTTTCAGCCTCCTGAAACATCATTTCTGGCGAAACAATATCTATTGAATTAAATCCTTGCAAATTAGTAATTGCACGAATACATATTCTAAAAAAATAACTCATAAAAAAGCACGCTGGCATAGAATTTTTCTTGCGGTAATGATTTTTGCAGTAAAGGCACCGCTATACCACTTACACGCAAGCAGCATAGTGCAAGCCGCCTGCCGCAAATCAGTTCTGCTGTGGTGCGGAAACTGACAAAGCCGGCACAATACCCCCATTTGAACGGTAATCGTAGTAGTAGTTGTCGGCTTTGCCATCATAATTGACGTAGCGCGCGTTGAAACTACTATAATTGAGAGGAGAGCGCAGCCACCACCAGCCACCGTAACCACTTTCACCTTCTCCATTTTCGCTGTAATCGTTGGCACCTGTTGCCCTTGCGTAATCCGTTGACACCCTTATTCGTGTATTGTTTTTTCCAGACGAATTGTATGCCCCAAAGCCGTCGTAGTCGCTTGTCGTGACTTCCTTTTCACTCAGCAAGAAAATTATGTCGCTTGTGTCGTCGCACTTATAGCTTGTGGCTCTCGGTAGATTACCGCCCGCATCCGTCGTGCTTTCTTCACTGTTGTCTACCGTTGTCGCCTGTAACGCATTCTGCACGTCGCTTGTGAAGGCGCTTTGCAAAAAGCCCTTTTCGTATGTCTTCTCCTGTGTGTCGCCGTCTTCATATTTACCATTGAGCCAGGCGCGGATTGTGGAATACTTGTAGTTGTTGGGGTAAACCGTGGAGCCGCCAATCGTTCGGTCGTTTGCATTTAGATAATACGGAACGCCTGATGCCAAGATGTTTTCCGCAAGCAGAAGCCACTGCTTTTCTGTGGATTCATCATTGTCATGGTCGGATTCATCATTGTCATGGTCAAATTCCTTTGTAAGCACGCGCCACTTTATCGGCTCAACCTTGAACCATTTTTTGCTGGTTCCGCCTGTTCCCACATTGCTTCCGTCACTGTACTTGTAGTAGCTTCTATAGGCCAACTCAGCCTGCTCTACGTACCATTCCTCGTTGCTTCCAAGATAGTAGGTGAACATTCCCTGCTTTATCGTTGCGTTCGTAATCTCAGCTTCATCATTTTTAATTGTCTGCGGCCAGTCGCCGAACAGAACATAATCTCCAGCAGGTCCATAAGTTCCATCCTTTTCATTTCCTTCAAGAACCTTTACACTTTCCGTCAGTGCGCGGCCTTCCCACTTTGCATAAAGCGGAGTATTTCCTGTAATTTTAGTTTCTGTATTCACCTTACTATTATCATCATAGTTTTTATCTGTATACCAGCCCCAGAAAAACTTTTCATTTTTCTTTTCATTTTCATCAAGCACAGGTTTCTTCAGCTGGTCTTCCGTCAACTTGCCGCCTTCTTCAACATATATTTCCTTTGGTGGAGTTCCGA
Organism: Treponema sp.; assembly: GCA_017963165.1. The sequence continues at coordinate 14,319 of JAGCTZ010000183.1, forward strand.
GGGGAGTACTGTAGCTTACAACACATTTATCTGTCCATTTTGCGGTAAGTGTTATGTCGTCTTCAACTGTATAGTTTCCTGCCTTTGCCTGTGTTCCATTACTGTCAAACCAGCCGCCAAAGGAATGGGTTTTATCTGTAAGATCCGGCAGCTGCTCCGTTGTAAGAATTGTTCCGCCAATTACATTTACTTTCTCCGGCGCTGTTCCGTAGGCTGTATTGAAAGTTACACTATATTTCCATTTTGGAGTAAGCATTATGTCTTTCTTTATAATATAATTTTCATCCACACGTTTTCCGTCTTCATCGTACCAGCCCGCAAACTCATGGGTACCGTCACCCTTTGGAACAGGCAGCTGTTCTGCCCTGAGTTTTTCGCCGTCTTTAACAAGAACTGTTTTTGTAGCTGTGTTCGTTCCTGTTTCGTCTGTCGGATAGGTCAATGTGTATTTCTTTGCCTTGACTTCGCAGGAACTGCTTTCATTTCCTACTGTATCTACATATTTGACTGTAAAGGTGTATTCCTGCTTTTTGTCGTCCGGCAGGTCTGTTTGTTTGAATATGTAATCTGTTGTTCCCTTGTTTACAGTTTTGGTTACAGGGTCGCTTGTCTTTGTTCCGCCGTTGCCGTCATCCTGCGTGTAGGTAAGCGTAATTTCCGCATGGTCGTAGTTCGGTTCTGTGTTTTCGTCAGGCTCGGTCCAGGTAAGTTTTATTGACGTATCGTTTGTCGAATCAGGATAGTCAGCATTAATATCAGAGCTTTCTGGAACCGGCGGATTAGTAAAATCAAAGTTGTTTTCCAGTGTTATCTCTTCAGACTCCCTTCTACCCGCTCCGTCAAGGACAGCAGCAATATATTTTACGTTTCCGTCTGTTTCGTTTGCCGCGGTAATTTCAAAGGTCCATTTTTTATTGTTATCAGGGTCCGGAACTGCTTCATTTACATCTTGTTCATTATCATCAAAAGCTTTAAGTAGGGCTTTTGCAGAAACAAGTGTATTGCTCTTTTTCCACACAACTTTCTTTACTTTGCTGTCTGTTGTGACTGTAATAGTAACAGTCAGCTTCTGTCCGCCATCTTCGTTTTTCTGGGGTTTTCCCGCTGTAAGTTCTATTGAAAGAGGTTCTCCGTTTGTAGTGCTGTTTTTCTTTTTTCCGTTCAATTCTGAAAGCATGTCGCTGCACGAAAAGAAAAGTCCTGCTGTAAAAAGCAGTATTGTAAAATATATAATCCTTCGTTTCATTTTAATTCTCTCCTTCAAGGTCAATTTCGATTTCATCTGCCGTTTCACTGCCTGTATTAACCGCTCCGTTTATATGCCATACTACACCAAGTCTTAAGCCCACCTGTCCTAGGACATTGTCACTTTCAAATATTGCAGTGTATACAGGAGAAATATCAAGCTCAAAGCACTGGCTTTCTGTACTGGGAATCCATCTGAATGCAGGGCTGATTACTAAAGCCTGATCTGGATACCACCTGCGGGTAACTGAAATATTCTGCCCTTCTATATTATGAAGCACAATCGAATACCCTATTTCCGGCTGAAAGGCAAAGTTCTGTGAACCAAGTATAAACGGAACTCTGAGCCAGGCACCGAACGTTAGTGAAACGTCATCTCCACGCTTTAGGTTTCCATTGCTATTCGGGAAAAGATGAGAATAATCTAAATGTTCGCTAAATCCCAGGCTTAGACTGTTTGGAAGCACAAGAGGAAGCGTGTACTCAATATCAACGCCTCCGCCCAAAGTAAACGCAGTCTGTTCAGCCCAATCACCAAGTGCATACTGGTTTGTCAGAAAGGTTCCGACAGCAAAGCCTTCATACTGCGGTTTTTCCTGCGCAAATAAAGCAGAAACACACATAACCGACACTACACCAACAATTACAAATAACTTTTTCATATTACTCTCCTGATATCCGTTTCAAAACCGAATATTACATACTCTTTTAAATATAAATATATTTTAACATAAGTTTGATTTTTTTTACAAGCAGATAAAACACAACGGCTCGTTGTATTGCCCCATTTTATTATTTTGTGCTATAATTATTTTATTCAGTTTGAAGTTTACATTCTTATTCAGGAGGCGTTTTATGGACGGCGGGTCGAGTAGTTATCCCATACGTATTTTAATCACAAATAGCAGCCTCTTGAATTTCAATTTCCAATAATTTTACATCCCTGTTGTTTTTGAAATTCTTCTGGCTATGAGAGGAGAATTAAAAATGATTACATACTGGCAGCAGGATGACGGACAGTTTTTCAAAACTAAAAAAGAAGAAATCAACTCAAAAAAGCCATTGTGGATTGATGCGCGCAATGTAACACGCGATGAAACAAATCAGCTTCAGGAAGATTATGAGCTTGAACAGGATCATATCCTTGATATTCTTGACCCTGATGAGCTTTCTCGTATGGAAGACGGCGAAGGCTATATCCTTACGATTGTTCGTGTTCCTGTTTATGATCCGGCGGCAGAAACTCCTTACTTTGCAGTTCCTGTCGGCATTATCATTAAAGGAAAAACAATCATCACAATTTGCTGGACCGACTGCGAAATCTTAAAGGACTTTGGCAACAACAGAATCAAAAATATCAAGCTTACTGATTTCCCTTCATTCATCGTGCAGATTATGAACCGCGCTAACTTGAACTTCCTTCGCTACCTTAAGGAAATCAACCGCCGTTCTACAAGTATTCAGAACGAAATGCGCATGGAAATTGAAAATCAGGAAATCATGCTCATGCTTGGTTTGGAAAAATCGCTTGTTTATTTTTCTACTTCTCTCAAAAGTAATGCGCTGCTCCTTCAAAAAATGAAGAGCACAAAACTCATTAAGTTCGATGACGAAGACATTGATTTTGTAGAAGGCGTTGCAATCGATAACCGCCAGGCAATTGAAATGGCCGACACATATACAGACATTCTTTTTGGCGTAATGGATGCGTTCAGTTCAGTAACATCAAACAACCTGAATATTGTAATGAAAAAACTTGCTATCATTAACCTTGTAATGATGGCACCGACCTTTGTAACAAGCTTCTTTGGAATGAACTTTAGGCTGCCGTTCGAAACAATGCCCGGTTACTTGCCTGTTATAATGGCAACGATACTCTGTATAATTTCTGTATTCTTAAGTGTATGGCTTTTGAACATCAATAAGACAAATATCGAAGCACGAAAAAATGCACGCAAGCTTTCGCGCAAGCAGAGACAAAAAATCAGGGCAGAAACAAAAAAGCTTAAAAAGCAGGAACGTAAACTAAAGTAAAGTTTATCGTGACAGGCACGCGAGACTATTTTACAGTATGTACAATCCTGAAGCCAAAATAATTGTAGCATTCGTTAGGGTCGTAGCTGTAGCGGTCGCCTGAATAATAAAATGGCGTATAATCAGAAACGCTGCCGCCACGACTTACACGTTCATAGCCTACAGCAGGACCATATATTCCGTCAGCAGTATAATCATCAAACCAATCCCAGCAATATTCAAGTACATTACCGCTCATATCATAAAGTCCGGCACTGTTTGCATTACCTGTTGCAGGAGCTGTTATTGATTCCGGATCAAAAGGAACACCTGCACTTCCTACAGTATGAGTTGCACCGGAATTGTCGCTTGTCCAGGCATACAAGAATGCTTCTTCTGGATTATCACTTGTAGTTTGGCCACTCACAAGATTTCCTTTTAAGAAACCAGTCTTTGTCCTGCGGGCAGAATATTCCCATTCACTTTCGCTTGGCAGTCTGTAACCGTCTGAATCCCAGTCACAGGTACAAAGGTCGCAGGCCGCAGTATCAGAAGAATCCTTAAGAACAATTCCGTTATAAGTATAGCAAGGTGTTTTTCCGTGAAGTTCGCTAAAAGCATTACACCAGACAATTGCATCATACCAGGAAATCATTGTAACCGGCTGATACTGATTTTCTTCGGTAGGAGCAGCACCTCGTTTTCCATTTGTGCCGCCCTGACCCGGATTTTCAAAATTGTAGCCGATTTTTTCTGCCTTTATTCTTGTCTTATACCACAGGCTGTAACAGGTTTCATATTTATTGATTGCAAAAGGTTTAAGCGTTCTTGCTGCAGGATAAGCCGCTGTGTCCTGTCCCAGACTGAATGAAAGATGTGTTTTAAAAGAAACAAAGCTTACTCCATTAAAAGTTAAAGTCTTTTCTTCTTCCTGTGCGTTAACTGAGCCTAACAAAAAAATTGAACAGATTATCAAAGCAAAAAAAATCTTTTTCATATTAAAGCTTGCACTCCTCTACTTTTGAAATTTTCCATGAACCATCTTTCTTTTCAAGGTCAAGCCAGTAATAAGTTCCCTTTTCGCCAAGGCTTCCCGGATTAATTACTAAAGTGTTACCAATTTTTTCAGTACCGCAGCCTTCGTGAATATGCCCACAAATTACAGCAAGAGGTTTATGTTCAATAATAAAATCTGTAAATTTCTGACTACCTGCATGAAGTGTCGGATTTACTGCATCCACAACTTCTCCCTTTGGAGGATTATGGCTTATAAGAATCATATCGCGCCACAAAGAATTGTCTCCGCTCTGTTCAACAGAATTAACAACAACCTCATAATCAGCAAGAATCTCTTCTTCAGTTCGTTCAAATTCAGTTTTGCCTGTAAAGATTGTTCCGCCACCACTTCCGCTGATTGCAAGACCTTCATGGAAAAGAAGCGCCTTTTCTACACAAATATCTTTATCTTCAAGGTCCTGCATGAAAACTTCATTGTCGCAGTTTCCAAGAACAGCAAAAATTGTATCGTGTTTTGAACATAATTTTTCTAAAGCTTCTTCGCCGGTTTCAGGTTTAAAACATTCTGCAAAGTCACCGGCAAAAAGCACAGCATCGGCCTTTGAAAAAATATCGTCCATCTTATCGAGCACATCGTTGTGTGCATGTAAATCACTAATTACTAAAAGTTTCATTTATATCCTCTCTATAGCAGTTTTTAATTCTTCCATCTGTTCAGGTGTTCCAACTGTGATGCGCACAAAATCATCTATACCGGGTGTTGCAAAATGTCTTATTAAAATACCCTGCTCTTTTATGCGCTTATAAAGCTCTTCGCCACCAATTGACGGATGCTTTGCAAAAAGAAAGTTTGTTTTGCTTTCTAATACATAAAAACCACGGGATTTTAAAAAGTTATAGAATTTATCTCTTTCTTCTACAACCTTTCTGGCACAATCTGCATAGTAGGCAGGATTTTCGCAGGCTACACAGCCAGCTTTTTGTGCAACTGCATCAAGCGGAAAGTGATTAACACTGTTTTTTACAGTTGTTATTACGTTCATTAATTCCGGAGATGCAACTGCATAACCAAGACGTATACCGGCTGCGCAAAGGCTCTTCGAAAAAGTTCGTATAATCAAAAGATTCGGGAATTCCTTCAAAAGCGGAATACACGATTCACCGCCAAAATCAACATAAGCTTCGTCAACAATAAAAATCTTATCCGGATTTGCCTTAAGAATCATCTGGCGAACCTGCTCGCGGGTTAAACCAAGACTTGTAGGCGCATTAGGATTTGCAAAAATTATTCCGCCACCGTTTGATTTTACGCGTTCAAGCATTTCATCTGTATCAAGCGTCCAGTCATCTTTAAGCGGAACCTGATCCATTGGAATATTATAAAAACCGGCATAAACAGGATAAAAACTATACGTAAATTGGGGCATTACAAATTTTTTATCGCTGTCAAAAAAGGCATAGAATACAAAGGAAAGAACTTCATCACTACCGTTACCAGTATAAATCATATCCGGAGTTACGGTAAACGGAATTTTATCCTGCGGATCTGGAGAAACATCATCGCCATTAACTTTTGCACGGCAAAGAACACCACCAGTTTTATTTAACATATCAGCGATTTTTTCATGAAGCTGATTCGAATCTGGATCTGGATAAAGCGCAAGCTTCTGCGGTTCACTTTTTACAAAATCAACCACGGCCTGCTGAACTTCAGGACATGGTGGATAAGGATTTTCATTTGCATTGAGCTTAATATAAACTCTGTCCTTTGGCTGTTCGCCCGGAACATAAGGATTAAGCCCTTTCATTCTACTTGAGGTAATCATAATATAATTTTAATCAGAATCGATAAAAAATCAACATAAAGAAGCATAAAGAAACACAAAGAAAGAAAAAGCATTCAATTGTTTTTGTTGATAGTATAGAAATTCTGATGTAAAATATTTATATGGCAACGTCATCTAATCTAAGTTCAATTATCCGGTTTTATGCCGAAAAGCAAAAGTCTCCTTTTATTGATTTGCGGGAATTCTGCAATTGGGTAAAAAAATATGCGGAACATCACGTAGAAGATCAGGCCGACCTTGTAAAATATCTGGGTGACCCTACAAGTACTGTTATTGCCGAACTTGCTGGACTTGAACAAAAGCATCTTGCCGCCACAATTTCTAACGGCACCAAAAAGATGGTTGTTTCCATAACTTATTTTTCTACAAAGTATGCCGAAGTTTACAAAGAACTTCTTAAAAACGAAAGCATTCCATATCCTATAGAAACTGATTTACCTAAAAAATTTCCTACTTCTGTACTGGAACGAAAAGCTGCCCAGGATTATTTTATTCAGAATATTGATGAACCGCCTTCAAAATCGCAGTGTCTTTATGTTGTAGTTTTTGCAAGAGAGCTGCCTCCTTTACTTTTGCCGGCATGTGTTCCTGTAAAAGTTCTTATTGAATCTTCTCAGATGAAAATCCGCAAGATTCTTAAAAAAGAAGAATATCATGACTATTTCCTTAAAAAGCTCCGCGCCGCAAATCCTTCAAAAGAAATTTCGGTAAAGAATTTTTATTCTTCTTTTGTTGATAAAGATTATTCTGGTTATGTTGATGTAACAGACGGCGACCAGTATTATCTTTGGAATCAGCTTTGTTATTTTGTTCGTCAGGATTTTGAGAAAATTCAGGATAGAACTTCTGATGATACAAGCGTACTTCAGGCAATTTCTATTTCTGAAATTCACAGCTCCTATCTTAAACAGAAATTTCAGACAGACAGAAAAAGATCCGAAGCAATTAAAGAACTGGAAACTGCGCTTGGAAATCCACCCTACTTTTTCTCTACGCAGCAGATTCTTAAATTTCAGGATAAGCATGGCAAAAATCTCTTAGGCCAATATGACGAAGAGGATTTAAAAGAAACACTGCTTAAGCTGTCTACAGAAAGCGAAGACAACACTCTTCCAAAGCTTGTTGTATTTAAGGTTGCTTCGGGTACACGTTATTATATATACAAAAATAAAGTTATTTCTTTGATTGTACGTCTTTGTAACGAAGCTCATGATACTATAAAAGACATTCTTGTAAACAGCTGGTATGAAACTATGCTGGAATATTCAAGACTGCCCGAAATGTCTGATAAAGAAAAATTTGAGCTTAAGCTTGAACGACTTGTAGAAGATAATTCGCCGGTGTTATATGCACTTCTTAATGCAAACTTTATAACCCTGCTTTCGGCCGAAAAAAATCTTGATGATTCCTTGAGCGCCTTCCAGTTATTTGTTGACGGACATCTGCTGCCATACAGCCAGCTTTTGATGCTCCGAAGCGATGATATAATGTCGGAAGCAAAAATCAGGCTTCCTTTTATATATACAATTCCAATTATTTCCTGGATAATCGGATTCTTTAAGTCACGTAAAATTGAAAAAGAAAAGCAGGAAAAACAGGCAAAGAAAGAAGTTCCGGACCCTATGGAATTACTTGACAACGAAGATGGTCCAAAGAAACCTACAAAGAGCAGACACGAAGCTCTTGCAGAAAAAGCAAAGGAACTTTCAACAGAGTTTATTCCAGAAGGTTCGACTATTGACCGTGAATTAAATTTCCTTACAAAGCAATGGAACAGAATGATTTCGAAAGATGCCTATAACAATCTTACGGAAGATGTAAACTCTTTAATCCGCGATTATACAAGACGTGTATGCAATACTCTTTCTGCACAATCGTTTACAAAAGAGCGTATCGAAAATCTTGCCGATGCACTTTGCCGTACACCAAATATGCAGAAGATTCAGGATCAGGATGCGCTTACACAGTATGTACAGCTTTATATGCTCCGCCTTGTAAGCAATTCTGCAAAGAAAAACTAATTTTTTTCACTTTTTTTACAAATTCTTTGTAAGAACCCCGTTTTTTTCTCAATACTATATATGTGAGAATTTTATTTACTCATATGTGCTCCGGCCGGGCGCGATATTCTATTTTAAAGTGGGGTTGTTATGAATCAGCTCAATTCGATTATTCTTGAAGGAAACGTTGTCAAAAAGGCAGAATTGTCTGAGCCAACGTCGGGATTTCTTGTTTGTAAGTTTCCTCTTGCAGTAAACCGTAAGTCAAAAACACCTGAAGGCGAAACAAAAGAAGAAGTTTCGTTTTTTGATGTAGAAACTTATGGTGTAATGGCAGAAAAATGTTCCAAATACTGCGACAAAGGAAAAGGTGTAAGGGTTGTTGGTAGATTAAAGCAGAGCCGTTGGGAAGAAAACAACGTCAAACATTCAAGAGTGTATGTAATTGCAGAACACGTTGAATATAAGTTTTCAAAACCTAAAACAGGCGACGAAACAAAACCAGTAGACGAAAAACCTGCCGAAGAAAAATCAGCAGAAGTAAAGGCTGCCGAAGCTCAGGTTGATGCAATGGGACAAACACAAGTTCAAAAGACAGAGGAGGCTGTCGTTTTCTAACGCTTTTTATTGCGGCTGCTGCCTTTTCTCTGGTTAGATTTTGCAGCAGCTGCACGTCTTTCGTTTGCAGCTTTATATTCTTCTATCTGTTGTGGAGAATAAAAACCGTCTTTCCAGTTAAAGCGTGATATTCCCTGCAAAGGCTGAGACTTAATCATTGAGGTTGTAATAGCCTTAATCTGACTGCGGGTTACTTTTGTTTTTGAAAAGTCAATCAATATTTTCTTAAAACCGGAAGAATTAATAAAAGAAACTTTATCTGCAATACTAAACGGTTCTTCCGGCATTACAAAAGAGCCATCTGCAGTTGAGTTTACCTTAAATACTTTTTCTTCTTTATCTTCAAAGTAAGTAAAATCATAATCAGAAGGAAGCTTAAAGCGCATACGGAACAATGCAGGATATGCAAAAACAGGAACAAGGACACGAGAACGGACATTCTGCTCCCAGGTTGCTTCCAGGTTGCGGCGTGAATTTTCGTAAGGCATTATAAAGGCACCGATATTCTGATTTTCGAGCCACGAAACTGCCCAGCGGTTGAACGTGTAAAGATATGGCCCCGCAACGATATTTACCTGTTTTCCTTTTAGCAGCTGAATATGAGCAAGATTGTTTACAACAAAATTTACATAGCCATCGTTAATAAGTGTTTCAAGTTCTTGCGAAAGCTTATCTTCTTGCGAAGAAGAACAGAATGGATCGAGCGAAATGAATATCTGTTTCTTTGAAAAAGGAAGAACTGTTTTATGATTAAGTAAATCATAAGAGGTTTCGGAATTGTATTCAAGGATAACGCGAACAGGATTCATTCCCTGAACTGCGAACAGGTCGGGAACAGAAGAAACCTGAATGTAAAGTCCATCAGGGAAAAAAGCAAGTTCCTTTGGGGCAACAGGAGTAACGTCAAGAATTGGAAGCATTTCGTCTTTAGGCTGCTTTCGATAACGCCCTATATCATTTGGAAGCACATGCTGATATCTTTTTGTATTAGCCTTGTACTGCAAAAGATAAACTTCGTCTTCGTTTGTAAAGCCGGCAGGAATATCTATCCAGCGCTTGCCTGTTTTTTCGTCAAATTCAACTGTTCTGATTTTGTGACTTGCACGTCCAGAATCATCCTTGCGATGAATACGGATAGAATCACCCGGATCTGGATCATAAGTTCCACCCTTAAGACAACACATCTGTATTCTAAGCTGTTCCGGTGGAGTATCTGGACTTGCAGCAGCCTTTATTGCTTCTATAAGTCCTTTCTCCGCTGGTTTTGTTGCGGCAATTTTTCCCAGATAAAGGCCAGTTCCACCAGCCTGATCCGGATTAAGAATTGCTTCACCTGCTTTTTCTACACCCTTCTCGCTTGTTTCAAAGCCGTACCAGTAAGTTGTTTTTGAACGGGCAAAATCAGAAGCAAGGATTCTTTTACCGGTTGCAAGGGCACCCTTTTTATCTTCTTTATAATGATCTATTACATAACGGTAGGCGGCAACAACGCTTCCTACATATTCAGCGCTTTTCATTCTTCCTTCAATCTTAAAGGAATTTACACCTGCATCTATAAGAGCCGGAATATAATCAATAAGTTCAAAATCACATGGAGAAAAATAATACCCCTGTTTAATTCCGCCGGGAACTTCGGCAGTATAAAGACGTCGGCAAGCTTGAGCACACATACCACGGTTAGCAGATTTTCCACCAAGAAACGAAGAAAAAAGACATAAGCCAGATTCACTTACACAAAGCGCACCATGAACAAAAACTTCAAGGTCGGCTCCTGTTTCTTCCTTGATTTTTCGGATTTCATTAAGGCCAAGCTCGCGTGCAAGAACAACACGTTTTACACCATTATTCTGAAGCAGTCTTACAGCAGCAGAGCTTTCGACATTCATCTGCGTAGAAGCATGAAGCTCCATATTTGGAAAGAATTCCTTTGCCATTCGCATTATTGCATAATCCTGTACAATAAGTGCATCCGGCCCTACTTCATTTAAATATGAAAGAAAGCGGTAGAGACGTTCTGTTTCACGCTCCTCGCAAACTGTGTTTACAGTTACATAAACCTTTTTATTCTGGCGATGCAGGCTTTCGACAGCTGCTTCAAATTGATTCCACGCAAAATTGGTTGTACGCATTCTTGCATTAAAGCTTTTGAGTCCAAGATATACTGCATCTGCACCTTCACCGATTGCGGCGTCGAGTGATTCAATGTTTCCCGCAGGAGCTAATAATTCTACCATACGGGAAATGTAACATAAAAAACAAGAAAATTAAAGTGCACCCGGAGTTGCTTCGGATATAAGTTCCCATACTTCTGAATTAGACGTAATCGGGAAAGTCAACTGTTCACCATCAAGAACTTTCTGCCGCAGTTGAGCGGCATCTGTTCTGGCCATTGTTTTTGAAGCAGTCATTCCATCTGTCACATACGCATTTTCTATACTGCCCGATTCATAGATTCCACTTGCACCAACAAGCTCTGCATATTCATCAAGGCCTTTAGACCATTCAGTAACATCACCGGCACGGAACATTACAGCATCAAGCAATCTGTTATCTGCAGTGTTTCTGATTATAAGAATGTCTGTTTTATTGCCAAGTGTTGTTGTTTCAATGTCTGTCCATAAATCCCTGATTTCGGAATTCGTATAAGATGAAAATGCTTCGGCAAGATTTTCCCCTTCTTCGCTTATACAGCCGTTTCCTCTATTCCTCATATGGACAACAATTACTTCGCCTGTACTGACATTAAGAGTCGGAAAAACATACTTTTTTTCTTCTCCATCATAAGCACTGCAAAGCTCAAGCCCCGCAAGGTTCCCTCCCTTAAGAACAAGAAGCTCAACAAATTCATTTCTGTAAGTTCCGGCAGCTTTTTCTGCAGATTTCTGACTGCTTATACTTTCTGTCTGAACTTCGGTAATAAGCAGCTCTGGAATATGCGAATTAAAGCCTTTAAATGGAATTGCAATTGTAAGAGTATTTCCTGCAATGTCACTTATTTCGGCATAAAATTCGTATCCCTGACCTATTTCCATTGGCTGTTCAAATAATACATTTATTACACAACCTGTTTCATCGGCAGCTACAGTACATGGAACAGAACCATATACACCAGATGCTCGTTCAATTGCCGGAGATAATTCCAATGTCGAAGAATGTTCTTCGGAACTGAAATACTCATCTGTTACCTTTGACACAACATAACCCGTAACTTCAACTTTTTCGGAAAATTCCAGCCGCAGATTATTTTCGTCTACAACAACAAATTCATTCATTACAGGTGGAATGTAATCCCCATCCAACAGCTTAATTCCCTGTTCTGTAATTTTACAGGAAACAGGTACGACCGACATGACGGTAATTAATGTAATAAGCAAAGATTCCCCCGCCACAAGTAGAATCTGCTTGAATTTGGTTTTTACCATTTTTCACCTCTTACAAAAAAAATGAGTTGCACAGACTGACAGCCTGCACAACTCAAACAAGAAGGATCTAACAGAGAAAACTCATTAATAATATACAAAAAAAAGCGGCACTTCTTACAAAGAAAGCCGCTTTTTTTTAAGAATTTATATGTTTTTTTGGGATTTTTATTTTATTTTTATTTTATTGCTGCTGCTTCAACCATATATCTGATTGAAATTCCTGTATCATCTTCCTGAATTTTTTCTATAACAAAAATAAAGTTAACTTCTGTAGGATCACACATTATTCGTTCAATTTTATAATTGCTTATACCAGATCTTACAATATCAGGATTTCCAACAGTTGTTTTAGAAATTGTATTTCCTTCGGCATCCTTTTTTTCAACAGAAATATAGAAAGAAGATTTTATATTCTTACCCTTGCCTGTAATTGTAGGAACAAGCTGAATGTGGAAGGTATTAGGAGAATCTACAGTTGAATTATTAAAATCTGTAAATACAATTTCATCTGTTCCTGTTTTATTTACATCATCAAGAATATAAAGAACATGATCTGCATTTGCCTGTGTACATTTAAGATCACGAATATAATAGAAGTTTTTTCCTTCAAGAGCTTCGTAAACATCAATACCAGCTTTGTCTGCGGTAACAGCTGTAGGTTTGATTCTAAATACACCACCATCTACCCAGTCATTTTTTGCAATATCAACCTGATAGATTTCGGCCCATCCCTGATACTTCTTGTCTGTTCGACCATACTGACCGAAAACATAATATTTTCCGTCTTCAGAAAAGCCTTTGTCTACAAAGGTTGCAACATCACCAGCATTTAAAGCTGTGCAGCAAATTAGAATTGACAAAACTGAAATAAAGATTTTTTTCATTTTCCCTGATCCTCCCAAAAATTCAAGTAAAAGGTTTCCATTTTAATTGTCGGAAAAATAAGAAAAGTCTTTATAAAAAAATGAAACACTTTACTATTCGCCCTAATACCGATATTATTTAAAGTATGACTATTAAGACAAGAAACAGACTTAATATTTCGCTTTTTGTTTTTTCAATTGTTTATCTTGCAGTAACTGTGCTGTTTCTTCTATTATTACTGTATAATAAAACACTTTTATCAAGTCTTAATACCTTTGTTGAACAGTCAGACAAGGGAACTTTTCTTACAAAATATAATCCCCTGATAGTTTTGATTTCACTGTATTTTCAGATAATATATGTCTGTGCAACAAGCTTTACGCTTTTCAGAGTTTTTGAAAAAACACAGGCTTATGATATTCCTTATTTATTTCTTTTTCTGATTGCTCTTATTGCAAATTCCTTTAGGATTTGGGTTCCTTTATTTAATATGTCGGGAACTTATTCGGGCCTTATGCTTTTCTGTGGAAACAGCATTCTTTTTTCTAAACTTCTTGTCCCTACTTCGCTGCTTTTTTCTGTAGTTATGTCAGGTGTAGAACAGCGACAGGATCTTGAAAAAAATATTTTTATTCTTATTCTGGGCTGTCTGTTTTTTGCACAATTGCTTCCGCTCAATACTGCAAACATCTGCAGAAACTTTGAAATTGATTACAGCTACCGTAACGTAATAAAAATTACTTCAATTCTTATTGTATTTGCTACGCTGATTGCACTTTTCTTCAATAATAGACAGAGATTTTATACTCAGCGTACAACAATCGGATTAGCACTAATCTGTATTGGAACCTTTATTCTTTTTAATTCTATTAATATTTTAAAACTGGCTTTTTCATTTATTTTACTACTGACAGGAAATATTCTATATCTTAAAGAACTGCATAAGCAGTATTTGTGGAATGACTAAAAACAATACAAAATCAAAAGCCAGTATGCCCCACCGGCACAAGTTGGAATTAACATATTATCCCAATCGCCAAGTGGAAGCACTTCAATTATAGTAGCAACAAAAGCAACAATCAAACTGACAATAGAAAGCTTTGTAACAAGGAAAGTTGAAATAAAAACTGCTGCAAAACAAGTAAGACTTCCTTCCAGAGTTTTTCCACCTGTATGAGGAAGCTTTACCCTTCCATATATTTTGCCACCAAGACTTGCAAGCCCATCTCCAAAGGCAAGGGCATATATTCCTACCCTGGCACAATCAGGAGGAAGCACAAGCGCTGCAAAAACAATTCCAAGAACTAATGTTACAGGACCAAGAACAAATTTACATTCATCACGCTGGCGGGAAGCTGTTTCGGTAATAAGAGAAATGAGCAGAACAGGATGACCTTCCAGACGTGCAAGCTCGCAGAAATAATAAAGAGTTACAATAATAAGAAGACCCCATATTGTATACCAGTAATAAGAGGCAAGCAGCCAGGGTACAATTGAACTGCATATATGTATTGATTTTCTGAAGAGTTCCTTCAGAATAGTCTTAGAGTCCTTCATTTTCTGTAAGATTCTTAGGTATATCAAGATAAATTGCAGGTTCAAATTCCGAAACCTGATGTGTGATATACTTAATATTCTCCTGAGCAAGATTGCTGCCTTCAAGCCTTACAAGACTCTTCTGGTCACGTGTAAGAGAATCCCAGGCTCTTAATGACTGTTGAAGCTGAACTATTGCCTGTGCATTCTTCTGACTGTTACCAGTTCTTTTTGCAAGTCTGTAAAGTGTTACGCCATAGTTGTTTGCTGCATAAAGATATGTAGTTACAAGATCATAACCTGCATTTTCTGACTGAGGATAAACAGAACCGCCTCTTTCTGTAATCTCTCTATCAAGATCAGAAATAAGCTGTTCGTAATAACCTTCGGCAGCATAATCATCATTACGCAGGCTCAAGGTATTTGCCATTGCAAGCAGAAGATTGCGTTCCTTGTTATTTGCTTCACCGGCTTTCATAAATGAACCTAAAGCTTCAAGATAATTTTTTGCTTTATAACTGATATATCCAAGTCTGTAACGGATTCGTGGATTATCATAACCAAGAGAAACAGCATTCTTATAATTCTTTGCTGCTGTTTCATAATCACCGGCAATTGTATAATTGATATTTCCAAGATCTGCATATAGCAGACCAACCTGTTCATTTCCTTCAAAGCCGGCATTTTCTTTTTCTGTTGTAAACAATGAAATACCTTCTGTAAACTGTTCCTGAGCCTGAAGATATTCACTTGTAAGCAGATAATTTTCTCCTAAAAGTCTGTATGTATCAATATATTTGTAAATGTCTCGTTTTTTGAGCTGAGGAGCTTTATTAAAGTATTCCAATGCCTTTTTAAGGGAAACATCAATATTGTTTATAGTATCGTTTGTCTGAACATAATAGTTTCCAAGATTATACCAGGCAATCGGGTTTTCTTTATCCATATCTACAGTTTTTCTAAGGAGTCTAAGAAGTCCTTCAATCTGATAGCGCAGATATTCTTCTGATGGTGCAATTGGGCCATAAAGCTTACCAAGGAGATAACCTCCAAGTTCAGTCCAGTCTTCGGCAGAAACTTCACATTTCTTCTGCTCTTCGAACATCTTGTAATAGCCAAGAACCTGCTGGAAATTGTCGCTTCTTATGTTATAGCGCATAAGTCTTGAATTATACAAATCATTAGGCTTATAAAGCTGAATAAGCTGCATGTACTGTTCTTTTGCAAGATCAAGCTTTTCAGGGTCTTTTTCTGTTCCCCATTCAAGGAAAATATCACCAAGCATAAGAATTCCGTCGGCATCATTAATGTGATAATCAAGAATTTCACGGCGGGCAATTTCTTCTGCACGTTCATAATTTGCAAGATCATTAAGCTCCATCTGAGCATATTCAAGGCCGGCAGTTTTATCGTGATTGAAATAAATCAAAATCTTTCCATATATATCTGCTGCACGCTGATACTGCTTGTGCTCTCTATAACCGCGTGCAAAATTAAAGAACCATTTTTTCTTAAGCTGATATGTTGCGGCTTCGTCAAACTTAATCTGAGACTGAACATATTCATCGGCCTGTAAAAGTGCATAACCTTGCTTATAAAGTTTAGAAGCTTTTGCAGGAATATAAACACAATTCTTTCCAAAATTAAACAGTCCCCATGAAACAAATACAAATAGAACTGTCATCAACAGGCCTGGAAGAATCTTATTCTTAAGCTGATATGCAAGAGATTTTTTATATGCCTCGTATTCTTCTGCTGTACGGTGTTCAAAGTCGCGTGGAACAGGGATAGCAGTATCAAGCATTTTTTCAAGTGTAGAAGCAACCTGACGTGCCGGTGCTTTTTTAAGAATCTTTTCGATTATTTCGAATTCTGCATCGTCTGTAAATTCATCCTGAACGATAAGGTCTTCAAAAGCAAGCCTTACATTAAGAGGATATTCGCCAAGATTCTTAAGGAACTGCTTGTACTGTTCATCACTTAATGTATTTGGAGGAAGCTCTGCTCCTGGCATTGCTCCTGAAAAATCTGGTTCATCAAGATTCTTTGATTTTTTAGAAGGCTTTGGAGTTGCTGGTGCGGTTTTAACATCAGAAAATCCAGGAATCTCAAAATCAGAGCCTTCCATACTGATTTTTCCGTCATCAAGTTCAAAATCATCAGAACCGGTATCGACATTTAGCTGTGCGTCTGTTTCCTGAATGCCAAAATCCATGTCTTCCATGCCGGTTGTATCAAAGGTTTCTAACGGTTCAGAGCCTCCCTGACCTTCTCCACCTTCAGCTGAATCAAAACTGTCAAAATCTGTATCAAAGCTGTCTGAAACATCTTCGTCACCACTTTCTGATTCACCACCTTCATAATCAGGAATGTCTTCGAGTGCTGTTGACATATCAGGAAGTTCAACATCCTGTGCATTAAAGAGGTCAGAAACAGAAGGTTCACTTGCGGTGTCATCAAAGCTGTCTGTAGAAAAATCGTCTGTAACGTCTAATGAATCTGCAGAAGGTGCTTCCATTTCAAAAGAATCTGTTGAAGTATCTTCAGGTAAGTCAAAATCTTCTATATTGGATGTACTATCACCTGAAAACGAAGCCTCATCCATTTCTGGCAGATCAAAGCTTTCTGTAGAACCAGCATCAGGTAAATCAAAATTATCAGCAGCACCAGCGTCCGGCAGATCAAAGCTGTCTGTAGAACCAGTGTCCGTCAAATCAAAACTATCAGTAGCACCGGCGTCTGGTAAATCAAAGCTGTCTGCAGGAACATCGTCCAAATCAAAATTCATGTCGACCGGAACTGCAGCAGAGAAATCTTCCGGAGTTTCTTCAGCAGTTTCTTCGGTAGACTCAAGAGGTTCTATATCCGAAAGCTCTTCTATATCACCAAGAGCTTCTATGTCATCAATATTGTCGATATCAGAGGCTTGTTCTTCAGGCACAGCAGGTGCTTCTGGGATTGTATCAAAACTGTCTGCATCATTGCCAAGAACAGAAAGATCAAAATCTGGAGCTGCTGGTTCTTCTGCAGCAGGAGTTTCAGCTGGCGAAGGATTATCAAGTACAGAAATATCAAAATCATTAAAATCGTCTGTAAGTGCAGGCTCTGTTTTTGCAGGTTCTTCTGTATCTACAGGAAGTGCATCTGGCTCCGGCTCAGGTTCTTCTTCAATTTGTGGTTCAGGTTCTTCTTCTGTTCCTTCTGTACCATCAAAACCTGCGCCGGCTAAAAGGGCTTCAAGGCCCATATCTGCAACCGAAACTTCTTCCGGTTCTTCTTCGACTATTTCCGGCTCCTCTTCTTCTACAGGAGCATCCATGAATTGTGACAAATCAGGTAAGCCAGAATCTGAATCATCACCACCAAGATCTATTGGGGCAAGAAGAGAAGACATATCAGGAGCTTCAAAAGAAGGAGCAGAATCTGCACCGCTGTCGCTGCTACCTGATTTTTTAGAGGTTACGCCTGTTATTTCTGAAAGGTCTTCGTCAACATTTGAATTATCTACAACTTTTGGATTGTCTGGCATTCCAAGTACAAAATCTTCGGAATCGTCTTCGACTGTTATACCCTTTGGAATTGGAATGACAATTGGTTTTTCGCCACGAGTTGCGCGGAGAGTTATTTCGTCTCCAAGAGATTGAATATCTTTGTTGAATTGTTTGAGTTGACTTAAGCCTGGCATACCTTTTTTATTTTACCCCTTATTTCCACCAAAATACAAGTATACTACTCTTCTTATATGAACGGCAGATAAAGGTTTTGACTTAAGAAAAAAAAATATAATATATAGAAACAATATTGAAAAAATGCGGAGCGGAGGTTCTGGTTTTGCGGAGCGTTGAACGCGGGAAGTGCAGGGCTGCCGCAGGCAGGTCTGCACTTCGGAATAATTTCCTA
>JAGCTZ010000184.1 GCA_017963165.1 Treponema sp.
AATATTTTTTTCAAGGCAAATCATCTGAAAAAGCTGATGCACATCGAGTTCATTTTCAAAAAGTTTTCTATCAGCGGCAATTTCTAGATTTAAATATATGAAACTGTCAAATTCTTCAGCAAATTTCTTGATAACTGTTGTCTTGCCAACCTGTCTGGCTCCTCTTAAAACAAGAGGTTTTCTGCTTGGAGAAGTTTTCCAGTTTCTTAGATTTTCAAGAATTTTCCTGTTGAATTCTGAAGGCATGCTATTTCCTTTATCTTTATCACAAAGTCAATGCAATTTTATAACTGTTATTGCCTAAAGTCAATGCAATTTACTGTTGTTTTTAACACAAAGTCAGGTCATTTTAGCTTACCGGCATAAAGCTCTTTATGCCGATAAGTTTTGAATAAAACCGATTTTAAATTGAATCGAGTTCAGATAAAGTCTTGTTCAGCTTTTCTATATCGGCTTGAACCTTTTCTTTGGAAGCTTCTATTTGTTTCTCATGTTGTTCTTCTTGATTATTGTTAAAAACTTCATTATATGATTTATAGCATTCACGATATGATTTATAGAATTCATGTTCGAAGTTTTCTGCTTTCTCCCATATTCTTTCAATGCCAAGCTTGGCAAAAATATCATCTATGGTAATTCTGTCTGCAATTGCCTTGTTCTTGGGCAATTTGACATTGACTTGAGCATCAATTATATCTGGTTCCCTCAAATCAGGCAGAGCCGGTGCACCATGCGGTGTAATATAAATGTGCATTTTAATTCTGCTTTCTTCACTGATAAATGAAAATACGATGACAGCCCCGAACGCTTCTTTCTTAATGTCAATTGAAAGAATCTTATTGTCTTTTGTTTTGTATTTCAGACTTGTTTGTGTACTTTCAAGACGATCAGATTTTATTGCTGATGATATATAATGCCATAAATTAGGCGAAGAACCTGCAATTTGTATAAACCCACCGTCAGGCAGATTGCCAATTTTTTCAAAGTGTCCATCGTTCTTAGGGCTTATTTCTGCAAAGGAAACTTTCCGTTCAAAAATATCATTCCATTTTGCAGACAGCTTTTTCAGAATAATTCCGTTCTTTTCAGCTTCTCCTTTGATGAGTATTTCGATATGTTCATTATAGTCTCCAAGCGAATTATATGAAGGGCCTGTCATATCAATTGCTATTTGTTCAGTAATATATGCATCAAGACGTATTGTCTTCAGCCACATTTCATTTCTTGCTTCCAAAAATCCTGTAGCATTAGCTTTTACAATCTTATATTTCAACTGACTGCTAATATATATAAATGCCAAGCCAAGCGGAATAAGAACATACCACGGGATGCCCGGCAAAAGACCAATGATAATCATCGTTACACCGCAGATATAGTAAATCTTTGCATTTTTAGCGAAACGCCTCTTTATTTCATCGTTCTTATTTTCATCTAATACGGAATTTTTAATAAGCCGTATAACGACAAGACTTACAGCTAAGGCAGTCAAAATAGGTGGCAGTTGAGCAATCAAGCCGTTACCAATTGCAAGGGCTGCATAAGTCTGGACAGCTTTGTCAAAAGTTTCGCAGCGCAAAACCATGCCGCAGATAATGCCTGCAACAAAATTTATCACCGTAATAAAAAGTCCAATCTTTACAATGCCAGAATAAAATCTGACAGCATTATTCATAGAAGCATAGAAGTCGAGTTCGTGATTCATTTTCATTTTGCGATTGCTTGCTTCTTCTTCGGTTATTTCGCCTGAAATGCGTTGAGATTCAGCGGTTGTTATTCCTTGTTCTGCCGTATCTACCATGAAATGTAAGGCAAGTCTGGCAATACGGGGCGTACCTTTCATGATTATTACAGTCTGAATGATTGTGATAATCATGAAAATTACAAAACCAATAAGAAGACTGTCCATTCCGCCTGTGCCGACAACGAATGTTGAAAAAGCGCGAACTATGTGCCCGTCAAATCTTGTGCCTAAAGACAAAATAAGGCGTGCACAAGATACGTTCAAGCCTAAAGTTAAAACACTTGAAGCAAGCATCATCGGCGGAAAAAATGAGAGCTTTGCAACACGCGGTGTGCACAATACAATAAACAGCAACAAAAACGCAAACAGTATGTTTGTTGCCATAAGAACATCAAACAGCCATGTCGGCAGCGGAATTATCAACATCGCAATAGCGACAATAACAGCTGCTTTTGTAAAGTAAAAAGTCATTCCTTTGTTCATATTTGTTTGCTCCTTTGAGTTTTTTCTCTTATTTATAACAAGTGGCAAAAAAGCAGCGAGTTGACAGTTCGTGGGTATTTTTTCATAAAAAATCTAATTCATAGTATTTTATTCTTTTATCTTGACAATTCCCAAATTGGGAACTAAAGTATAGTTATGCATGTAATTTCCAGAAAAACATTGAGCGATTACTGGCAGAAAAACCCAGAGACAGAGCAGCCGCTAAAAGCGTGGTTTGCAGAAGCGCAAAAGGCGCAATGGAATGCTCCAGCTGATATAAAAGAAAAATACCGCTCAGCAAGTTTTTTGAAAGGAAACCGTGTCGTGTTTAATATTTGCGGGAACAAGCACCGGCTGATTGTTAGAATTAATTATGGTTCAAAGACAGTATTCATCAGGTTCGCCGGAACTCATTCAGAGTATGACCAAATCAATGCGGAGGAAGTATAATGTCTTATAACAAGCTTTTGAAAACAGAAAATGACTATAACGAAGCCCTTAAACGAATTGAGGAACTTTTTGATGCTGAGTCAGGAACACCAGAAGCAGATGAGCTTGAACTGCTTGCTGCTTTAGTTGAGCTATACGAACAGGAGCATTTTCCTATAGAAGCACCTGACCCGGTTTCTGCGATAAAATTCCGCATGGAGCAGGAAAATCTTTCAAACGAAGATATGGTTCAGTATCTCGGAAGCAAATCAAGGGTTTCTGAAATTTTTTCTCACAAAAGAGATTTGAGCATTTCCATGATTCGCAAACTGGTGACAGGGCTTCATATTCCGGCAGAAGTGCTTCTTGGAACGACGGCACAAGCGCACTAAAACGACTGCTTGGCTTTTTCGGTGACGGACTTGCGCTTTTCTAGCGTCTTTTCAAAAACTGCCGCCGCCACATCGCCGAAATTGGCAAAGATTTCGCTTGCGCCTACTTCGGTAATGCCGCCTTTTGTTGCGACACGCGCCAAAACTTCTGAAAAGCTTAAATTTTTCTGGTTTATCAGCCTGCCTGTGCCTTCAAGCGTCTGGGCAAGCATGGCTTCAATTTGTGCCGGCGGCAAATTTGTGTGAACGCGCGCCTTTTCTGCAAGCACCGAAAAAATGGCAGCGAT
>JAGCTZ010000185.1 GCA_017963165.1 Treponema sp.
GATTGATTTGATTTACCTTAAGTATCTTAAAGCTAAGATTACTTATGTGCATGACAGGCGTGTGGAAACGTATCCTTTTGCGCGCGATGCGATTCGTGAGGCTGTGTATAATGCGCTTGTTCATAATGTTTATATGCTTGGTGTTCCGATTCAGATTCGTATTGAAGATGAGGCGATTATCATAAGCAATGAGTGTGTTTTGCCGGAAGGTTGGACTGCTGAAACTTTCTTGAAGACACATGAATCGAACCCGTATAATCCTGATATTGCGAATGTATTTTATCGTGCCGGCTATATTGAAAACTGGGGCCGCGGCATTGAAAAAATCTGTGATGCCTGCAGGGAGCTTGGTTCTGAGCTGCCTGTTTATGAGGTACGGGGAAATACAATTCGCGTGCATTTTAAGGCATTGAAAGAGGCGCTGGTGGAATCTAATACGCCAAAACGCCAAAATGACGTTTTGGATGGCGTTTTGGGGGACGTTTTGGCGGATATTTTGACAGACTTAATAGTAAAAATTTTATTAGAGAAACCAAAAATATCTCAAAAAGAATTAAGTCAAATTACCAATATCCCATATCGAAGTTTACAACGCAGGATGGATCTTCTTCAAAAAGCTAATATACTTGAACGCAAAGGTGGAAAGCGTTTTGGATATTGGGAAGTTCATTTGCCCCAAAATTTGGAAAATAGGAGATAATCAAAATGCCAAACATTGGTGGAATTGTAAAAACATTGCAGAATATCATGCGCAAGGACCAGGGAGTTTCTGGGGACGCGCAGAGAATTGAGCAGCTGGGCTGGATGATTACGCTTAAAATCATTGATGATAAGGAAGCCGAAATGGAACTTATCAGCGATGATTATGTTTCTGTGATTCCTAGCGGACTGCAGTGGAGAAACTGGGCGGCAGACAGTGAAGGTATGACTGGAGATGCGCTTAAGGATTTTGTTGATAATAAACTTTTTCCTGGATTACAGAATCTGGATGTTTCTACCGGTAACAAGCGTGCTGTTTTGATTCGTGATATTTTTGCAGGCACTAACAACTACATGAAAAACGGAACTATAATCCGCCAGGTTGTGAACAAACTTAATGAGATTGATTTTAATGCCAGCGAAGACCGCCATATGTTCGGTGATATTTACGAAGGCCTTTTGCGCGACTTACAGAGTGCCGGTAACTACGGTGAGTTTTACACTCCACGTGCTGTTACCGAAATTATGACCGAGATTATTAATCCGCGGCTTGGAGAAAAAGTGCTGGACCCGGCTTGTGGTACCGGTGGCTTTTTGACAAGTGCTATTGAAAATATCAGAAAGCAGGATGTTCATTCTGTTGAAGATTTGAAGGTGCTTGAAGAAACTATTCGAGGACAGGAGCTTAAGCCGCTTCCGTTTATGCTTTGTGTTACAAACCTTATTCTGCATGATATTGAAATTCCGAATGTTATGAACATGGACAGTTTGAACCGCGAGTACACAAGTATTGGTGCAAAAGAACGTGTTGATGTTATTCTTGCTAATCCACCTTTTGGAGCCAGTGTTTCGGATGGTGTGGAAACAAATTATCCTGCTGCATTCAGAACTACTGAAAGTGCTGATTTATTTTTGCTTTTGATGATTCGATATTTGCGTGATGGTGGTCGAGCTGCTATTGTTTTACCTGATGGTTCATTAACTGGTGACGGTGTAAAGCAGAGAATCCGCGAAGAGTTTTTAACTCAGTGTAATGTGCATACAATTGTTCGTTTGCCTAACTCTGTTTTCCAGCCTTACGCTAGTGTTGCGACAAATCTCTTGTTCTTTACAAAGGGCGAGCCTACTAAAGAAATCTGGTACTGGGAACACAAGCTTCCAGAAGGTCAGAAATCTTATTCAAAAACAAAGCCGATTCAAAAGAGTGAGTTTGCGTCACTTCTTGCGTGGTGGAATAACCGAGCAGAAGGCGAACAGGCTTGGCGCATTCCTGTAGAAAAGATTGCTGAAAGCGGCTGGAATCTTGATATTAAAAATCCGTTTGTGAAGGAAGAAGAAGTTACTCATACCACGGGTGAGCTTTTGCAGATGCTGAGTGATTCGTTTAAGAAGAGTGAAGAACTGATTGGGGAGTTGAAGAAGGAATTGAAATAAAAAAATCACCGGGGCGTTGCGCAACATCATCAACTTAAGACTAAAACGACGGTTTTAGATTACAGCCAAATTTATTAGCCTTATTAAACTGCCGTTTTTTAGATTTTGATTTCCGGACGGGCAGAGTGTACTTCGAA
>JAGCTZ010000186.1 GCA_017963165.1 Treponema sp.
ACCTTTTCTGTTACTGGCTCAGAGATAGGAAGTGCCTCAACTCCAAGTTCCTTTGCAATTGCATCTGCAAGTCGTTTTGTGTTACCAGTTTTGGTATAGTATCTTACAGCAAATGACATGAAAGCCTCCGTTTTACATATTGTATTGTATACAATGTAATCGTATAAAATATAATGCCAACTTATGAATTTGTCAACCGAGACTAACAGAAATTAGTGGAGAATAACATAATTTTATATTGCTGACAGGACTTTTTGTATTATTATTTAAATATGGATATAAAAGAAGCAATTAAAGAAAGACATTCGGTGAGACAGTTTAAGGATCTTCCTGTTAAAAGCGAAGATAAAGAAAAGCTTGCGGCTCTTATTAAGGAGTGCAATGCAGAAAGCGGATTAAACATTCAGCTTATTACTGATGATCCTGAATGCTTTGATACCTTCCTTGCACATTACGGTAAGTTCAAAAATGCAAAGAACTATATCGCAATGGTTGGCAGTAAGTCTATTGAAAAGCTTGATGAAAAATGCGGCTACTACGGCCAGAAAATAGTTCTTGAAGCTCAAACCTTGGGGCTCAACACCTGCTGGGTTGCGGGTACATACGGCAAAGGAAAATGCAAGGCCGATAAAAATGCCGGCGAGAAAATTGTCTGTGTAATCGCTCTTGGATATGGTGAAACTCAGGGCGTGGCTCATAAATCAAAGCCACTGAGCAAGTTGTGCAAAGTTCCTGAAGCTGATTTACCAGCTACACCGGCTTGGTTTAGAGATGGTCTGGAAGCCGCAATTCTGGCACCGACAGCAGTAAATCAGCAGAAGTTCCAGGTTTCTCTTAAAGGTGACGAAGCAGTTATCACAACAAAACGCGGCCCTATGACTCAGCTGGACTTAGGAATTGTAAAGTACAATTTTGAAGCAGCATCTGGTCATAAGGTAAAATAATCTTTATTCTGGTACAAAGATTATGAATACACACTGTCTGAAGGTTGCCGCAAGGACTACTATTCCGGTTTTTCTGGGTTATATTTCATGTGGAATTGCGTTTGGCTTGATTACGATTAATGCGGGCTATCCCTGGTGGCTTGCTCCTGCAACGGGCATTTTGATTTTTGCGGGGGCAGGGCAGTTTCTTGCAATTCCGCTTTTTGCGGCTGGAACTCCGATCCTTGCCATTCTTGCGACTGAGCTGCTGTTGAATATACGCCATATTGTTTACGGCCTACCGCTGATTAATCAGTTCAAGGGCTGCAGACGGACAAAGCCTTATCTGATTTATGCTCTTACAGATGAAACTTTTTCTCTTTTAACTACAACGGAAGTGCCTGCCGGGGTAAAGCCGGAAGATTATTATTTTGCCGTTTCGATTCTGGATCAGTCTTACTGGGTTGGCGGAAGTTTGATTGGCGGCCTTGCAGGGGCAATGATTCCTTTTGATATGACAGGTGTTGATTTTGCGCTCACGGCTTTGTTTGCAGTTTTGAGCATTGAGCAGATTCAGAAGTTTGTACGAGAAAGAAAGGAGCGTGAAAATGCCGGTCTCTAAAGCAGTATTTGTGTCATTTTTAATTGGTCTGATTGTTTTTGGAGAGCGCCTTTTTCCCTTTGCAGTTTTTTCAAAACGAAAGCCCGGAAAACTGATTCACATTTTTGAGCGCTATATTCCTCCGCTTGTAATGATTGGCCTTCTGATTTACAGTTTGCGTGATGTAAGATTCTCCAGCCTCAAGCTGTGGGTGCCGCAAATATCAGCCATCGCTTTTACAATTGTGACTTATTTATGGAAGAAGAACTCACTTGTAAGTATTTTCGGCGCAACTATTATTTATATGATTCTGATTCGGGTTATGTAATCCTTTACCAAATCCAACAATACAGTGTAAAATTATCTCATTATGTTTTATATGATTTTGTTACTGGTCGCAATTTTTGTGATTATTGTTTATAAGAGATTCAGAAAGCAGGATGAAGTCAAAAAGATTGAGTCTGATGCTGATAAAGAATTGAATGAAATGGATTTTGAGAAGCAGTTTTTTGAACGGACAAAAGCGGGGGAGAAGTCTCAGCTTTTAATGTCGATTGCTTCTCAGCAGAATTGCCTTATGCTGCGCAGCCTTCTCTTTTCTGAAGGAATTCCTTCTTACGTTGAAGGCGAACATATGAACAATATTTACGGCGGCATTTCCGGAACTATGACAACTGTTGTGGCAATCAAACTTTATATCCTTTGTGATGATTATGATAAGGCCATTGAAATTATAAATGATGCCCAGATTGCAGATCTTTCAGGCATCACAATTCATCCAAAAGCAGAAGCGTAAAAAAGCTGAATCTCAGCCAGACGAGAAAATGGATTTTGTAAAATAATGGAAAACATAATTCTGAACATCTGGATAGATATGAAAAACGGCCTCAAAGTACGCTTATTAGAAAA
>JAGCTZ010000187.1 GCA_017963165.1 Treponema sp.
AACTTCTTCGCGGTTTGTGAATGACAACTCCATATCAATCTGAGTAAACTCAGGCTGACGGTCTCCACGAGCATCTTCATCGCGGTAGCAGCGTGCAATCTGGAAGTACTTATCAAATCCTGAAACCATTAAAAGCTGCTTATAAAGCTGTGGGCTCTGTGGGAGAGAATAGAATTTTCCAGGATGAACGCGTGAAGGAACAAGGTAGTCGCGCGCTCCTTCTGGAGTTGATTTAATAAAGGTTGGAGTTTCAATTTCCAAAAATCCTTTAGAAGTAAGATATTCGCGTGTTGCAAAAGTCACCTGGCTTCTGAGAATAATATTGTGCTGCATTGGTTCGCGGCGAAGATCAAGGTAGCGGTACTTCAAACGAAGATCTTCGTTTGCAACTACCAAAGTTCCGTCCTTTTGGCGAACTTCTTCGATAGAGAAAGGAAGCTCCTGAGAAGTTGTGAAAATCTGAATATCAGATGCTTCAACTTCAATTTCGCCTGTCGCCATATCAGCATTAACATCTTTATCCTGGCGCGCATTTACAACGCCTTCAACTGCGATACAATATTCACTTTTAAGGCTGGCTGCAATTTTCTTAACATCATCACTAGCTTTATCGCCAACCATTACCTGTGTGATTCCATAGCGGTCACGCAAACGAATAAACAAAAGACCGCCCAAATCGCGGGTGCGGCTTACCCAACCGTTCAAAACAACTTTCTTGCCAACATCACTCTTGCGGAGCTCGCCGCAAGTTACTGTTCTCTTTGTGTTTTCCATTTTTTTCCTCAAAAACAAAAAAAGTGCCCGCACAAAAACGGACACTTTATTTTAGCGATATGAAGAGTTTTTTACAATCAAATCAGATTAAAAAACTATTCCAACTTTCCATACATAAAATACCAGTAACCGTATGGAGAATGCCATGTGTTTTTAAGATTCTTTTTCTGAAGCCAGAACTCGTTGTAATAAGCAACAGGAGCCATTGCAGCGTCTTTCAAAAGTAGCTGCTCAGCTTCGTGTAAATAATCATAATGCTTTGCTACATTAGTTGTATTTCTTGCAAGGTCAACAAGTTTGTCGAATTCTTTTGAAGAATATCTACCGTCATTGTTACCATTTGCAGTTTCAAAAAGGTTAATCATATTTGACGGATCGTCCCAGTCATAAACCCAACCATTGCGGGCAACATCATAGTTTCCAGAGCGGCGGTCTGCAGTAACAGTTTTCCATTCCTGAATATTAACTGTCATTGTAAGACCAAGCTGTGCCCATGCAGCCTGAAGATATTCAGCTACAGCTTTATGATAACTAATATCATTTGTAAGATATTCAAATGCAGGAAAACCTTTTCCTTCTGGATAGCCGGCTTCTGCAAGGAGCTTTTTAGCTTTTGCAAGGTCAGCTTCATAGTTTCCTGCCTTAAAGAAATCACCATATTTTTTAGCTGTAACATCTTGGAAAGATGAACCTGGAGCTGCATCTGAAATTCCAGCACCAACAAAATTCTTTGCAGGTGAAAAAGTTCCAAGCATTACTGTATTAGCAACATAATTTCTGTCGATTGCCAAAGAAAGTGCCTGACGAACTTTTGAATTGTTGAAAGGAGCTTTTTGTGTATTAAATGATACATAATATGTTCCCATAAGCGGCTCAAGGAAGAATTCACCATTTCCGCGCAAAGAAGGAATTTCTTCTGTTGGAACATCTTTAATCATCTGAATTTCATTCTGATTATAAGCTGTATAAGATGTGTTTGCATCTTCAATCAAATGCCATACAATAGTATCAAAAGTAATATTTGCAGCGTCCCAATAGTAAGGATTTTTTGTAAATACAATCTGAGCACCGTCAGTAAATTCTGTCATATAATATGGACCATTTGAAACATAAGCTTTTGGATTGATTGTCCAAGCTTCACCGTTTGCTTCAATAGTTGCTTTCTGAACTGGAACAAGAGCTGTATAAGCGGCAATCTTGTCAAAATAAATACATGGACTTTTAAGATGTACAATAAAAGTGTTTGCATCTGGAGCTTCTACACCAAATTTATCCAAATCACCAGCAGACGCTTCTTCAAAACCTACTACAAGATTCAAAAGATCATATCCATAAGGAGCAGCTATAATAGGATCAACAACGCGCTTCCATGAATATACAAAATCTTCTGATGTAAGTGGTGTTCCATCAGACCATTTAAGGTCGTTACGAAGGTGGAAAGTCCAGGTAAGACCATCTTCAGACTGTTCCCACTTATCTGCAAGTCCAGCAACAATGGTGTTTGAGCGGTCAAACTTAAGAAGACCCTCAAAAGCATGAATAATCATGTTTGAACCATCAACTGCAACGTTTAACGCAGGATCGATTGTCTCTGGAGAAGGACCAACCTGAACGTGTAATACTGAGCCTTTTGATGTTTCAGCTTTCTTACTACATGAAACAAAAGAAAGACTTGCCAAAGCTATAATAGAAACTAACAAGGAAAGTTTCTTCATAATTTATCCTCCTTGCACCGTACTTTGGATAAGACGGCGCAATTAAAAAAAATTGCTAATTTAATTTATCCAGATGATGACACGCAGCATAATGTCCGGAACTGATTTCTTTAAATTCCGGTTTTTCTGCGGCACAGCGTTCATCTGCATAAGGGCAGCGTGTTCTAAACGGACAGCCACTTGGTGGATTCAACGGCGAAGGCACATCGCCTTGCAAAACAATACGTTTGTTTGCGCGTGCAATTTTAGGATCAGCAATTGGAACTGCTGAAATAAGAGAACGCGTATAAGGATGAGCAGAATGGAAAATCAGTTCATCTGAATCTGCCATTTCAACAATATGACCAAGATACATAACGCCAATTCTGCTTGAAATATGATTTACAACCGAAAGATCGTGCGCAATAAACAAATAAGTAAGCCCCATTTGCTTTTGCAAATCTTCAAACATATTTACAACCTGCGCCTGAATTGAAACGTCGAGAGCCGAAACAGGTTCATCACAAACAATAAACTGCGGATTTACCGCAAGAGCACGCGCAATTCCAATTCGCTGGCGCTGGCCGCCCGAAAATTCGTGCGGATAACGGTTTGCATGTTCAGAATTTAAGCCAACAGTTCCAAGCAGTCCTAAGATTTTTTCACGGCGCTCGGCCTTTGAACTATAAAGTTTATGAATATCAAGCGCCTCGCCAATAATATCGCCAACAGTCATACGCGGGTCAAGCGAAGCGTAAGGATCCTGAAACACAATCTGCATTTTGCGGCGGTAAGGAAGCATATCAACTTTTGTGCCGTTTGAGCTGTCAAAAATAACCTGGCCGTCGTAAATAATTTTTCCGCCCGTTGGCTCTGTAAGACGCAAAATCGAGCGGCCTGTAGTTGTTTTTCCACAACCAGATTCACCAACAAGGCCA
This sequence comes from Treponema sp., assembly GCA_017963165.1. The sequence continues at coordinate 3,407 of JAGCTZ010000187.1, forward strand.
AAAGTTTCGCCTTTTTTGATAAAGAAAGAAACATCATCAACGGCTTTTACAAAACGGCCGCTGCCAGCCGGGAAGTATTGCTTCAAATGTTCTATTTCAAGTAAGTTTTCGCTCATTTTTCGTCTCCTTCCACTTTCTTTGCAGCTTTTGATTTTTTGCCTTTAACGCCAGTTTCAAAAACAACCGCTTCGGCACTTCCAAGTAGTTGATATTTTTGTTCTAGCCAGCAACGTCCGTAATGAATGTTTTCGCCAACAGCAGCGCCGCCCAAAGATTCATAATCATTTCGTACTGGCGGTTTTTCAAGACAGATTTTCATACAATTAGAACAGCGAGGAGCAAAACAACAGCCTTTTGGACGATTCAACAAATCAACTGGCTGGCCTTCAATTGGAACGAGCCGCGAATAATCTTTTTCGTGGAATTTTGGAATTGAACGAAGTAATCCGCGAGTATATTCATGCTGTGGATTATAGAAAATATCATCAGTTGTGCCGTATTCAATAATTTCGCCGGCATACATTACAGCAATATGGTCGCACATACTTGCAACAACACCAAGATCATGAGTAATCATAATGATTCCCATTCCAAGTTTGCATTTAAGTTCCTGCATAAGTTCAAGAATCTGAGCCTGAATAGTTACGTCTAGCGCAGTAGTTGGTTCGTCTGCAATCAAAAGTTTTGGCTCACAAGCCAATGCAATTGCAATCATAACACGCTGTCTCATACCGCCGGAAAGTTCGTGCGGATACTGCTTAAGGCGCTTGTCTGGCTCATTAATTCCAACCAAAGTCAAAAGCTCGCGGGCACGCGCAGTTGCTTCTTTACCCTTTTTATCAGTATGAAGTTTAATTGCTTCTTCAATTTGATTTCCAATAGTCCAAACAGGATTTAAAGAAGTCATTGGATCCTGGAAAATAATGCTTACTTCTTTACCGCGTATTTTGCGAAGTTCTTTTTCGCTCATCTGGTCAATTCTGTGACCGTTGAACGTTACAGTTCCGCCGGTGATTTTTCCGTTTTCCGCAGTAAGTCCCATTACAGAATACGCTGTAACAGATTTTCCACTTCCAGATTCGCCTACAATTCCAAGAACTTCGCCTTCTTTCATCTGAATTGTTACATCATTTAAAGCGCGTACTTCGCCAGCTGGTGTAAAGAAAGAAAGTTTTTCGTGCTGTATATCAACTAAATATTCGTTTTCTGCCATTTCTTTCTCCAGATTATGATTTTAATTTCGGGTCAAATGCGTCGCGCAAACCATCGCCCAAAAGGTTAAAACTCAAAATGATGATAAAAATTAAAAATGCTGGAGCAAAGAGTTTTTCAGGAAAAGACTGAAAGCCGTTTAAAGCCGCAGAAGCTAAAGAACCAAGAGAAGGCATTGGAGCTTGAACACCAAGACCAAGAAACGAAAGGAACGATTCAGTAAAAATCGAAGAAGGAATTTGCAGCGTTGTTGTTACAATCAAAGTTCCAATACAGTTTGTAATCAAATGCTTTCCGATAATGCGTTTGCCGTTTGCACCAAGTGCTTTTGCAGCCATAACATATTCGTTCTGCTTTAAAACCATAATCTGCGAACGAATGATTCGTGCCATTCCAACCCAATACAAAAGTGCAAATACAAGGAACATAGAAACCATATTTGGTCCAAGCCGCTGAATCCAGCCAAAGCCCGGAAGTTCGCCAAGCGCACGCAATGGGAATTTTAAAGTTTGAGCGAGCAAAATGATAATCAAAACATCTGGAACAGTATAAATAATGTCCACAATTCGCATCATAATTAAATCAACTGTGCCGCCAAAATAGCCGGCAATTGCACCATAAAGCGAACCAATAATCAAAATCAAAAGCGAAGCAACAAGTCCAACAGTCATAGAAACGCGGCCACCAACCATTACGCGAATTGCATAATCGCGGCCGTTAGAATCGGTTCCCAAAATGTGCGGAAATACTTTTTGGCCATTCTGTTTCATCTGCATTTCAATAGAAGAATATTCAAACGGCTTAAGGCGCTCACTTCCTTTTAACTGCTGTTCGTATTTATAAGGATAAAAAACTGGAATGATAAAGCAAAGAATTACAATAAAAAGAACAATAGAAAACGAAGTCATTGCGATTTTATTCTTTCTAAAACGGCGAAATCCGTCTTTCCAAAATCCAACCGACTCACGCATAACCACCAGCGACTGCTTTTCTTCTGCAGAGGCCGGAATAAAATCTTCTACATTAATTTGTAAACTCAAAGGATTCTTTTTCATCTTTGTGCCTCTTACTTTAATTTGATTCTTGGGTCTACAACGGCGTAAAGAATATCAACAATTACGTTCATCAAAATAACAAAAACAGCAAGGAAAATTGTAGTTCCCATAATCATAGGATAATCACGGCTGGTAATAGCGCCAACAAACTCAGAACCAAGTCCAGGAATATTAAAAATCTTTTCTATAATAAAGCTTCCTGTCATTAAATAAGCAACAAGCGGACCAAGATATGTAATAACCGGAAGAATTGCATTACGAAGCGCATGCTTAAAAATTGAACTAAAAGTTGTTACACCCTTTGCACGAGCAGTTCGCATATAATCCTGGCCCATAACATCAAGCATAGAAGAACGCATAAGGCGCGTAATGTAAAAAGTAGGACACAAAGCCAAAGACATTACCGGCATGATATAACACTTTGCGCTATTCAAACCAAGCGAAGGAAGCCATTTAAGTTTTGTAGAAAAAATATACATTAGAAGAGTAGAAAAAAGGAAACTTGGAATTGCGATTCCAGCAGTAGAAAGAACAACAAGTATATTATCAACAGCTTTGCCACGCTTAAAAGCAGCAATTGCTCCAAGCGGAACTCCAATTAAAACGGCAACTAAAATTGCCAAGCCACCAAGTCGCGCCGAAACAGGAAACTTTGAAAAGATGATTTCACTAACTGTTCGTCCGCGTTTTTTGATTGAAAGGCCAAAATCACCATGAACAACACCGCCTATATACGTCAGATATTGCTGACCAAGCGGTTTGTCCAAACCGTATTTTGCTTCCATGGCCGCCTGTGCCTGTGGAGTTACCGCCTTTTCAGAAAGAAATGGTCCACCAGGAACCATATTCATAATAAAGAAGGTAAGGGTTGCTACAAGAAACGCCGTAATTACAGCTATAGCCAACCTTTTTATAATGTACTTCAACATTTTTGAAGTGCTCCTATAAAATTAAAATATTTTCCTTATTCCGATAATACTTTATTACTTTACAAAAAACCAAAAGAGTATAGCGTAAAACAAAATAAAATTCAAATGCCCAGTATTTTTCTAGGCATTTTCCAGGAAATTTGGAACAAAAGAGACTTTCAAAATGTTAAAAAACTAAAATTGTTGCTAATTATTGAAAATTAAGCGAACAATTCTGTTGTTTTCAGCCATTGCGCAACGGCTGTAGCTTCTTTATCAAGTTCGCGGTCATCTTCAACAAAGGCGCTCATCTTACGAACTTCGTCGTGAACTTTCTTTGTGAATGGAGCAAAATCATCTTTACCGGCAAGGTCAACAGCCTGCATTGCAGCAAGAAGATGAGTTGCAAACTGAAGGAACACAAGTTCAATCTGTTCTGCCCATTTACGAGCCGAAATTGTTCCCATAGAAACCTTATCCTGATTCAAAGCTTCTGTTGGTGCAGAAGTCAAAGAAACTGGGAAACAGTAAGTTGCAACTTCACCGCGAATAGCAGAAATTGTAATTTGTGCAGCCTTAAAGCCAAGACGAAGACCAGCGCGTGGATGATCAGCTGGAGTATAAGGAATAAGGTTTTCTGTAAGTCCGTTGAATTTTCCGTCGATGATAACTTCTGCCTGCTTGTCTGAAAGGTCGGCAATGTTTGCAAGAGCAGTTCTCATATAATCACAAGCTGCGCAAATGTGTCCGCCGTAGAAGTTACCTGTGTTGTAAAGGCGTTCTGCATCAATATCAACAAGAGGATTATCGTTTGCAGAGTTCAATTCTTCTGTAATAAGGTCGCG
>JAGCTZ010000188.1 GCA_017963165.1 Treponema sp.
ATTGAACGTGTATCTATATAAGCATGAAGATGCTGTTTGAGAACAGCGCAACGGTAGCAGAAATCTTCAAAATTGGGTTCTTTCGGAATCAATTCTGAATAAATCATATTATCGTAATAACCGGCGCCCATAGTCTGCTTATATTTCGCATTGGCACAAACAATTCTGATGTCACCGTAATGTCCGTCGTCTGTCTTTTCAACAGAAATGACAGCTGCAGCCATTCCACATGAATCTACAATACTCTGAAAGTCCATATTCCTATTCTAAGGCTGAATTTGTTGATTGTCAAAAAAATGTTGTATATTGCCGGTAAAATTTCAGCAAAAGAACAAAATCAGCTGCTGAGTACAGCCGAAAAAGACCAAATGAAGAGCGGCAATGGCAGATATTTCACAAAACTTGAAATTGAGCTTTTTAACTTTTCCGTGTTATACTTGAAAAATGAAAATCTTAGTAATTAATAACCAGCTTGAAAAAAAACACATTGAGCTTATAAAGAAGGCGGCGGCAGAAACAGGTAACACTGCCGCGTTTTACAATTCAGAGGCTGAAATTCCGCAAAGCGACTTTGACGCGGACATAATCTACGGCTTTGCGCCTTCAATTGTAAAGACGAGCAAGAAACTTAAATGGCTTTGCGTGCCGTGGGCAGGCGTAGACTCAATTATGTCGCCGGGCTATTTTGCAAACGACGGTTGCCTGCTGACAAATTCAGCCGGTGCTTACGGCGTTTCTATTGCAGAGCACATGATTGCTGTTTCTCTTGTAATGATGCGGCGGCTTGACGAATTCTTTGAAGAAACACGCAGCGGCAAATGGCTTTTGCCCCGCCCTCAAAAATCCTTAAAAGACTGCCGCATCACTGTGCTCGGCACAGGCGACATCGGCACGACTTTTGCGAAGCGCGCCAAAGCTTTTGAGCCTGCCGCCATTACAGGCGTGTGCCGCAGCGGAAAAAGCAAAGAATCTGTGTACGATAAAGTTCTTCCCGTAAGCGAACTTGATAAAATCTTGCCGGAAACAGACCTTCTCGCGATGAGCCTTCCTGCAACGCCAGAGACAAAAGGCATACTTTCACGCGCGCGCATCTCGCTACTGCCAGAAGGCGCATACATCGTAAACGTTGGGCGTGGCTCTGCAATTGATGAAGACGCGCTTGCCGACAGTCTTGAAAGCGGCCACCTTGCCGGTGCGGCGCTCGACGTTTTTCAGACTGAACCTCTGCCTGAAGCAAGCCGCCTCTGGAAAACCAAAAATCTTTTGATTACGCCGCACGTTGCCGGAAACTTGACTCTGTCCTACACAAAAGACAAGAATGTAGCGATGTTCGTCGAAGACTTGCACAACTTCTGCGCCGGTAAACCGCTGCACTACCTTGTAGACAAAAAGCTCGGGTACTAAGGCAAAATGCGGGTGTACATGCTCTTGAATTGTTAAAGTAAATTTAAGCTTTTATCTGTTACGAATCTTTTTTAGAAGATTCTGCAGCACTATGAATCATTACTTCTATGGATTTTAATAGTTCAGGAGAAAGAGTATCTAATTCGTTTACAAGCTTCTTATATTTGCGGTAAATATCAAAATCCGAATATAACTTTTGCTCGTGATTTACGGAATCTTCGCCTGTAACAAGAAACTCTACTGTCGTTCCGAGTGCTTTTGCTAATTTTACTGCAACTTCTGCGTTCGGAATTACTGCACGACTGTCTAGATAAGAATCGATAGTTCTTTTGTTGATTTTTGTGATAGCGGCAAGCTCTTTTGTTCTTAATCCTTTATACTCAATTAAGTCTTTCAGATTCTCCCTAAACATATTTTACAATACCATTATTTTGGTATGTTTTTATTGTTATAACTAATAAGTTAGTATATAATAAAATTACACATATTTTAGTAATAAATCTTAGGAGGATTTTTATGTTTATACTAATTATTATCATACTTGCAATTATTATTGGTATTGTTTCACTTTTTAAACGCGAAAAGGAAAATAAATCAAAGGTTGCAAATTTCAATACACAATCTAAAGCATATACAGTTTATCATTATAGTGGGCTTCCAGTAGCTAGTAATGTTGAACTTTTTATGTATGATTGTGCAGATTGCATTTTAATAAGTAACGCAGATCATAATTTCACAATACCAAAATCAAAAATTACAGGTAGTGATTTTACAACAGCTCCAGGAATCAATATCTTATGGCTTTTGACAATACATTATACTTCGGATGGTATTCAAAAAAGTGTTGCTTTAAAAGGACCTGAAAATATAAAGGAAATTAAAGCGATACTTGATAGACAATACGGGCACAATAATACTGTGGAATTATGATTCTTTAATAAATCAATAATGACACTAGTTGAAAGCTCATTCTAAAGGTATTCATTGGCTTTTAGGAAATTTCTTAAAGTATGGTATAAAGATAAAAGAGCATATGTAATTTTTTAGCAACTAAATAAAATCACAAAAGTCCTATGACTTTCGCAATTCTTCTTGCAAAAGTCATAGGACTTTTGCAAGAAATACTATCAAAAACCAAGAAGTGCAAGAAGACCTTTTAGATTGTATATTGTGTAATCCTGATTAAAGTCGGTGTCAGCGGTACTGTCTCTGGCAGAACCATCTCTTCTGATTAACACAGATTTGCAGCCGAAACGCCGGGCGACTTCTACATCGCGGCGGTCATCACCGACCATAAGCATTTCTTCAGGTTCAGTACCAAAAAATTCTGCAATATCTTTAATGCCTTTCGGGTTTGGCTTTTTGTAGCCGCAGGAAAGCGACGAAACGTACAAGTCAAAACAAGGCAAAAGAGGCGAAACATAATTTTTATGAAGCTCATCCGGCATTCCTGTTGCAACGTCTGTAAGCGCGGCAATCTTATAGCCTTTTTTTCTCAAAAGCTTTAGACACGGAATTGAATCATCATAAATCAAAGGCTCAAGGTGCAACGACTCAAAGAATGTGTCTATTATCTTCTTTAAAGGAACGTCAGTGTTCCATTCTGCTGTAATGTCGGCGAAAATAGTTTCAGGAGCAATATCTTTTTCGCGGGGCTTTATGCGCGGATTATAGTTCTTGAATATTTCAATTGAAGTTTCAATCTGCGCCATAGAAAGCCTCAGCGCAAGCTTTTTGTTCACATAGTCAAAACTGTCTTTGTAATAACAAATCCAGCTCAAATGCATTCCCTTGTACTCCATAAGAGTACCACCCAAATCAAAAACAACAGCCTTTATTTTCTGCATGTCATTATAATAAGTGGAATAACCAAAGAGTTCAAGACTGGTAATTATGTGAATTAAATCAAAAATTTATGGCACTTATCGCATGGCTGCTTTATAATCAAATTATCGTTTGAAGGAAAATGAATAAAAATGTTTATAAACAAGCTGAACCAACTCTATAAGCCTCAACGCAAGCTATACTACATTGAAGCCGAAGATACTGCCTTGCAAGC
>JAGCTZ010000189.1 GCA_017963165.1 Treponema sp.
CAGGGACCGCGGGTAAGGAAAAAGGCCTTGTAAATCTTTTTGTGGCTCCACCTCAGCAGGATCCTTACTGGCTTGGAAACCTGCGCGAAATTGAAAGTCTTTTGCAGGCAATTGGTCTTAAACCAAACACCATCTTTGGTTTTGGACGCGGCCTTGAAAATCTTAAAAAGATTCCTAATGCCGAATATACAATTCTTGTTTCGCCATGGGCAGGTCTTGAAAGTGCAAAATATCTGGAACGCCGCTTTAATATTCCTCTTTTGCAGTATCCTGTTTTGCCGATTGGTGCTACAGAAACTACAAAATTCCTGCGTGCAGTTGCAGAATTTACCAAGGCCGACAAGGAGCTTGTAGAAAAGGTTATCACAGAAAAAGAAGCAGAGTTCTACTATTACATTGAACGCTTTGCCGACACCCTGCTCGAAACCCGTATTCTTGGTAAACGCTTTACTGTTGTAAGCGACAGTGAATATACAATTGCCATAACAAAGTTCCTGGTAAATGATATGGGACTCTTCCCTGAAAAGGTATTTATTACCGATGACGCTCCAAAGGCCCATCAGGAAAAAATCACAGAAGAATTGAACAAGCTCAATTACGGAATTACAACTCAGGTTCAGTTTACGACCGATGGTCACGATATTCACGAGCAGATTAAGGCTCTTGATTTTGCCGGAACGCCATTAATCATTGGTTCAAACTGGGAAAAGAAGCTGGCCATTGAACTGGGAGCCCACTACATCAATGTAAGCTACCCTATGCTGGAAAAGCTTGTAATTAATGATCACATTGCCGGATATTCAGGAGGGCTGCACCTTCTTGAACAGATATTTACTGCTGCAATGAGTAAGTTGAAGCTGTAAACAATGTGCAAAGGTGGTTTCGACAAGCTCAACCACCACAGGAGGATATTTATGCCATTTAATTTTTCTAATGCTAACATTGCCATTCGCGAAAACCGCCTTGGCTCAATCACAGGCTTTGTAGGAGACCTGCAGACCCTGGTAAATAAATCAGAAGATGGAAGTCTTCGTAACCGTGAACGCTGCTTCAGCCAGTCAAGCTCCTGTCTTTCTGGCTGTGCCTTAAACGCTCTTGCCGCAATCCGTAACGTTGCAGTTGTTTACCACGCTCCTGCAGGCTGTACAGCAATGGCAAGTAACGATGCCGTAAAATTCGGCCAGATTGCAGCCCGTGTAAACAAAACTACAAACTCGGTTTTTGTATGTACCGACCTTAACGAAAAAGACACTGTTTTTGGTGCTGTAAATGATTTAAGAAAAATCATTCTTCACACCTACGAAGCCTATAAGCCGGACGCAATCTTTGTTTCTACAAGTTGTGTTTCCGGAGTAACAGGAGAAGACGTAGACGGCGTTGCAATTGACCTTGATGCAGAGCTGCCGGTTCCTGTAATCCCTGTTCACTGCGAAGGCTTTAAATCCAGAATCTGGGCCAGCGGTTTTGATATTTCTGACCACGCAATTCTTCAGGGAATCGTAAAGCCTCCAAAAGAAAAGCGCCGCTTTATAAACATCAAAAACTTTTACGAAAGCGCCCGCCCTCAGATTACAAAAATCTTCAACGAGGTTTTTGATGCAGAGCCTCAGTTCCTCTACTGTAATGCAACAATAGAAGAGCTTTCTCATCTAAGTGAAAACCTTGCAACAGTTTGTATCTGTGGTACTCTTGGAACTTATCTTGGAAACGCCCTGGAAGAAACTTATGGCGTACCATACGTTCGCACAATCAACCATTCAGGTGTAACCGGTTTTGAAACCTGGCTGCGTGGAATTGGAGATGCAATCGGTAAGCGTGCAGAAGTAGAAGCTTATATCGAAAAACAGCGCGCCATCTTTATTCCTCAGATTGAAGAAGTAACAAAACAGCTTAAAGGACTTCGTGCCGTAATTGGTATGGGTCCCGGCTTTACTTACGAAATTGCCCGTGTATTGCAGGAGTTTGGCATGACAGTTGAATATGCTCTTGCCTGGCACTACGACTACAAGTACGACAACGGAAAGGTTCCGCCGGCTCTGGAGCACCTGCTCAAAACTTCTCCAAAGGATATGAAGGTTGCCGTTGCAGACCAGCAGAACTACGAGGTTTTGAATATCTTAAATCACTACAAGCCTGATGTTTACTTTAGCCGCCATCCTGGAACTACAGTATGGGCAATCAAGCAGGGCTATGCTGCAGTCTTTGTTGCAGACGAATATACAGTCTTTGGTTACGAAGGAACCTTAAGCTTTGCAAAGCTTATTCGCGACACAGTAACAAACCGCAGCTTTGAAAAGAACCTTGCTGCCCGTATTAAACTTCCATACACAAAGTGGTGGTACGAGCAGAATGCAGATAAATTTATTAATGCGGAGGCAAAGAAATAAAATG
>JAGCTZ010000190.1 GCA_017963165.1 Treponema sp.
ATCATTAGGAACAAAAGGATGTGAATCTATATATCGGGTAAAGTTTTCTTTCTGATTTTCTAAATCAAAATAGACTGTTGTATAGTCCTGTTTAAATGGATTGTTGTTGGCTGAATACCCATAGCTTGTTGTCTTTCTACGTTCCTGGCAAAGGCGTTCAATATCTATATCAGCATAAACTGTTTCATTAGAGAACAAAGCAGATTCTGCCAGTAAGCTTCCGTTTTCTACTATTAAACTGTGGCCTGCAAAAACCATGTCTTGGGTTGATTCGTCCATACCAGCATTTGCGTAAAGATAAGCACAAATTGAACGTGCCGACTGTGCCTTAACCAGAGTTCTGCGATATTCTGCCTTGCCGATAATTTCGTTTCCAGCCGAAAGATTTGCTATTACTGTAGCACCAGCCAGAACATGACGGCTTGATGGAGGAAGTGGAACCCACAAATCTTCGCAGATTTCACAAGCTACTTTCAGTGACGGATTATTTGATTCCTGAAGAAGAATATCTGTTCCAAAAGGCACATTTTCAAAACCTGCAAAATTAATAAAGCGGGTTTTCATATCCTGCTGGAAAGGAGTAAACTGGCGGCGTTCATAAAACTCGCCGTAATTTGGCAAAAATGATTTAGCATAAAGGGCAAGGAGCTTTCCTCTGAAAATTGCAGCGGCACAGTTATAAATGCCCTCTGTAGAAAAAACAGGAAGCCCCGCAAAAATCAGGGCATTCAGTTTTGCTGTTTCTTTGATAATATAAGCAAGTTGATGTTCTGCAGATTTTTGAAGAGCCTGCTGAAAGAAAAGATCTCCACAGGTATAACCTGTAATAGAAAGTTCTGGAAAAACAATAATTGAAGCCCCATTTTCAGCAGCTTCAGCAGCACTTTTTACAATTTCTTCCGAATTAAAAAGGCAGTCTGCAACTTTCATCCGAGGACTGACACAAGCAGTTTTTATAAATCCATATGTCATATTTTCACCAACTTTGGGTATTATATCAAAAAAGAAATATTAATGCTGAAATTTTATACAGCAGGTTTAAAATAATAAAAAACTCCTGCAATAAGAAAACTTACTGCAGGAGCATATACAATTTATTTAATTACTTTTTGGTCTGGTTCCAGTATTTGTTTCTGGAGAAAGAGGCTTAATCTCTGGTTCTGCAACCATATGAAGCTTCTTTGCAATTTCCGGATAATGACGAATCTGATAAAGATCTGTATCCATGGCCATAACCTCTTTAATTTCATAGCCCTTGAGCATAGGTCTCTTGATTACAAACTTACACCAGAAGAAAGCATAAACTGCAAGAATTACAGAAACACCTACAAAGATTAAATAGATAATCTTCTTTAATTCCCAGCTTGGATCTATGTTCCAGATCATGAACAAATTGCCAATTACTCCGAGCACAGGAATAACAATTCCAAACGGAAGCTTAAAGGTTCTTGGTGCCTTTGGTAATTTCTTTCTTAAGATGATTACATCAATATGAACCATAACATAACAGAAAATCCAGAAGGTACAACCAGTAAGAATCAGGAATACAAGGGAATCACTGCTTGTGAGTCCTATTGCATTCAAAATCACCATTACAACCGCTACAAGAATCAATCCTACATAAGGTGAACCTGCAGGTGTCTTTCTAAGGAAGCTTGTAGGCAGCAAACCGATTTTTGCCATACCTGCACATAACTGGCTTACACCAAACATTGCTGTATTAAGTGTACTAATTACAGCAAGCATTGAAACTACTGACATCCAGATTGTACCGGCTTTTCCAAGAAGAAGTGAACCGTAAAGAATATGTGGAACTGTACTTTCTCCCAATGCTTCCCATCCTGTGTAATTCTTGAAACCGATTGTCATAAGAATCTGCATAACAAGAATAATTACAAGACTCAAAACCATTCCTATTGGAACAATCTTTCTTGAATTTTTTACATTTGGTGAAATTGGAACTATAAATTCAACTCCAATAAAGAGGAAGAAGGCAAGTCCCAGCAGCGACAGTGTATCAGTAAACTTTTCTGTCATAAAAGCCGGCTGTTCAATCAGTGTTGAAGGATTTACCTTGATACATCCAAGAATACCCATAATAACCAGGGAAACAATCAGTCCGTAGGCTACGATGTTCTGGATTTTTGCAAACATATCAACACCAAAAAGATTCAAAACAAACAGAATAACAATCAGTGCAATTGTCCAGACTGTAGGTGAAACAGGAACAGCTGTTAATACGGTACTCATAGTATTACCAAACATGGCTGCTTCCGAACTTCCCAAAATCATCTGACAACAAATGAAACCACCCATATTTGTAATAATTGTGATGAATGGTCCGCAACTTGCAAGTGTAAACTGTGCCAGTCCACCTGTAAGGTTAGGCATCAATGCATTTAATTCACAGATTGAAAGTGCTGTCAAAATATTGAAAGCACAGGCAATCGACATTGTTATTATAAA
>JAGCTZ010000191.1 GCA_017963165.1 Treponema sp.
ACATGGCTCCGCGCAATCGGCGATACAATCGGTAAACGCGCCGAAGTTGAAGCTTATATCGAAAAGCAGCGTGCAATTTTCATTCCGCAGATTGAAGAAGTTACAAAACAGCTGAAAGGACTGCGCGCTGTAATCGGAATGGGTCCGGGCTTTACTTATGAAATTGCCCGCGTTCTTCAGGAATTCGGTATGACTGTAGAATATGCGCTTGCATGGCACTATGACTATAAATATGACAATGGAAAAGTTCCGCCTGCACTCGAGCATCTTTTGAAGACTTCTCCAAAAGACATGAAGGTTGCTGTCGCAGACCAGCAGAACTACGAAGTTTTGAACATTCTCAACCACTTTAAGCCTGATGTCTACTTCAGCCGTCACCCGGGTACAACGGTTTGGGCAATCAAGCAGGGCTATGCCGCTGTTTTTGTCGCCGACGAATATACCGTATTCGGCTACGAGGGCACTTTGAGCTTTGCAAAGCTTATCCGCGACACAGTTACAAACCGCAGCTTTGAAAAGAATCTTGCTGCCAGAATCAAGCTTCCATACACAAAATGGTGGTACGAGCAGAACGCAGACAAATTTATTAAAGAAGAGGTGAAGAAATAACTGTCATCCCGAACTCGTTTCGGGATCTACTAGTAGATGCTGAGCTGAAAGCCGCCGAAGGTTAACAAGTTCAGCATGACGGTACATTGTTTGGAGGCAAAAAATGGCAAAACAAATACACGAATCATTGACAGAACTTGTAGGAAACACACCGCTTGTGCGTCTGCATGGCTACGAAAAGAAATTCGGGCTTAAGGCGCATTTGCTTGCAAAAGTGGAATATTTCAACCCGATTGGAAGTATTAAAGACCGGATAGTCTTACGCATTATAGAAGATGCCGAAAAAGCCGGAAAAATCAAGCCGGGCGTTACAACTCTTATTGAGTACACAAGCGGAAACACCGGAATTGCCGTCAGCGCAATCGGCGCAATGAAAGGCTATAAAGTTCAGATTTATCTTCAGGAAGGCGTAAGCAAAGAGCGGCTTCAGGTAATGAAGGCTTTTGGTGCTAAAGTCCAGAAAATTGGTGAAGTACCGGAATTGCAGGAAGCGCTTAAGGCTACCAACAATGACTTTGTTGCCGCCACGAATCTTTTGAAGCAGCATATCCGCGAGAGAGTTGCAGCCGGCGATGATATTTTCTTTGTGGACCAGATGCTTAATCCGTTAAATCCGCAGGCTCATCACGATACAACCGGCGAAGAAATCTGGGAGCAGACTGAAGGTAACCTTGCAGCTGTTGTCAGCGCAGTCGGTACAGGCGGAACAATCCGCGGTGTAAGCGACTATATTAAGGCAAAGAGCAGCAGCGTAAAAATTATTGCAGTTGAGCCTGCTCTTGATGCAACAGCTCTCACAGGCATTCACAACTTTACAGAAGTGCCTGAAGAGCGCGTACCAATCTCATTAAAGAATAAGCCTGATATTTATGACGAAGTGCTTATCGGAAGGGTAGAAGGCTCATTTGAAGCAGCACGCGCAGTTGCAAAAACAGACGGTGTGCTCGTCGGCAACTCAAGCGGTGCAGCACTTTGGGGCGCAACAGAAATAGCCAGACGCCCTGAATTTGAAGGCAAAAACATTGTCGTCATTTTCCCTGATACAGGCCTGCGCTATTTGAGTACAGCCCTTTTTGAAGAGTAGTATGGTAATTGTTTATCCTGTTCATTCAGGGCTTTATATAAACCTTACGAACCGCTGCCCATGTGCCTGCACTTTCTGCATCAGACAGAAGGATGAAGGCGTTCATGGCAGCGATTCATTATGGCTTGAACATGAGCCTGATTTTGAAGAAGTCAAAAAAGCTTTAGAGGCCGCTGATTTTTCCTCCTATTCAGAAATTGTTTTCTGCGGTTACGGCGAGCCGACTGAAGCATTTGAAGTCTTAAAGCAGACTGCCGCTTTTGTAAAAAAGAATTCCAGGCTTCCTGTCCGTCTTAATACCAACGGACTTGGAAATCTTATCAACAAAAGAAACATTGTCCCTGAAATGAACGGATTAATTGACAGACTTTCAATCAGTCTGAACTCAAGCGATGCGGTAACCTACGAAAAAATTGTACGCCCGGCATTTGCAGAAAAATCCTATCCCGCTCTTTTAGATTTCATAAAAGAAGCAAAAAAATATATTTCTGATATTACACTCACAACTGTCTCATCGACAATTTCAGCTCAGGATGAAGAAGCCTGTAAAAAGCTTAGTGATGAGCTTGGTGTAAGCTTCCGGGCAAGAGCCTTTGTCTGATTATTAAATCAGGCTATCATTTTTTTCTATAACATCAATAAAAGAAAAGTATTAGTCAAGTTTCTGTTTTTTGCTATAGGATGAGGCCTATGGAAAAACAGATTCAAGATACACTAAGAGATATGCACCCGGGCTTTGCAGATGTGCAGGTCGGTCAGTCCGGAGAACTCAGGAAAAAGGCAGAGGCACACTGCCTTAAAAATGCACACAGGACTTTTGAGCAGGGAATTCAGTGTGTTCAGGTAAACAGCATGAATGCGCTGGTAAGCCTTCAGGATACGGTGATGATTATTCATTCACCGCCAGGCTGTTCCTCGTGCGCCGCTCTCGGGGCAATTGACCGCCTTGGAGTCTACAAGCATCACATGGGACGGGATAATGCACCGGACAGCCGTTTAATCTCTACCTCGCTTGGAGAAAAGGAAGTAATTCTCGGCGGTGAAAAACGTCTGGAAGAAACAATTGAAAAAGCTGTTGAACGGCATAATCCGAAAATCATTTTTGTTCTTTCTTCCTGTGCGGCTGCAATTATCGGCGATGATATTGATGCCGTCAGTGAACGCATGCAGGAAAAATACAAGGACAAAGGAATCGTTATTGCACCGGTTCACTGCGAAGGCTTTAAATCCCGTAACCATGCAACAGGTTATGATCTTGCACTTGCGACACTTCAGAACTATGTAATCCGCGATTCGCACCCACCTAAGCAGAAAGGGCTTATAAATCTTTTTGCGACACATTCTTTAAGCTATGCAGATCAGAAAGAAATGAAGCGTATGCTTAACGCAATCGGGCTGGATGCAAACATTCTTCCGTACAACGCAACTTACGAAGATATCATGAAGATTCCTGCAGCGGAATATAATATTTCTGTCTGTCAGATTTTTGGTGATGAATACATGAAGTTTCTGAACAAAAAATACGGAACTCCATACACTGTGACGAACATGCCGATTGGAATCAGAAGCACAAACCGCTGGCTCCGTGCAATTGCGGCACTCGCTGGAAAAGAAAAGGAAGCAGAAGCATTTATTGAAGCTGAAACAGACGCAGTTGCCGGAGAAATTTCTGCAATCAAAAGAAAGACCGAAGGACTTCGTGCCTGCATTACTGCCGGTACTGGCCGGGGCTTTGCAGCAGCAACTCTGATTGGTGACTACGGCATGAAGCTTCTCTGTATGCACACGCCTTATTATGATGAAGCTTACATTGATGATTTTAAACGGCTTGAAGAAATGCATGGCGAAGATTTCCTTGTAAACATTGCGGACATGCAGCCTTATGAGCAGGTAAATCTTCTTCTGAAGTTTAAGCCGGATGTTTTTATCGGAATGTCGAACTGGGTTTCAAGAATCGGAATTCCATCCCTTCATATTCTTGATTCAAAGCGGCCGACTTTCGGTTACCGCGGTGCGCTGTACCTCGGCAGAAAAATTGAAGATGCTCTGGACAACAACAACTTCAACAAAAATATTTCGCAGTTTTCGAAAAATGCCTACCGTGAGGAATGGTATAAAAAAGACGCCTTCAGCTATCTGGAAAAATAAAAGAGGTAATGACTATGGAACATTGTACTGAACGACCACGAAATTTCTGTTCGCTGCATGGCGCTCTTGATGTCATCGGCAATATATATAAGGCAATCCCGATTCTTCATGCCAGTCCGGGCTGTTCAATGCAGGCATCGAATCTGACAAACCTGTATTACCTTGGCGGCTATCACGGACTGCCAAGTACAAACGCCTATGAAAAGGAAGTTGTATTCGGCGGAACGAAACGCCTTGAAGAAACAATTAAGGGCAGCATTGAAATTATGGACGGCGAGTTTTATGCCGTACTCACAGGCTGTTCAATGGGAATCAACGGCGACTATACAGACAACATTGTAAGCAAGTTTGACGGTAATCCTTACCCTGTAGCAAATATTGATACGGCTGGGTTCCGCGGTGACACCTACACCGGCTACAATATGGCTCTGCTCGCAACTGTAAAGAAGCTTGCACAGAAGACGGAACGAAATCCGCGGCTCGTAAATATTTATGGCCAGCCGCCAAGCTCTGACATAACTTTCCGCGGAGACCTAGAAGAAATCAAAAGAATTCTCGCAACAATCGGTGTGGAAGCAAATACATTTTTTATCAACCGTGACGGAATCAGTCAGCTGAAAAATTCAGGCAACGCCGCGCTGAACATAAACCTTTCTCCGTGGCTCGCAAAAAATGTTGATGTTTATTACAAAATTAATTTTGATATTCCGACACTGACACTGCCGGGCTGGCCGGTAGGACCAAAAGACACTGCAGATTTTCTTACAAAAGTTGCAGCGGCACTTAACGAGGCCGCCGGAGAAGGGCAGCCGGAAGCTGTACCTGCAAGCGTGCTCGAAAAAGCAGTCTATAAAGAGCAGCTGTATGCCTATGAATACCTCGACTCGCTCTTCGGAAACTTTGAGCGGCACCGCTTTGTTCTTGTAGGCGAAAGTACGAAGACGCTGGGCATTGCACGGTTTTTAGTAAATGTTCATGGGCACATTCCGCTCGCAGTTATTTTTACAGACAGTGTTCATGAAAATGCAAGGGAAGCAGTGCGTCAGGAAATTCAGCTTCTGGAATGTAACAGAAAAGCAGATGTCTACTTTGAAAACGATCTGTACGAAATCGAAAAAATTGTTCTGCAATACAAAGAACGGGCAACCCTTTTTCTAGGAAGTTCGTATGAAAAGAAAATTGCAGCTAAGCTGAATGCCTTTTTCGCAATAACGTCGAATCCATGTCTGGACAGGCAGATTCTTAACAAGACACATATTGGAAGCAGGGGCTGCATTTCTCTTGTAGAAGATTTGTATAATCATTTTTAAAAAAATAAAAAATTAATAGTACCGGCACTGAATCGACAGGAGGGGAGGTTCAGTGCCTTTTTTTATAATTTTCTCCTATAACACTTATAAGAATTTTATATTTCACACGATTTCGCAAATCTTATATAACATAGCAAGCTAGTAGGTAATCAAATGGACGGCCGCCGAAAAATTACCAAGCTATGGAGGAATAATATGAAATCAGGAACAAAAAAACTTTTTGCTGTACTCGCAGTATTAGTTGTATTTGCAGGAACTCTTTCTGCAAAACCAAAGAAGGAAAAGAAACAGAAACAGAAGGTTCAGACTATTGTAGTCGGAACAGGAACTAACTTCCGTCCTTACTGCTATCTGGACGAAAAAGGAAATCTTGCAGGCTACGAGCTTGAAGTTCTCAGGGCAATTGATGAACTTCTTCCTCAGTATGAATTCAAATACGAAACATACGACTTTGCAAATATTCTTCTTGCACTTGCCGCAGGAAAAATTGATGTAGGTGCACATCAGTATGAATCAAATCCTGAACGTAGAAAGAATTATCTTTTCACAGAACAGGGCTACAATTCATACACAAAATACATCTTCGTTTTGAAGAACCGCAACGACATCAACAGCTGGGATGACCTCATCGGAAAAACAGCTACAGCAAGCACAGGCAGTGCAACTGCTACAATCCTCAAGAACTACAATGATTCTGTATCTGCCGACAAGAAAATCAACGTAATTCTTACAAATCAGGAAACACAGGAACAGTTTGTTGCCGCAATGAAAAACGGAACTTATGACGCTGGTTTTGCAATCAGAAGCGTAATCGACCGCTACAACAAAGAATGGGGCGACATCTTCAAGATTGCAGATCAGAAAAATCCTATTTCAACTTCAAGCTCATATTTCATTTTCAACAAGGATAAAGGCAAGGAAATTAAGGAAGCCTTTGACTGGGCACTTGCTCAGCTGATTGAAAAAGGAGAGCTTTCAAAAATCTCAATCAGAACTTTAGGCGGTGACTATACTCATGACGAATAGTTTCTTTTCCTGGAGCAGACTGTTTGAATACATTCCGCTCCTCATAAAAAAACTGCCAGTCACTTTTGAGATTGTGTTTTTATCTTTCATTCTGGGGTCGCTGCTGGCTCTTCTGCTGGCAGTAATCAGAATAAAAAAGATTCCGGTGTTGAGCCAGATAATCCGTGTATTCATTTCGTTTGAACGCGGAACTCCAATGCTGGTGCAGATGCTCGTTGTTTACTACGCGCTTCCGCTGGCACTGGAGGCTCTCCTGGATATTTCAACCAGAGGCTGGAACCGGATGACGTTCGTAATAATCACCTTCATTCTGAATGAGGGTGCCTTCCTTTCGGAAACTTACAGAGCGTCAATAATTGCAATTCCAAAAGGGCAGAGAGAAGCTGCCCTTGCCTGCGGACTTACAGGAAGTCAGACCTTTTTTAAGATAATCCTTCCACAGGCCATAAGAATTGCAATTCCACCGGCAGGCTTAAACCTGATTGGTATTTTTCAGAGTACATCGCTTGTCTATATGATTGGTGTACTTGATATGCTTGGAATGGCAAATGCAATCGGAGCCCGAACAGGACATACGATTGAAAGCTATCTTTTTATAACTTTGATTTTTGTAATTGTGAATCAGCTGCTGACAGCATTGTTCAGAAAGATTGATAAGAATCTTGTATTTACATCAAAACGGAGGTAAGACAATTGAGTTTCAGCCTTGAATATCTTTCAAAATGCCTTTTGAGCGGAATTAAATATATACACGTAACGCTTGAACTTTCGGTTGTTACAATCAGCATAGGACTTGTACTCGGTCTTTTAATTGCAATTCTCCGGATTTTTAAGGTTCCTGTCGTTCACAAAATCTTAGGTGTCTTTGTTTCGGTTTATGCAGGAATTCCTGTTATGGTCAGCATGCTGATTTACAATCTTATCTATCTGCTTTTCTGTAAGCCTGTTCCAAACGGAGCTTTTATTGTTGCTTGCTTTACGCTGACTTTAGGTCATACTGTTACTTATTCGGAATCAATCAGAGGTGCTTTTCTTTCTGTACCAAAAGGGCAGTACGAAGCAAGCTATGCCTGCGGTCTTTCAATCCCAAAGGCTCTGCAGAGAATCATCATACCGCAGGTAATTCCTATTGCGCTTCCGAGCCTTACAAACAACATCATCGGTTCTGTAAAGAATACTTCAATTGTGCTGGTGCTTGGTATCGTTGATATTCTGAACGGCTCTATCATTCCCTGCGCAGAAACCTACAGCTTTGTAGAAGGTTATGTTGCCGCTGCAATCATTTACTGGATTTTGTCAGCAACAGTAGAATTTCTTCTGCACCGCTTTAATCATCTTTTTATGAAAGGGGAAAGAATATGATAAAAATAGAACACGCAAAAAAATCATTTGGAAAACTGGAAGTATTACACGACGTTTCGCTTACTGTAAACGATGGAGAGGTTGTCGTAATTTTAGGACCTTCCGGCTCAGGAAAAACAACACTCCTTAGACTTATAAATTTTCTTGAAAAGGCTGATGCAGGAACGCTTACAATCGGGGATAAAACAACAGATTTAAAAACTGCCCATAAAAAAGACATTCTGGAATTTCGCCGCAGAACTTCAATGGTATTTCAGAACTACAATCTTTTTGCGAACAAGACTGCCCTGGAAAATATTATGGAAGGTTTGATTTCAGCACACAACATTCCAAAAGACAAAGCCCGCGAAATTGCGCTTGCAGAATTAAAGAAGGTTGGACTTTCAGATAAAGCAGACTGCTATCCTTCTGAGCTTTCGGGCGGTCAGCAGCAGCGGATCGGAATTGCGAGAGCAGTTGCCCTTAGTTCAGATGTAATTCTTTTTGATGAACCGACCTCTGCGCTAGACCCTGAACTTGTGGGTGAAACACTTCAGCTGATTAAACAGGTTGCACGGGAAGGTCATACAATGATTGTCGTTACTCATGAAATGAGTTTTGCGGAGGAAGTCGCAGACAAGGTTGTTTTTATGGACGGCGGATATGTAGTTGAAGAAGGAAATCCAAAAGAAATCTTCAGCCATCCGAAAGAAGAACGCACAAAGAAATTCCTTAAGCGTATTCTTCCGCAGGATATGTACTACATCTAAAATGACAACAGACATGACTCAGGGGAAAACAGTTCCTCTTCTTCTGAAATTTGCCGCGCCTCTGCTGCTGGGAAATCTCTTTCAGCAGTTTTATAATACCTTCGACACTTTTATCGTAGGACGGGTTCTCGGAAGCGAAGCGCTAGCGGCAATCGGGGCGACATCTCATCTTGTATTCACCGTAATCAATTTTTTTAACGGACTTTCTACGGGAGCACAGGTTGTCATCTCCCAGTTTTTTGGAGCTAGAAAATACGACAGCCTCAAAAGGGCTATCGGCACAACAATTTTTGCAGCGTTTATTTTCAGTGTCTTTGCAACTGCCGTTCAGTTTATTCTCTCGCCTTCTATTTTAAGGCTGATTTCAACACCTCCGCAGGTTCTGAAACAGGCAAATGACTACCTTAGAATTTACTTTATAGGAACTGCAGCCCTTATTATTTATAATATGGGCTCTGGAATTTTACGCGCTCTCGGCGACTCAACCCGCGCACTTATTTTTCTGATTATTTCTTCCGTTGCAAATATTCTGCTTGATATTGTCTTCGTTGTATTCATGCACAAAGGAATTGAAGGAGCTGCGCTCGCAACAGTAATCAGTGAAGTCTTAAGCGCCGTTCTTGTGCTTCATTCTCTCTGTTCGCTTGAACTTCAGTTCCGTCTTGAACTTCATCATCCTAAAATTGATTTTATTATCCTTAAGAAGATTCTGCGCATAGGGCTTCCGGGTGCAATTTCTTCCAGTATTACAGCCCTATCAAATACCTTCATGCAGAAATATGTAAATTATTTTGGAGCTGCCTGTATGGCAGGCTGGGCAATTTTTTCCAAGTTTGATCAGATTGCAATTTTACCGATGTACAGCCTTGCATACGGAGCCACAACCTTTGTGGCACAGAATTACGGCGCAAAGAAACCGGACAGAATCCGCGACGGAATCAAAAAATCTTCTTTACTGAACTTTGCCGTTATGGCCGTAACCAGTGCAGCAATCGTACTGCCAGCCCGCTTCTGGTCAAAGTTTTTTTCAGATGATTCTGAAGTGATTTTATATGCAGTCCGTTTTATCCGGCTTACGGCACCTTTCTATATTTTATGCGGCTATTCAATGCTTTTATCAAATGTCATAAGGGGCTTTGGAATTGTATTTGTTCCGACACTAATCACGCTGGCAGGTTTTGTCGTTTTGCGTCAAGTTTTACTTTTTATTATTTCCCGCACGGTAAATACATTTACATTAATTGCACTTGTCTATCCGATTGTCTGGCCGGTCATCATAGTAATTTATCTGATATATATGAACATTAAAAAAGAAATCTTGAGCTATTACTAATATATTTTTCTGATAATTCCTATCAAAAAAATATATACATATCAATTTTCTATTACTTATATAAAAAAAATATATTTCTCACGATTTTGTAATTCCTATATAACATAGTAAGCCAGTAGGTAATCAAAAATGCTTTTAATCAAAACTGAATCATTGGATTCAGTAAAAAAACATGAGGCGCTGCCTCAAAGGAGTAACTAAATGAAAAAATTTGTAAACATTATTGGCGTTGTAAGTATGATGGTAAGCTCTCTCATGTGTCTCAATTGCGCAAAAAAGAAAGTTTCAGATTCAAATTCTTACAAACTGACACAGGGAAAGCAGGCTACAAGTGCTTTTATAAGTCCTCTAGTTCAGATAGCTGATGAACAGGGTTTTTTAGCAGAATACAATCTGAAAGTTGAAACTCAGATAGTTGACCGTTCAGGAGCTTTTGAAGCAGTTGCAGCCGGTAAACTTGATTTTCTTACATTCGAACTTGTACCGCATTTAAGCTATGGTGCACAGGGAGCTGATGAAATTCTATTCGGCGGAACATTAACTGGCGGAATGGCAGTTATGGCAAATAAGAACGTAGCTGATGAAGTTCGTGATATTAAAAACTGGAAAGGCAAGACAATCGGTGTAAAGCTTCTTTCAACTTCTGAATTGGTTTCAAAATATGTTCTTCGTGAAGAATACGGTTTTAAGATTGATGATGAAGTTAAATATAAGTTCTATGACAGCAACGAGCCTTTGATTGCCGCAGTTTCAAAAGGCGCAGTTGATATTGCATTTGTCAGCGCCTCATATGTTGAAAGTGCCGAGTCTCAGGGTGTTGTATATCTGTTCCCTGAAGTTGACCTGCAGAAAGATTATGTATGCTGCCGGCAGGTTGCAAACGGTACTGCATTCAAAAACAATCAGGAAGCATTTAAGCGCCTGTTGAAAGGAGAAATCCGCGCATACAAAATCTATATCGAAGATGAAAACCTTACAGTGGCTTCAATTACAAGAGCAACACATCAGGATGAAGATTATGTAAGAAGAACATATTACAGTCCTGAAACAAGTCAGGGTGCAAGATATAATCCTGATCCAAATTTCAACGGCGTTCTTGGAGATTATCAGATTCTTCTTGACTGGGATTATGTTCCTAAGGGACTGGAACTTCACAACTTCTATAATATTTCACTGTATGCAGATGCCCTTAAAGAAGTAATTGCCGAATTCCCGGATGAACAGTTCTACAAAGATATGTGGAACTACTTCATTGAAAATAACAATCAGTATCCGGATTTCGACAAGACATACAAAGCTATTTGATTGAATAACAAGGAGACTTTTATGATAACTGTCAAAACACCTCAGACATATATAAATGAAGCAGGAAGTATATCTAAGTCAGGAAACTACATATTACAGATTGGAAAAAATCCGCTGATTATTGCCGGAGAAAAAGCTAAACAGGCTGTCGGAAATAAATTCTTTACTTCATTGAAAAATTATGGAGTTGCAGAAAATCATGTCGAGGTCTTTTCCGGTTATCCGTCTCAGCGTCAATTCGATGCGTATGCTGAAAAAGCTCGTGCACAAAAATCAGATTTCATTATAGGCATTGGCGGCGGAAGGGTTCTTGATACAGCAAAAGCAACTGCTGATATACTTAATCTTCCGGTTGTTACAGTACCTACAGTTGCCGCAACTTGTGCTGCATGGGCTGCAATTTCAATTCAATACGATGACGAAGGCGGATATGTTCAGACTCGCCTGAACAAAAACTCTGCAAAGCTTGTGATTGCAGATCCAGAGGTTATTTTTACAGCCCCAAAACGTTATCTGTTTTCAGGTGTTGTAGATACTTTTGCAAAATTCTATGAAATCCGGCCGACGACAGAATTTTTCCCGGATGATATTCCTTCGCAAATTGCCCTTAAAGCTTCAGAAATAGCGTTTGATAATCTGGAGCACGATACATTCACAGCCATTTCCGAAGCTGAAAAAGGAACTTTTGGAAAAGCAGCGAAGAACGTAATTGATGCGATTATTTATCTTGCAGGTTTTGCCGGAAGCTTTAAGGGTGATCACGGACACTATAGTTTTGCGCATCCGTTCTACCACACATCAACCCGGCTTCATCATACAAATATAAAGTTGCATGGAGAAAAAGTTGCGTTCGGTATTGTAACACAGCTTATCCTCGAAGGAAAAACTGATAATCAGGTTCTTGAAGCTATCAAGATTTTTTCAAAATTCGACAATGCATGGACTCTGAAAGATTTTGCGTTGACTTCAGACAGTGATCTTGATTTTCTTAAAAAAGAAATTCCATCAATTTTTACGTATGTACCTTACAAAGATGCAGAAACAATTAAAGCATCACTAAAAAAAGCAGATGAACTTGCCGGAAAGTTCAAGGGGGGAAAATGAGCGTAAAACCAAGAGCCGTTCTTGAAAAACTTCCTCCTTACAGAGCTGCAAGAAGTGTTTCTGCTCTTAAAAGGGAATATGGTCTTTCAGAAATCACGAAGCTGGCTGCAAACGAAAATACACTTGGTTTTTCTCCAAAAGTTTTTGAGGCACTAAAAAATCTGTCGTCACAGTACCCTGACGGTTCTGCCTACGATTTACGGAAACGTCTTTCTGAAAAACTTGGAGTTGACATCGGTCAGATTGTATTGGGTAACGGTTCATTTGAATTGATTTACCTTACAGCAATCGCTTATCTGGAACCAGGTGACGAAACCATAGGCGCTGTACCAAGTTTCGGCTGGTATAAATCAGTTACAGATATTCTCGGCGGCAAATTCATAGGAGTACCTGTAAAAGAATTCCATGTAGATCTGAATTCAATCGAAGTGGCAGTTACCAAGAAGACAAAAATCATTTGGCTTTGTAATCCGAATAACCCGACAGGAACAGTATTTACACAAGATGAACTGGAAAACTTTCTCTCAAAAATCCGTAGTGACATACTTGTTGTACTCGATGAAGCTTACGTTGATTTTGTCAGCGAAAAAGATTTTCCTGATTCAATCTCTTTGCTCAAAAAGTATGACAATATTGCGGTTTTCAGGACATTTTCGAAGCTTGAAGGTCTTGCATCTTTTCGTGTTGGTTATGCTATTTCAAATTCAGATTTTGTAAACATACTGAACAGAATCAGAATTCCATCAAATGTGAGCGCTCCTGCCCAACTTGCAGCATTAGCTTCACTTGATGATGACAACTTCAAAAATAAAACACTGACAAACGCAAAAGAACAAAAAGAGTTTCTTTACAAGGAATTCAAGCGGCTTGGCTTCTTTTATGTTCCGTCGAATACAAATTTTGTTTTTTTCGATATTGGCCGGTCTTCGGGTCCTGTTGTAGAAAAAATTCTAAAAAAAGGATACCTGGTTCGGGGTGGTGCAGAATACGGTTTTGATACAATGATCAGACTTACAATCGGCACAGCGGAAGAAAATTCCAGATTTATTTCCATTCTAGAAGAAGTAACAGGAGAAAAAAATTGAGTGACAGCATAATCGAAATAAGAAACCTCAACATGACATATGAAAATGATGAGACTTCATATACTGCCCTAAAAGATATAAATCTTTCTATTAATGAAGGAGAGTTTATCTGTATAGTCGGCTCCTCTGGATGTGGAAAATCAACACTTCTTGGTGTACTCGAAGGCTTGAACAAACCGTCTCAAGGAGAAGTATATATTAACGGAGAAACGGTAACAGGTCCCGGCACCGAACGGGCGGTAGTTTTCCAGAACTATTCACTTTTTCCATGGATGAGTGCAAAACAGAATATAGCATTTGCCGTTTATGAGACAAATAAAAAAACACAGAAAATCAGTAAAAAAGAATCTCTTGAAATAGCACAGGAATTTCTGGAAAAGGTTGATCTTAAAGGTTTTGAGGAAAAACTTCCGGGAAGTCTTTCCGGTGGTATGCAGCAGCGCGTTGCAATTGCCCGGGCTTTAGCCTGCAATCCAAAA
Organism: Treponema sp.; assembly: GCA_017963165.1. The sequence goes on from JAGCTZ010000191.1 coordinate 13,595, forward strand.
ATTCTTTTGATGGACGAACCATTCGGTGCTCTTGATGCAAAAATCCGTGAAAATCTTCAGGAACTTCTTGTAAAGCTTTGGCGCGATGAAAAAAAGAAAAAGACAGTTATTTTCGTTACGCACGATTTAAGCGAAGCTATTTATCTTGCAGACAGAATTGTCTTTATGGTTCCAAAAGAAATTCACGAAGTGCTTGATGTAAAGATTCCCCGCCCGCGGGTTCGTAAAGATGTATATATGTGCAAAGAGTACGGTGAAATAAATGAAAAATTAAAGAACCTGTTCTATGACGGGGAACACGATGTTGTACAACCGGGAGGTGAAGCTATATGAGCAAAAAAAGAAACTGTTTATTTAATCTGTTTTTTAATACTGCAAATCTATTTTTTTTGCTTACATTTGCATGTTTTTTATTGCCGAGTAAATATGCAGCTGAAATGAGAATCGGATTAAAAAGTCCTTATGCATTTGCATTTGTTCTCTGTGCTGCCGAACTATTCTTTTTATTTCAGTTTCGCAATGAAAAAAAATGGAAGGCTGCCAAGGATATTACTGCAGTTGTATTTATAGTCTTTTTTGTCTGGGAACTGTTTGTTTCCCGTCTGAACGTATTTCCGTTTGTATTTGTTCCTGCACTTGAAAATGTTTTTTATGTATTCATTCAGGATTGGAGAATGATTGCACAAGGATTTTTAAGTTCTATGTACCTTCTGATTGTCGGAATGACAAGTGCAATTGTAAGTGCTGTAATACTCGGTACACTGGTAGGTTGGAATCAAAGACTCACAAAAGCTGTGTATCCTATTGCAAAAGCAGTTTCTACCGTTCCGCCATTAATCTACACTCCATACGTAGTTTTAATTATGCCGACATTCCGAATGGCATCAATTTTCGTAATATTTCTCACGAACTTCTGGAGTACATTCATGGGCTCTATAAACAACACAGCTTTTGTTGAAGAAAGAATTGTAAATTCTGCAAAAGTCCTGAATCTTTCAACACCTGTAATTCTGTTCAAGATAATTATTCCATATAATCTTCCGCGAATCATTAACGGTCTGCCGATTCATCTTGCTTCTGCATTGATGACACTTACAGCAGCAGAAATGCTCGGAGCAGAATCTGGAATGGGCTTTTATGTACGCATGTCTTTGAACTTTGCAAACTACACAAAAGCAATAGCTGGTATTTTCTTTATAGGATTTGTCGTAACAGGATTGAACGGACTTATAAACATTGCAAAGAAGCGTCTGATAAAATGGAATTATTAAAATTTCAAAATAAGCAGACAGGATTTTTTCTTCAACAAAAATTTTAAAACAAATCTTAACTGTGAGGTATTGAAAAATAGGTGTTGAATTAGCAGGAAAGGTTGGGATTCGTTAATCGGGTCTTCACACAATCTTGACAAAAAATAAATTGATAAGTAGTGTATAACCTATACCAATACTAGGTTATACACTACTGTCCAAAGGAGGCTTTATGACAATCCAGCAGATACGCTACATCATCGGCGTAGCAGAAGCGGGGTCGTTCAACAAGGCCTCGGAGAAGCTTTTTATCTCGCAGCCGTCGCTTACGAGCAGCGTGCACGATGCGGAATATGAGCTTGGTTTTCAGATTTTTCACAGAAGTGCACGCGGTGTTACAGTAACTGACCGCGGACAAGCCTTTATCAAAGACGCCCGGAATTTATATTCAAAATACGAAGAACTTCTCAAAAAACATTGCGGGGCTGAAAAGAAGGTTTTCTCTGTTTCTACGCTTTATTATGCTTTTGCGCGCAAGGCTTTTGTAGAAATTGTAAAGAAATATTCAGCACAAGGCTATGATTTTGCCTTCTGCGAAAAAAAGGCTTCTGATGTAATTGAAGATGTAGCAAACGAAACCAGCACAATCGGCATATTATATTTGAGCGATTCAAACCGCGAAGAAATCAGCAAAAGCCTTAAAGCTGACAAGCTGGAATTTCACCATCTGACCGAGTGCAATGCTTTCGTGTACCTTCATAAAAAGCATCCGCTCGCAAAAAAAGAAAGCATTTCTCTGAAAGAACTTCAAGAATACCGTTTTATAACTTTTGATACTGATGATGTTAAATCTTTTTTTTCTGATGAAGTAATTTCGCAGCACGGACTTGATAAGGCAATTACTGTGGCTGACCGCGCCACTGAATTAAATCTCATTGAACAGCTTAACGGCTATACATTCCTTTCCGGCATTTATGGAGAAGACCCAGGCGCGTCTAATGGGTCAACAGATACAAGTGATTCAGGCGAAAACTTTGTTCTGATTCCGCTGCAGAATCTTGATGAAAATATAAGCCACTGTTTTGAGCTTGGTTACATAACAAAAACTGGTCAGCGAATGAACGACATCAGCTTAACCTATATTGACGTGATCCGCCGTATTCTGCACATAGCAGGATTCACCTGCTGAGTCTATTCCTTGAATAAGTCTGTTACATGAAACTGAGTCAAATCTTTTATGACTTCCGCTGCAATCAGCATGCCTGCTGTAGAAGGGACAAAGGCGTTGCTGCCGGGAACTTGGTTTCTGACTATACATTTGCGTTTTGTGCCGGGAGGACACACGCAGTTTACTTTGCAGCTTATATCCAAATCTTCGTCATGGGGCGGAATAACCTGTTCGGTTGAGAACACAACTTTAAGGCGTTTGATACGGCGCTTTTTTAGTTCGTTACGCATAACGCGGGCAAGCGGACAAACCGAAGTTCTTGTGATGTCGGCAATTTTCAGCTTGGTCGGGTCAACCTTGTTGCCGGCACCCATACAGCTTATAACCGGCTTTTTAAGAGCCTTTGCGCGCGTTATAATTTCGAGTTTTCCGCTAACCGTATCAATGCAGTCAACAATATAATCGTATTGAGAAAAATCAAACTGATCTGCTGTGTCCGGCATGTAAAAGGTCTTCCACTTTGTGACCTTGCAGTCTGGGTTTATGTCGTGAATCCGCTCTTCTGCTACATCAACCTTGTCTTTTCCGATTGTGGAATAAAGCGCGTAAAGCTGACGGTTCAGATTTGTAAGGCAGATTTTGTCATCATCAACAATATCAATTGCGCCAATTCCAGAACGCACAAGAGCTTCAACAGTGTAGCTTCCGACACCGCCAATTCCAAAAACAATAACTCTGGCATTGTAGAGCTTTTCCATGTTCTCTTTTCCAAAAGTGAGCCTTGTTCGTGCAAACTGATAAGTGTTCATAAAAATTGTCCTTTATAATACGCCTATTAAAGCAGTATGCAATTATATGATATAACGGTTTTTATGAAAAGCATTTTGAGATTGGGCTTTAGAACTTTGCAATGCTGTTCAGTGCGGGCGTCTGTATATCAACTGGTTGTACCATAGCGGGCTTGACCCGCTGTCAGTATCAATCCATAATGAAATTCCATATGGATCTCCTTTTATTTCATGCATTTTATTAGGAAATTCAAATTTAAATTTTTCTCCAATACAAAATATTGATGAAGAAATAGAAAAATAATCATTTTCAAAATCGATTTCATTTTCATCAAACTTTCGTTCTGCAGTATTTCCATATTGGTCAATTTTAAAATACTCAGCATTGTGATCAATTATGTGAACCCAAGAAAAAAGCAATGCAACTGATGGAGCACCACAAGAAGTGAAAAGGAAAATAATATAAATGTAGAGACTGAATATTATTAATTTATTTTTTTTCATTTTCCTCCAACAGTGCCTCAGTGTAGGCGTTCACATAACATAAGCTTATACCTACAAAATAACACACATTTTTCTAAAAAGCTATTCTGAGTGAGCTATAGATATAATCTATAACAATAATAGGAAACAAGTATTATTCAAACAGCCGTATTTTCTATATAACATACTATGTTAGTAGGTATTGTAAAGGCTAAACCTTAACAGCCATTCGGAGAGAGTTTATTTATTATAAAAGCCGGGAATTCATAAGAGGTATGTAATGAGCCGACAAATTGTTTCAATATTAAAAAGATTTTTCCCCGCACTTGGGGTACTTCTCGCATTTTTAGTACAGATTGCACTACCGGACAGCCCGGCGCATCCGGCATCAAAGCATCATTATTATGAAGGACTGCTGCTTATTCTGCTTGGTATTGCACTGGTGTTTTTTGTTCTGTCTTTCTTTATTAAAAAAATCCGCGAAGGACTGACCGACAAAGGCCCGTTTTTGCTTGGAGCGGCAGGTCTTGTAATTGCTATAAATCTTGTAACTGCAAAATTTGCACTGCTACCGGTTATCTTTTTTCCGAGCTACAACAACATTCTTGCAGTTTTTATTGAGCAGACTGCGCTTCTGGGCAAATGTATCTGGTATTCGTTCAGGCTTTTGATTCTGGGCGTTTTCTGGGGAGTATTGTTCGGCTTTATTACGGGCGTGTGCCTCGGTTTTAGCCGCCGCGTCTATTATTGGATTAATCCATACATCAAGCTGATTGGTCCGATTCCGGCGACTGCATGGATTCCGCTTGTGCTTACCACGTTCCCGACACCGTTCGGCGCGAGCGTCTTTATCATTGCGCTTGCGGTGTGGTTTCCGGTTCAGCTTATGACAAGTTCCGGCATTCAGAACACAAGCAAGGTTTATTTTGAAGTTGGCCGCACGCTTGGTGCAGGCACATTTTTTCAGGTCTTTAAGATTGCAGTTCCGGCGGCACTGCCGAACATTTTTCAGGGAATGTTCAACGGAATTTGTGCGGCGTTCATCGCGCTGATGACAGCCGAAATGTTCGGT
>JAGCTZ010000192.1 GCA_017963165.1 Treponema sp.
GGCAGTAAAATTAACTGTAACAATCGGAAAAAAGGATGTAGAAGACGCCTACAAATCAACTTTAGCTAAATATACTAAGAGCGCACAGATTCCTGGTTTTAGAAAGGGTCATGTTCCTGCAAATGTTCTGGAACGCAAATACGGCGAAGCACTTCGCGCAGATACAATGAGCGAGCTTATTGACCAGTCACTTGGTCAGATTTTTGATGAAGAAACTGAAAATCGCCCTCTTCCTTATGCTCAGCCTGTTATGGATACAGTTCCAGAATTTGATGTTTCTAAGGACCTTGTTTATTCTGTAACTTACGATGTTTTCCCTAAAGTTACTGTAAAGGATTTCAACGGTATTTCTTACAAGGAGCCACAGGTTGCTGTTTCTGATGCAGATATTCAGGATGAACTTAAGGCTATGCAGGAACGCAACGCACTTGTTGTAGAAACGAAAGACGAAACTGTTGCAAAAGACGATATTGTAACAATTAATTACTGTGAACTTGACGACAACGGAAATAAAATCGAAGGTTCTGACCGTGAAGACTTTGTTTTCACTGTAGGAAGCGGTGAAAATATCTACAAAATTGATGACGAAATCATCGGTATGAAAAAAGGTGAAACAAAATCAATCAAAAAATCATACAAGAAAGATGATCCTGATGAAGAACTTGCAGGAAAAACAAAGAATATCAGCGTAACAATTAAGGCTGTAAAAATCCGTGACTTACCTGCTCTTGATGATGATTTTGCACAGGACTGCAACGAAAAGTTTAAAACTCTTGCTGACCTTAAGGCTGATATTAAGCGCAACATGGAAACTGCAAGAGACCGCAGACTTAAGGAACTTAAAAATAACGAAATTCTTAGTCAGCTTGTAGAAAAATATAAGTTTGATATTCCTGCAAGCATGCTTGATGCAGAGCTTAAGGGTCGCTGGAATATGATGGCTCAGCAGTTCCAGACAACTCCAGAGCAGCTTGACAAAATGATTGCTGCAAGTGGTCAGACAAAAGAAGCTATGCTCAAGGAATGGACCGGCGACAGCGAAAAGATGCTTAAGTCACGCATTATTGTAGACAGTCTTATCCGCGACCGCAACATCAGCGTAACTCCAGAAGAAGTTGAAGCTCAGTATGCTGTAATTGCAGAACAGGGCGGAATGACTGTAGAAGAAGTTAAAAAGCATTATGAAGATCCTCGTTCTAAAGAGTATCTTGTTGATGATACAAAAGAAAACAAGCTTTTTGAACAGATTTACTCTGAAATAAAGATTTCTAAGGGTGATAAGAAGACCTTTAAGGAATTGTTTGAGAATAGATAAACAGGTTACAGGTGCTAGGTTCCAGGTTCCAGGGGCGTTGCGGGGATGTGCCCCGCTAGAAGGGGTAGGACGCAACGAAGTGCGGACGAGGGATTTATTATCGTACAAATCAGAAAAAATAGTCCACTGGACTGTTTTTTCTGATTTGTACAATCAATAATTTCCCCTCCTAGAACCTAGAACCTAAAACCTAAATCCCTCCTTTTTTTAATTAATTTAATAAAATTTTCTATTCTTTTATCGCAAAATTCATTATATTATATATATATAAGGAATTTATATATGAACGAACAGATGAATAATAACATCCCGAGTGTTTGGGAGAGAACTGGTAACGGGGAACGCGGGTATGATCTTTTTTCAAGACTTTTGAAAGACCGCATTATCTTCCTTGACGGCGAAATTAACGAATACAATGCAGACCTTGTTGTTGCTCAGATTCTTTTTCTGGAGTCGGAAAATCCTGATAAAGATATAAGCATTTACATTAACTCTCCTGGTGGAGTTGTTACTGCTGGTCTTGCTATTTATGATACAATGAAATATGTCAAATGCGACATCCAGACTATCTGTATGGGACAGGCTGCAAGTATGGCTGCAATAATCCTTTCAGGCGGTACAAAGGGTAAGCGTTATGCTCTTCCTTCTAGCCGAGTAATGATTCATCAGCCACGTGGTGGTGTTGAAGGTCAGGAAAGCGATATTTCTATTCTTGCAAAGGAAATTATCAGACTTAAAAAACTTTCTATTCAGTATCTTGCAGATGACACAGGCAAAACTGTTGATCAAATTTCTACAGACATTGAACGCGACTTTTATATGTCTGCACAGGATGCGCTTGAATACGGAATTATTGACCACGTAATGCCTTCAAGAAAGAAATAATTTCATAAGGATTTTATATGAAACGCTTTAATACACAAAACTGCTACTGTTTCTTTTGCGGAAAGCCGGCAGACAAAGACAGAAGATTAATTGCAAGCCCTACTGGTGCTTTTATCTGCGACAGATGTGTATCTGCCTGCCAGGATAAGCTTGACCTTCAGGCAGCAGAACTTACTCCTATTGAAATGAATGAAGTTCCTACTCCTAAGGAATTCAAGGAATATCTTGATCAGTATGTTGTAGGCCAGGATGAAGCAAAGAAGGTTCTTTCTGTTGCTGTATACAATCATTACAAGAGAATGGCTACTAACTACAGCATGGAAAATATAACTAGTGACAATGACAGCGTTCAGATTGAAAAATCTAATGTTCTGCTTATTGGTCCAACTGGAAGCGGTAAAACTCTTCTTGCAAAAACTCTTGCACAAAAGCTTAAGGTTCCTTTTGCAATTGCAGATGCCACTACCCTTACAGAAGCTGGTTATGTTGGTGAAGATGTAGAAAACGTTCTGCTTAAGCTTATTAATGCGGCAGATGGAAATATTGAAGCTGCTCAGCGTGGTATTATCTTTATTGATGAAATTGATAAGATTGGCCGCAAAAGCGAAAATACTTCTATTACTCGTGATGTAAGCGGTGAAGGTGTTCAGCAGGCTCTTCTTAAAATTATTGAAGGAACTCTTGCAAGCGTACCTCCTCAGGGCGGAAGAAAACATCCTAACCAGGAAATGCTTCAGATAGATACAACTAACATTCTTTTTATTCTTGGTGGTGCTTTTGTTGGTCTTGATAAAATTATTGAACAAAGAATTGCTGCTCATTCAATGGGCTTTGGTTCTAATATTGGAATGATGAATGAAGAAGAAAAAATGAATCTTCTGAATCAGTGTACTCCTGATGACCTTGTAAAGTTTGGTCTTATTCCGGAATTGATTGGTCGTATGCCTATTACTGTTGCTCTTAAAGAGCTTACAAAGGATGATCTGGTTTCTATTCTTACAGAACCAAAGAATGCAATTACAAAACAATTCCAGGCATCTTTTGCAATTGACAATGCAGATCTTCAGTTTGATAAAGAAGCAATCGAAGAAATTGCAAACGAAGCAATCAGACAGAAAACTGGTGCGCGCGGCCTTAGAACAATTGTTGAAAAAATGCTTACAGATATTATGTTTGAAATTCCTGATATCGAAGGCAAAAAGCAGCTTGTTGTTACAAAAGAAGTTGTTACTCGCGACAAAAAGCTTGATGTTAAACAATTGATAAAAGCGTTGCCGGAAAAAACGGAAACGGCATGACACTTCGACAGGCTCAGTGACCGCGGGGACAGGCTCAGCACATAGTTGCTGGGCTTTTTTTTATATTTTTTCTACTGCGGCGAGAGTTTCTTTTACTGTATTAACCCAATTAATCCGGTGAGAAACTTCGTAGCCCTTTTGAATCATTAAATCGGCAAGTTCTTTTTCTTCTACAATTTTCTGCATGTCTACGGCAATTTCTTCAATATCATCAGAATCAAAATACAACGGAGCCATTCCTGCCATTTCTACAAGTGCACCCTGATTTGAACATAAAACCGGAACACCACAAGCCATAGCTTCTACAACAGGCAACCCTGCCCCTTCATTTACAGCAGGAAAAATACAAGCCTGTGAACCGCAATATAACTGTTTAAGACTTTCCTGTGGAAAATGCCCTGTAATAAGAATTTCCGAAGCATATTCTGAATCATACGCCGCCTGATGTATTTTTTCTGAATAGGCCCCATCGCTGCCCGTTAAGACAAGTCTGTGCGGATAATTTGTACGTTTTTTAAAAAGCTCAAATGCTTTTATAAGTTCGATATGTTTTTTATTACTTCCCGAAAGTCTTGAACTGTAAATAAAATATGGTCGTTTTATTGCAAAAGGTTTTATATCAACAAAATCAGAATCTATATCTGTTATCGGAAAGAAAATCTTGTGATCAATTCCGTTATGAATTACTTTTATTTTTTGAGGGTCAAAAGCCTTTTCTACAAGTTCATCTTTAATAAATTGCGATGCTACAATTATAAGACTTGAATGAATCAGTGATTTACGGAAACGCTTTCTTTCCTTTTTGATTTCTATTGAAGAATAAGTTCCGTTCATTATGATTACAGATTTTGTTTTAATTTTTCCGGGAAGCACAACCGAAGCAGCAGGAAAAAGCACTGCATCATATTTATTTTTTTTGCAGAATTTTTTTACCCTGCGCTTGTGCCATCTTCTAATTGCTTTGAGGTTGTCATCAATATTTACGGAAACAAAAGGAATTTCTATATCGGCAGTATATGTATAACGGTCTATTTCAAGACCAAAAAGTTCAAAATCACTTTGAGCAGCTTTGGGAATATTTTTTATAAAATTGAGTAGATACGCACCGCAGCCACCCTGCCCGTGGTCACACCCAAATGCATCTATTCCTATTTTCATAATATGTATATTATAGCAGATTTTCCGCTAGTATGCTATATTATAAGAATGAGCGGCAAAAATAATACAAACGGCTTTTCTAATTTATCTGAAACAATAAAAGAAAAACTTTCTACACTTAATATAACAGAACCTACAAAGGTACAGGACAAAATCATTCCTCTTATTACAGAAGGAAAAAGTGTTCTTTTTCAATCTGAAACAGGAACAGGTAAAACGTATGCATACCTTTTACCGCTTGTAAACAAACTTGAACAGGATCAGGACAAAATTAATTTGAAGATTCTTGTTTGTGCGCCTACTTTTGAACTTGCAAGCCAGATAAATGCCGCAGCAAAAAAAATTACAGACAGAAAAACTGCACTTATAATTGGTGGGGCTCCTGTAAAACGACAGATTGAAACCTTAAAGGAAAAGCCGCAGATTATTATTGGAACAGCGGCTCGCTTAGTAGAACTTATCCGTCTTAAGAAAATAAAAACACAATCCCTTTACGCTCTTGTTTTCGATGAATGTGACAGATTGCTTAAAAAAGAAAGCTTTGAAGATACAGATAATTTGCGCAACTGTGTTTCAAAAGACTGCCAGATTATCGGTTGTTCTGCTACGATTAACAAAAGTGCCCGCATTTTCTTTGCCGATTCCGAAAGTGTTATAATGCCGCAGGAATTTATTCTTTCTAACAATATTGAACACTGGGCAATTTACGCAGAGCTCCGGGAAAAAATTGAATTCCTAAGAAAATTTCTTGCAGCCGAAAAACCTGGTAAAGCACTTATTTTTTCTTCGCGTGCAGATCAGGTTGAAAATATTTATAACAAGCTCACTTATAAACATGTAGAATGTATGGCTTTACATGCAAAAGCAGATAAACAGCTTCGTAAAGCAGCCATAGATAAATTCCGAAGCGGAAAATGTAAGGTTTTAATTACAAGCGATCTTGGAGCAAGAGGCCTTGATATTCCCGAAATAACTCACATAATTCAGATGGATCTTCCCGAAGATGATGACTTTTTTATTCACCGCGCCGGTCGTACAGCAAGAGCAGGTAAACACGGCATAAATGTAGTTATAGGCGATGAATTTGAAATGCGTCGTTATGCCGCACTTGAAAAAAAATTCGGGCTCAAAGTTTATCCTAAGCAAATCAGAAATGGAAAAATATGCGCACCAGAGTTTTAATGTTTTTTATTTGTTATTCCTTCAAAATTTAATCATGAAAAACTGCGGAGTGGGGGTTCTGATTTTGTGGAGCGTTGAACGCGGGAAGTGCAAGGCTGCCGCAGGCAGGTTTGCACTTCGGAATAATTTCCTATCCGCGTTCTCGGCGGAACAAAATCAGGTTCGCCGCGGGAGCAGTTTTTCATCATTAAGATTACATTGAATTAAACGTAAAAAATCACTATAATAGTAAAGATAAGGTAATATTTTCACATTCACGGAGAAACAAGTGTTCTTAAAAAGTCTGGATATTTATGGTTTTAAGTCTTTTGCGGACAGAACTCATATAGATTTTGCAGAAGGAATTACAGCATTGCTGGGTCCAAACGGCTGCGGAAAAAGTAACGTAGTTGATGCAATCAAATGGGTTCTTGCAGAAAACCGTTCCAAAAATCTCCGTGCCGAAAAGATGGAAGACGTCATTTTTAACGGAACAGAACGACGTGCTTCCCTTAATACTGCCGAAGTTACACTCACCCTTTCAAACGAAAATGGACTTCTTCCTCTTGATGATTCAGAAATTGCAATTACAAGACGTCTTTACCGCTCCGGTGATCAGGAATATTTTATAAATCAGCGACAAGCCGGACCTACAGAAATCAGACGTCTTTTTATGGATACTGGTGTTGGTAAAGCAGCCTACTCTGTAATGGAACAGGGAAAAATTGACCAGGTTCTTTCAAGCAAGCCTGAAGACAGACGTTACCTTTTTGAAGAAGCAGCCGGAATCAGCCGAAGTAAAGCAGAATGTGCAGAAGCAGAACGCGAGCTTGAAAAAACACGCATCAACATGCAGCAGATTGAAATTTCTCTTAACGAAATCAAGCGTCAGTATGATTCGCTGAAAACTCAATCTGAAAAAACAATCAAATATAGAAAATATAAAGAAGAAATATATCAGAACGAGCTTGACCTTACACTTCTGCGTCTTAAAAACTTTGTTCAGGAAAAAGCGCGCCATGAAGAAGAGCTTAAAAATGCACAGGCAAAACGCGACAAAGTTCGTCAGGAAATAGATGAAATTAACAATACTATTTCCGAGAACATGGATAAAGTTAAGGAACTGCAGAATGAGCTTTATTCTAAACAGGGTGAACTCATTGGCATTGGTAAGGAAAAAAACGGTAAGCTCGAACTTATTAAACAGGCTAATCAGCGTTCTTCTGAAATAAAAGAAAAATTAAGCAGTCTCGAAATTAAAATCAATGCTATACAGGAACGAATTGATAATCTTCAGGAAGAAATTGATGAACAGGATGCAGTTCTTCACGAAAAAAATAAACAGCTTCAGGGAATCAAAGATAATATTGTTTCTTTCAGAAAGAATATCGAAACCTCTGGTTCGCAGATAACAGAAAATGATAAACGCGCTGGTCAGCTCAAAGATCAGATTGATAAGCTTAATGAAGAACGTGCAGAGCTTCAAAAAGAACTTGCCGCAATCACAGAAGATATTGTTTCAAAGCTCGATGAAAAATTAAAGGCAGCCGGCTTTAGCGAAAGTGCAATGCGTATTGCAAAAGAAGAGCTTGATACTAACATGAGCAAGCTGCGTATTTTCCTTGAAGGCCGTAAAAATATTTTCAATGATTTTGCAAATCAGAATCATAATGCGCAGGAATGTCTTTCAACTGTAAAAGAAGCTGCCGATTCTTTTGGTGAAGCACAGAATCAGTTTAATATCATTCAGGAATCTCTTACTAAATATCTTGAAGCTTCACCAGCCTTTATTACCGAATTTTTGTCACCTCAGGGTATCATGACAAAAAAACGCGGCATTGATGAAAAGATTGCTTCTAACATTTCTCACATTGAAGAAATCAATAATCAGATAGAAGACCTTCATGCCGAAAATGCAGATTTAAGCCGCAAAATTAATGAATATAATGAAACTCTTAATAAGCTTCGTATAAATGAAATTCAAATGCAGGAACAGATTTCGGCCTGCCAGAATCAGACAAGTGTTCTTAAAAGAACGATTGCTTCTGAAAAAGCAACTCTTGCCGAAACTCAGGATGAATTTTATGGCGAAACTAAACGTGCTGATGAAATAAAAGAACAGATTATCGGGCTTGAAGAAGAGCTTGCCGAAATTGAACAGCGCGGTAAAAAGCTTGCCGAAGAAATGGGTGAGCTTGATAAACAGATTGAAGAATGTAATAAAAGCGTTTCCGGAAAGAGCGACACCCTTAACAAAAAACGCGAAGAACAGAATAAATATCAGGAAAAAGTCGAAAGCCTTAGTCTTTCCCTTAATTCTTCTGACAATGATATCCGTAACGTTAAGCAGAATTTCCAGGACAAATATTCTCATGACCTTATGGAATTTGAAGAGCGAATGTACAAGATTACAACTCCTGCTTCGGACATAAGGGAAAAGCTTGCAAAAGCACGCGAAAACTTTAACAGTCTTGGTTCTGTAAACTTGATGGCTCCAGAAGAATTCAATGAAGTTAAGGAACGTTACGAAAGACAAAAGACAAATTATGAAGATACACAACGCTCGCTCGAAAATCTTGTTCGTGTAAGCGAAGAAATTAAATCTAAATCTGCAGAAATGTTTATTGAAACTTACAACCAGATTAAGAAGAATTTCCATAATATGTTCCGCCGTCTGTTTAATGGTGGTCGTGCCGAACTTAAGCTTGCAGATCCTGCAAATATTCTTTCTTCTGGAATTGACATTTATGCACAGCCGCCTGGAAAGAAGCTCGAAAATATTGCCTTGCTTTCGGGTGGTGAAAAAACTATGACTGCTGTTGCCCTGCTTTTTGCAACGTATCAGGTTCGCCCTAGCCCATTCTGTCTTCTTGACGAAATTGATGCAGCTTTGGACGACAAAAACGTTTCCAGTTTTGTTACAACGCTGGAAAGCTTTGCAAATGTTAGTCAGTATATCGTTATTACTCATAATAAGAAGACTGTAATGGGTGCTTCTACAATGCTTGGAATTACAATGGAAGAGTCTGGTGTTAGTAAAGTAATTGCACTCCGGCTTGACCAGGATATAAAGCTTGGTGCAGAAATTGATCGTTCAACTTCTGACTTTGTAGATGAAGATGTTCCAGAGGAAGAAGGTGTTGTTATTCCACCGCGTCCTCCAAAACGCATACATAATCCTGATGGAACTATTACAGATCCAGAAAAAGAAAATCAGGAGAATACAGGAAAATAATCTATGGACTTTAAAGGTTTTTTTGAAAACTTAAAAGAAAAGATTGTTTCTCTTTATGATTTGATTGCAGATTATTGCCGCGAAAATAAACGAAACGCCATAATTTTTGCAAGCCTTGGATTCTGTATAATTCTGCTTTTGATAATTCTTGCCTGCGTGCTTCCTCATGGGAAGAAAAAAAATAAAGAAGAAGTAAGAAATGTTGTTCTTACAGAAACTCTTCTTGTTCCTGATGGTCCGGAGCTTCAAAGAGATTATAATATTTCGCGCGAAACTAAAGAAAAATGGTCTGATGAACAGGCCGATCTCTGGTTTGAAGTGCCGACAGAAAAAGATATTAATTCCCTTGAAAAAGCAAATGATAATATAATTTCAGAAATAACAGGAGCTGCGCCATGATAAAAAAAATATTTTTTATTCTTATTACAGCCGCATCATTGATGTTCTTTTCCTGTGGTTCTACAAAACCCGAAGAAGCTCCTAAGCCTGCTGAACCAATAGTAACAGAAGAAACTCAAAATACAAAAGAAGTTGTTGAAACTCAGCCTGAACAGGAAGCCCAGAATGTTCAGATTTTAGAGGCTGACACAAAAGAAGACGAATCTGAAATTGAAGCTGGGGCTGGAACTGAAGTTGGAGCCGAAGCTGACGTTGATACCGACGCAGAAACAGAAACCGAAGCTCAGTCAGAAATCCAGGACGGACAGACTTCAGAACAGGACGACGAAACTTCTGAAACTTATGATTCAGAAGAAACAACAACTGAATCACAAACAGAAGAACTTTACAAAGAATACCCCGCTCTTGAAGAAATTGATGAACCTTCTCTTATAGAACTTACACTCGAAGAGATAGAAAAAAATGCTCAGAAAGAAAAACCTGCAGAAGAAATTTCTGAACCAGTTACAGAGATAGAAGAACTTCCTCCTTTAACAGAAAATGATGAAGACCATCAGCAGGAAGAAGCTGACGGGCTTGATGAAATGTCTGACGATTCAACGGGTGACTCAGAAGCTGTTGACCTTGATGACGAACAGGAAGAACAAACTGCAGAAGAAATTGTAATTGTTCCTTCACGCAGCGTATCACTTAAAAAAGGTGAAACATTAAGCATAACGTATCCTGGAAGCGGCTGGATTTATATGGGTTCTACATCCGAATATAACAACCTTGCCAGCAGAGGCCGCAAGCTTGGAACAACAGACACAAAATATACTCTTCTTGCAAAAGAACCTGGAACTCAGATTCACCATTTTTACAAAATCGATAATCTTACAGGTGAATATATTGACGATTATATAGAAGTTACCGTTCTTGATAAAAAAGGCTCGGCTAGTACAATTGTTGAAGCCCCTGAATATAAAGAAGCTGTTCCTAAAAAACCGGAAACTCCTGCAAAATCTATTGCAACAAAACAAAAGGAAGCACAAGAATCTCTAGAACAGCAGGAAAAGGCTCAGGAACAATCACAGACAACAACTACGACACAAGAAAAAAAGCCGGTAACATCAAGTAAGACAGAAAAACCAGTTGAAACAGAAAAATCTGATGATGTAGTTATTGTTGTTGATGAAGACGATTCTATTGTTGTTGTTGAAGAAGAGGAAGAAGAAGAACAGATAATTGATCTTTCAGGGCTTATAGAAGAAGCACAAGCTGCAATTAAGTCTAAAAAATATGGTGATGCATATACAGCCCTTTCTAAATATCTTGAATACTCTACAGACGGAAGAGATGAAGCGCTTTATCTTATGGGCCAGATTCTTGAATCAGATTCAAAATTCAGAAATATAAAAGAAGCCGTAAATACATACCAGACACTCTGCGACAATTATCCTGCCAGTGAATATTGGGATAAAGCAAATAAACGAATAATCTATCTTAAACGATTTTATATAAACATTCATTAATTATGAGGAGGAAACAGAATGTTGAAAAAAATTAGTTCAATTTTAATAATTGCAGGAGCGCTTATTCTAGCATCGTCCTGTACTATAAACAAACCAAAAACAGAAGAAAGAATCAGAACTATAACTGTAAGTGGAACAGGTGTTGTTACTTTACCAGCAGATCAGCTTACTGTTCGTTTTCTTGTTAGAACTTCTGAATGGAATGTAAATCTTGCACGCGATAAGAATGCAGAAGCAACAACAAAAGTTATTGCAAAAATCAAGGAATCCGGTGTTCTTGACGGGGATGTTACCACTGTTGATTACAGAATTTCTCAGGACAATTCAAATTCTTATCCTGGAAAATATACTGTTGTAAATTATGTTCAGGTTCTTATCCGCGATATTAATAATGCAGGAAACATAATCGACAATGCTGTAGCTAACGGCGCAAACGGACTTACATCTTTTACTTATTCTGCAACAGAAAACCCAAATTCTGTAAGAGAAGCTAGAACTCTTGCCGTTCAGAATGCACAGGATGCAGCAGCTCTTATTGCAGGAGCAAGTGGCTGTAAAATTGCAGATGTTCTTGATATTCAGGAAGGTTATAACTCTTCTTCATATTCAAGAAGCACAAATGGCAGCGCTAAGCTTTTAATGGCAGATAGCGGTTATTCAACACCAATTGAAGCAGGAACAGTTTCTGTTTCTTCTACTGTCACAATTACATTTTCACTTGCAAATTAAATTAATTAAATTATAGGAATGGAGATAAAATATGTTAGATTATAAATTTATTAAAGACAATCTTGAGGCTGTAAAACAGAATATCATTAATCGAAATATGACTGCTGATGCAGACAAGGTAGTTGAACTTTTTGATAAAAGAACTGCTCTTGTAACAAAGCTCCAGGGACTTCAGCAGAAACGTAATGAAAACGCTCAGGCCATGAAGCAGAAGCTTGATAATGACAAACGCCAGGAACTCATTGCAGCCGGTAAAGCAATTAAAGAAGAAATAACAGCTGTGGAAGCAGAAACTAAGGAAACAGAGGCTTCTCTTGAAGAAGCTGCACGCCAGATTCCAAACATGGTTCATCCTGACGCACCAATCGGAAAACTCGATACAGAAAACCTTGAAGTTAAAAAGGTTGGAACTCCTCGCAAGTTTGATTTTGAACCTAAGGATCATGTTCAGCTTGGTGAATCACTTGATATAATTGACTTTGACCGCGGAACAAAAGTTAGTGGTCCTAAATTTTACTACCTCAAAAATGAAGCAGTTTTCCTTGAACAGGCTCTTATCATGTATGCCTTGAATACTCTTCGCAAGCACAACTTTGAAATGTTTATTACACCAGATGTTGCAAAAGAAGAAGTTCTTAAGGGGATCGGATTTAATCCACGTGGAAACGAAAGCAACGTTTACGCTATCGAAGAAGAAGGAACCTGTCTTGTTGCAACTGCAGAAATTACTCTTGGTGGATATCATCAGGATGAAATTTTGGACAAGGCTACACTTCCTCGTTTCTATGGTGGACTTTCACACTGTTTCCGCCGCGAAGCTGGAGCTGCAGGTCAGTTCTCTAAGGGCTTGTATCGTGTTCATCAGTTTGACAAAGTAGAAATGTTTGCTTACTCTACTCCTGAACAGTCAGATGAAATTCACGAAAAGCTTCGCCTTATAGAAGAAGAAATTTTTGAAGGTCTTGGACTTCCATTCCATGTTGTAGACACATGTACTGGTGATCTTGGAGCTCCTGCATACCGCAAGTGGGATCTTGAAGCGTGGATGCCAGGCCGTAACGGCGGAGAATATGGAGAAGTAACTTCAACTTCTAACTGTACAGATTACCAGGCACGCCGCCTTAACATTAAGTTTAAGGATGATGACGGAAAAAATAAATACGTTCATACTCTAAACGGAACTGCAATTGCCGTAGGACGCGCAATGCTTGCAATTCTTGAAAATTATCAGAACGCAGACGGTTCGGTTACAATTCCACCGGTACTTGTTCCATACTGCGGATTTGATAAGATTTTGCCTAAAAAATAACCCTTCAACAGGCTCAGGAACCGCGATGGAAAGAGATTACACTAAACCAATATTTTTTGTTCTCTTGTTTTTTGCATTTATCCTTACAGGTTTTTTATGCAAGGTGCTGTCATCGGTTCTAATTCCTGTTGCAATTGCAATTCTTATGGCACTAGCCTTTTATCCGGTTGTTCGCAATCTTGAAGCAAAAGCAAGAATCAACTGGATAGTAGGCTCGCTGCTTATTGTTCTTATAATTCTTATTGCAATAGGTTCTGTATCAGGTATTCTTATAAAAGGACTTTCAACAATCGCGAATGAATATTCAAAATATGAAACGCGGTTCATGTCTATTTACAGGATTTTTGCCCAACAATTTAATCTTGCAATTGATGAAGACAAAAGCTTTATCAATAATATGTGGAATATTCTTGAAGTAAGAGAATACATACAAGGAATAGCTCTTGGACTTTCTTCGGGTGTTGTAATTTTTGGAAGATCTTTGATACTCATCATCATCATGTTTTCATTTCTTTTAATAGAAATAAAATCCTTTAAGCGCAGAATTACAAATGCTGTAAAAACAGAAAATAAACAGACAGTATTAAACATTTCTTCTCAGATTGGTGAAGATGTAGTTCGCTTCCTTTCCATTAAGTTTTTTATTTCTCTTGCGACAGGACTCCTTGTATTTTTTGCAGCCCTTATTATGGGACTTGATTTTCCAATCGTATGGGCATTCATTGCCTTTGTAATGAATTTTATTCCAACCTTTGGTTCAATTATTTCAACTTTGCTTACAAGTATTTTTGCACTTCTGCAATTCTATCCTCATTACGGAAAAGTTATTTTCATTTTTCTGTTCATGATTGCTGTTAATTTTATTTTAGGTCAGCTT
Source organism: Treponema sp. (assembly GCA_017963165.1). The sequence goes on from JAGCTZ010000192.1 coordinate 13,878, forward strand.
CTAGAACCACGTATCGAAGGTGAACGACTGGGACTATCTCCTTTTGCCATTCTTGTAAGTCTTGCACTCTGGGGTTATATCTGGGGATTCATTGGAATGATTCTTGCAGTTCCAATGACAGTAATCATCAAGATTTTCTGCGAGAATATTCCATATCTGAATATAGTTGCTACGATGCTGGGAAAAAAACGAAAATAGATTATCGTAAACTTAGACAAATAATCTCTTTGTTGCCTTTTCGTATAAATATCTTAAATCTTCTTCCTGTAAGGTTGTGTAAACAAAATCAATACATTTTCGCTTTTGTTGCAAATCTTCATAAATATTGTTCACTACACAAGTAACAAAAATATCACGCGAAAGAATAGGACTATTTTTTATCGAAAAACAAAGCTTAAGTCCATATTCATGACCAACTTCGTATTTATCATTTTCATTTTCAGATCCGACAACAAGGCGTTCGTGATCAACATAAAGAATACTAAGCGGCATTACACGGTTTTCTATTGATTTAATTTTTTGTTCAGTCTCAAAGGTAAGATAATTACAAACAGGAATAAGCTGAATACCATTTCCTGCATTTTTTTCTGCTTTTGCTTTTTCTACAAATTTTTCAAGATATTCTTTTGCAGTTTTTTGATTTTCAAGTGGAATAGATTTCCATACAGGACGAGAAAAAAGAACTTCATGCTCCCACGGAACACAAGCTATGTTGATATCCTTTTTATTATTACATTCAAAAAACAGTACAGCCGAAAAATCATAGTCTGTTTTTTCTTCAACATCTTTAATACGATTCAGAGTTTCGGGAACAAGAATATATAGTCCCTTTTTATCTTTATCTACTAATGAAGTAAAATAAAGACCTACTCTATTAAAATAAAATTCAACACGTACAGTTTTTCCAGCAAAACCAACGATTGACTGCGGCGGATTTTCAAGATGAATCTTACCGTTTTTTTGAACAAGGATATGTTCCGGCTTTAATGCAACTGGAAAAATCTGAGAAGCAAGCGGATGAATTATTTCATTATTACTGGATGCTTTTTCTTCATTAATTGGAGTAAGAGTTACTGGAACATTTCCATCCATCAGATACTGGAGCACGAGCTCGCGTTCAATACCAGAAAGCTTTTCTTTATCCGAAAAGTTAGAGTCATTTTGTTTTTTCTGATTCTCCATATTGTTTCCCCCACCCAAGAATTTCAATCTGAATTACCTTATAACCACCATGGTAAGTCAGATATACAGATAAATCAAGTGTTTCTTTATCTTTATAAAAACGAACAGGAATCTGTATTATTTCCTCGCCTTCAAACCCCTTGCAGACAAGATATCTGTCAAAAAGCTTTTCAGATTTTTCATCTGGCTGAAGCAGATCGTTTAAATCTTTTGTAAAGAACACACAATTGTAGAAATATTCTGAATCAAAGAAGTTTCCAAGATTTTCTGTTCCTTTACAGAGTGAATCACACAACTCTGTAACAGTCTGCAATATTGATTTATTCATTCCAGAAACATCAAGACTTGCAAAATCTTTTATTTCTGGATAAACAGCAGGCTGTAACTGTTTTATGGAACTAAACATTTGAGGTGAAATATATTCTTTATTTTGAACCTGAACTGGTGAATTTATTTTTGCTTTTAGTCTGTCTGGTTCAACTTCCTTTGTCCATACAGTTTTACTGTTCTTTTCCATAACAGCATTACGCAAAGTCTTATCCTGCGATGTCAAGACAGACCCCTGTGGATTCGAACAGGAAGCGAGAAAAACAACAAAAATAAATGCCATCGGCAAAACAAATTTGCTCATTATAATAATAATAACAGATAAATTTGTATTATTCTAGTTTAAAAACAAAAAAGCCTGGTACAATAACCAGGCTATGGGCAGTGAGAGGATCGAACTCCCGACATGCGCCAGATAGCAAATCCGTTAAAAAAAATTGCGGAAGCAATTTTTTAGGATTTACTTACTGAGCGCTCCGAACGAGCGGGAGCGAGTGAGGTCGTAGAATGTCGGGAGATTCTGAATGCAAAAAGCTAAGTTAAATAAAAAAGCCTGGTACAATAACCAGGCTATGGGCAGTGAGAGGATCGAACTCCCGACATTCTGGGTGTAAACCAGACGCTCGTACCAGCTGAGCTAACTGCCCGAATCACGTTCAAGTGATGTAATTAATATATCAAAATGAACAATTTGTGTCAATAGCATTACTTAATAAAATAACACATTATTGTATCACCATCTTATAGCCAAGATATTGTTTTTCAAAATTCTTGCATTCAAGTAAACCGCAAAAAATACCAGGTGCAGTAAAAATTGCAAATAAATCTTGAGGTGATGTTATTTTAACTTTTTCGGTAAAAAAAGTTTTATGTAAGGGTCTTCCAAATCTAAAATCTTGTTCCGATTCTTTATCTTTAAGATGAAGGGTTTTAAATCCACATTGTACTGCTGTCTGCTCATCAAAATCACGGGAAGTTTCAACAATCTTTTTCTGTAAAACAGAATCATCAGCTTCGGATTTGATTTTCTTTTGAGCTGCAAATTCATTACAGGTTTTTATATCAAAGGACGGAAGTAAATCATAACCTGCGGCATCTTCTACTTTAAAATTCCCAACTTTTGTTCTGAACAAACCAATAAGATGTGCTGCAGAATTACAAGCTTGTCCAATATCACGTGCAAGACACCTGATATATGTGCCCTTAGAAACAGAAAAATCAATCAGGCAGTCACTAACACCACCATTTTCATCCTTTTTAATATCAAGGATTTTTGCATCGTAAACACAAATTTTTCTTGAAGGAAGTTCTACATCAACACCTTTTCTTACAAGCTCGCTTGCACGTTTCCCATCTACATGAATTGCACTAAATACAGGAGGTCTTTGAAGCTGTTCTCCTATGAATGAAGCAACAACTTTTCTAACTGTTTCTTCATCTGTTAAAGGAGCTTCTTTTACAATAGAACCTTCATAATCAAGCGTATCTGTTTCAATTCCAAAATGAAGCACAGCTTTATAGGATTTGTCAAATTCTGTAATATTTCCTGCAAGCTTAGTAAGACGACCTGTGCATACAACTAAAAGCCCTTGAGCAAAATTGTCAAGGGTTCCTGTGTGACCGACTTTAGTTGTATTGAAGGCTCTCTTTACATTATAAAGAGAAGTAAAAGATGTGATTCTAGGCTGTTTTGCCAGAAGAACAATTTTATCCATTAAACGTTGTCCGGATCTACGCTTTGCGGTTCCTGAGCTTCTTGAAGGACTGGTGCTTCATTTTTATCGGTTTCATTTCTTTCGCGTTCAAGTTCGTTAAGCTTTTGAACCATTTTAAATCCTGCTTTCATACCAGAATCAACTACAAAAGTAAGTTTAGGAAATTGACGGATTCTAAGTTTTTTTGCAATTTCACGCTGAATAAAACCTGCTGCAGCATTAAGACCACCTACACCATGTTTTAAATCACCGTCTGGCAGGAAAGAAGAAACAAATACTTTTGCATAGCTTAAATCATTTGTTACTTCTACCCTGTTTATACTAAGGAAAGTATTTACACGAGGATCTTTTACTTCTCCACGAAGAATCAATTGTGATATTTCATCGCGGAGCTGATCATTTAACCTCTGAATACGGTACTGTCCCATTACTCGGCTCCTTCTGAACCTGCAGCAGTAACATTACGTTTAGCGGCTTCGGCCTCTTCCTCTGCAATTGTCTTTCCAAGTTTTTTAGCAACTTCAACAATTTCAAAGATTTCGAGTTTATCACCAACCTGAATATCCTGCCAGTTTTCAAGACCAATACCACATTCGTAGCCTACGCTAACTTCTTTAGCATCGTCCTTAAAGCGCTTGAGGGAAGAAATCTTTCCTGTAAACTTAACGATTCCGTCACGGATAAGGTTAACACTTGAACTTCTACGAACAACACCTTCGCTAACCATACAACCGGCAATAATACCAATTTTTGGAACTTTAAAGGTATCGCGAACTTCAACCTGTCCAATAACTTCTTCTTTTGTATCCGGCTGAAGCATTCCTTCCATAGCCTGCTGAATTTCTTCAACACACTTATAAATGATATTGTACTTACGGATTTCTACCTGTTCCTGTTCGGCAAGAGTTTTTGCCTTAGGAGTTGGTCGAACATTAAATCCGATAATAATTGCATTTGAGTCAGCGGCTGCAAGAGTAACATCCGATTCATTGATTGCACCAGCACTTGAGTGAATAACAGAAAGTCTGATTTCTCTTGTAGAAAGCTTTTCCAAAGAAGACTTAAGAGCTTCTGCAGAACCCTGAAGGTCTGCCTTAATGATAACCTTAAGCTCTTTAACTTCGCTGTCGGCGATATCAGTATAAAGAGATTCAAGAGTTGTTTTCTTAACAGCCTTAGCAGCTTCAAAGCGTTTAAGCTCCTGACGTTTTGCAGAAATTGCACGAGCATCTCTTTCGCTTTCTGTTACCTGGAATGGATCACCGGCATTTGGCATTTCTTCCATACCAAGAACTTCTACTGGAGCAGAAGGACCTGCTTCCTGAATGCGACGGCCTCTGTCATCAAACATTGCACGAACACGACCAGAATAAATACCGGCAACAAATGGATCTCCCTGATGTAAAGAACCACGCTGAATGATTACAGAAGATACAACACCACGTCCCTGATCTACGCGAGATTCAAGAATCTTTCCTTCGGCACGACATTCATCGTTTGCCTTAAGTTCAAGCATTTCGGCCTGTAAAAGGATTGCATCAAGCAAATCATCAATACCTTCTTTCTTAAGAGCAGAAATATGAACGTATTGTGTATCACCACCCCATTCTTCTGGAGTAAGTCCAAGCTCACTAAGCTGTGTCTTAACACGGTCCGGGTTTGCTTCCGGTTTATCAACTTTGTTTACTGCAACAATAATAGGAACCTTTGCATCTTTAGCGTGTGCAATAGCTTCCAGTGTCTGAGGCATAACGCCGTCATCTGCTGCAACAACAAGAACAACAATATCTGTTACCTGAGCACCACGGGCACGCATCATTGTAAATGCTTCATGTCCAGGTGTATCAAGGAATGTAATCTTTCCTTTTTCTGTAGTTACCGAATAAGCACCAATTGACTGAGTAATACCACCAGCTTCTCCTTCTGCAACATGTGAATGGCGGATAGCATCCAGAGTCTTTGTCTTACCATGGTCAACGTGTCCCATTACAGTTACAATTGGAGGACGAGGCTTAAGTTCTACTCCATCATCCTTATCACTTTCAATTACAGTTTCATCATAAAGGCTTACAAGGTGTACTTCACAGCCATATTCAGCAGCAAGAAGAGTTGCGGTGTCGCTGTCGATTGACTGGGTAATTGTTACCATCATACCCATGCCCATGAGCTTACCGATTACTTCGCTTGCCTTAAGATTCATTTTACGTGCAAGATCAGAAACAGAAATCGATTCCATAATATCAATTGATTTTGGAACTACGCTGGCAGGAGTTTCGACCTTCTTTTTCTGTTCAAAGAACTTATCGTCGTACTGTTCTTCATCCTTGCGGTTATATATCTGTTTTTTTCCTTTAAATGCTGCTTTTTTGCCTTGAGAACGTGAATTATCAATAGGCATTGCGGGTGCGGCACCGGCTCCGCCCATTCCAGGACGACCACCACGGAAACCTCCGTTTGCACCACCAGCACCAAAACGCTGTCCTCCCTGAGGACCTCCCTGCTGTCCACCTTTATTATAACCACTCTGTCTGTTTCCTGCATTTCCCTGGCGGTTATTATAGCCGTTGTCTTTATTTCCATCTCGTTCACGGTTCTGGTAGCCCTGTCTTGCCTGAACACCAGTGAAACCACTTCCTTCGCGGGAATAACCACTCTTTTGATTACCGGAATACTGGCCGCCTTTATTATAATTGCCCTTGCCCATTCCACGGCCCTTATCAGAAAGGTTTCCTGCCTTTACATTTGGCCTTGAAGGATTAAGCTCAAAAGTGGTGTGCGAACGATTTTCTGTTTTTACAGGAGGTTTCTGTTCTGAAGCAGTTTCGGCTTTTTTGCCGGCTGCTGCGGTTCCAGTACTCTGCTTTTTAACAACAACCTTCTTTGCAGAATCACTTTGTTTTGCAGCATTTGCTCCGTTAGCAGCATTTGCTGTATTAGTTGTACCTGCAGCAGGCTTTGCCTGACCTGGAGCTGCCGCTGGCTTTTTCTTTACAACGACAATTCTCTTTTTTTCAGGTGCAGCTGCGCCTTGAGATGCAGAGCTTTGTGCTGCAGGAGCAGAATCCTGCTGTTTCTTGTGAACTACAAATTCTGGTTTTTTTTCAGTTTCTTCTGCCATAAATTATTCTATTCCTCGTCCTCTTCAAATTCCAATTCAATTCCACAGTTAGGGCAGACTTTTGTATCAAGTGTGATTTTTGCACCACATTCAGGACAGAAGTATTCTTCTTCACCTTCTTCTTCCTGAACTTCTTCTGTCTGCTCTTCTGTTGTTTCTTCTGCAGGAGCTTCTTCTGTTTCTTCTGCAGCTTCGGTTTCTTCTTCAACAAACTCTACATTCTGATTAATAAGTTCGTTGATAATATCAAGGTCTTCTTTTGTCACGCCTTCAATATTAATTCTGTTTTCATCATAAGCTTCAACAAAGTCCTGAATCTCTTCAATTCCATTTTCTTTGAGAAGTTCGGCAATTTCTACATTAACTCCAGGGAGTTCTGCAACTGTTGTAATTTCATCGTATGTTTCTTCAACTTCATCATTGAACAGAGCATGAGCGTTCTGAACAGTACTGAATGAAGAAAGATCCATTTCTGCAGCCTGCTCGATAGTCTTTACATCAATGTTCCAGTCACACAAGCGGTTTGCAAGACGAACATTCTGTCCCTGACGACCAATTGCAAGAGAGAACTGAGATTCTTCTACAATTGCAAGAGCCTGACGCTTATCTGCATCCATAATAAGAACACGCTGTACCTGTGCAGGAGACAAAGCGTTCTTAATAAATTCAACAGGATCAGGATCCCAGCGGAGTACATCAATCTTTTCGTTCAAAAGCTCGCGAATAACATTCTGAATACGAATACCCTTAAGACCAACACATGCACCAACAGGATCTACTTCTTCGCGTTTTGAATAAACAGCAATCTTTGTTCTGTAGCCTGCATCACGTACAATCTTTGTAATTTCTACTGTACCATCGGCAATTTCTGGAACTTCCTTTTCCAGAATAGAGCTTACAAGCTTTGGATCGCTTCTTGAAAGAATAAGCTGAAGTCCTGTAGATGTCTTTTTTATATCTACAATAAGAGCCTTAATTCTGTCGTTCTTTTCGTAGAATTCGAGTTTAGACTGATATTTTACAGGAAGCACACCTTCGAGTCGTCCTGCATTTCCAAGATCTACATAAATGTTACCGTTTCTTTCGCGCTGATAGTAACCGATGATAATTTCACCAATCTTATCTTTATATTCGTTGTAAAGTGAATCTTTGAATGTTTCGTTCAAACCCTGATGAGCAGTCTGTTTACCAGTTGCAACTGCAGAACGATCAAAAGATTTAGGATCTTCCAGGAGGTCAATTTCATCGCCTTCTTCAAGGTCTTCACTAAGTTTTTTTGCATCTTCAAGCTCATATTCGCGAACAGGGTCATAAACACCGTCTACAACAACCTTGCGTGAATAAATTGCAACATCCGACATATCCTCTGCAAATTTTACAATAGCATTTTCGTCGGTTCCGTAGGTACGTTTATATGCAGCTTTAAGTGCTTTTTCAATTGTCTGCTTTACAGAATCCTCTGAATAACCTTTTTCCTGAATCAACTGGCGAATTGCCTCTGCCATTTCTGACATAAAAAAACTCCTCGTGGTTTTAGCCACATTTTATTTATTATATATGAATTTAGCTTTTGCTATGTTTTCAAAATCTATTGATTTTTCTGTGCCCTCTGACTCAAGAATAACTTTCTTGTCATCAGCAGCCTTTATTACTCCGCCTACCCAGTCATTAACTGTTTTATCCCATACACGAACTTCGCGACCCGTGAAAACAGAAAATTCTGCAGCATTTTTTATATTGTGTTCAATGCCTGGCGAAGTAAGTTCCATTGTTGTTTCTTCTGTTCTAAGCAAAGCTTCCAAACGGGTAAGAAGTGCACGATGAACTTTTGCACAGTCATTTACACCAATATTCTGGGCAGGATCTGTGCCTGTAATAATTGCAGAAATTTTTGTTACGTTTTTGGCAGGAATGATTTTAAGATCAACAAGCTTAAAACCAAGTCCTTCTACTAAAGGGGCACATTCTGCATAATATTTAATTTTACTGTAAGGTGTGTAATCCATAAGCCTCTTAAATCTGGGGTCCCTGAGCCTGTCGAAGGATCCCAACAAAATTTCATTACCATAAAAAAATGGACTCGGGAGCACCGAATCCATTTTTAATAATTATATTAAGAATGTAGCATAAATATATAAAAATACTTATATTATGTCAAGAAGATATATTGTATTAAATAAAAAAGTTCTGCCACTCCCGCAGTAAATGCCCTCGTCCAGCTGAGAAACCTGTCCTCGGTCATTTTCTGCTCCGTGTCAGAACTTTTTCAATTTATTCAATTAATACTTTCTTAATATAGTATTAATTTGCCGGAGCTACCTTCTTCATAGGTCTTACAAGGAACAGCGACAGACACATTGCAACTGCGTACAATACTGTTGTTACAATAAGAACTGTCTGGTAGCCCTGTGGGTTTGCCTTTACGCCAGAAACTTCTACAAATTCACCTACGTGGTTTACGATGTAAGAAGCCATCTGGTTACCTGTCAATCCTGCAAAAGCCCAGGCAGAAAGTGTAATTCCGTGGATTGCAGAAATATTACCCATACCGTAGTGGTCGGAAAGAAGTGTTGGAACGTTAGAGAATCCACCACCGTAACCTGCGTTTACAATGAAAATCAAAGCAAGTACAAATACGATGAGTGCAATGTTTCCAGCACCATTTGCAATTCCCTTTGTAAAGAGGACAATCAAAGTAGAAACAATTGAAAGTGCAAAAATCATTTTGTAAACAGTGTTGCGGTCTTTCATTTTGTCAGCCCATGCAGAGAAGCCAAGACGACCACCAGCATTGAACAAAGCAGAAATTGTAGAAATAAGACCTGCATAAGAACCAAGTCCAACACACTTAACAATCATTTTTTCCTGACTGATAATTGCAAGACCACAAGTAATATTGATATAGAACATAAGCCAGATACCAATGTAAGAAGCAATTGGTTCTGTCTTGAGTGTTGCAATAATTCCTTCTTCCTTTGATTTTTTCTGTGGTTCAACCCAACCTTCTGGTTTAGCAAGAATAAGGTGACCTATAAACATCATTACAAAGTAAACGGCTGCAAGAATATAGAACATCTTGTAAATACCAGTGTCGCCCATTTTGTCGAGCATACCCTGCATGATTGGAGAAGCAATTGCTTTTGCTGCACCAAAACCTGCTACTGCAAGACCTGTTGCAAGACCTTTTTTATCTTTGAACCAGAGCATAAGTGTCTTTACAGGAGAAAGATAACCTGTTCCAAGACCAATACCCATTATAAAACCATAGCTGATATAAATTCCTACAAGAGCAAGTACACTTGGATGTCCTGCCTGAAGACTGCGTCCACCGTACCAGATAAAGAATCCTGTTCCAGCCATACCCAGAGCAAATGTAATAGATGCGATTAATGATGACTTATGGATGTTTTTTTCAACAAGTCCGCCAAGGAAGGCAGCAGACATACCCAAGAAGAAAATTGCAAAGCTGAATGCCCATTCTACAGCACCCTTTGAAAAGCCGATGTAGTTAGCAATTTCCTGACTGAAAATAGACCAGCAGTATACAGTACCGATACTGCAGTGAAGAAGAAGAGCCGGGATAGCACCGCGAAGCCACTTATTCTGAATGTTTTTCATTGTAAACCTTCTTTATTTTTGTTTTGTTCTATTTTAGTATTATTGCGCGTTGTTTTCAACTACTATAGAATGCCACTAATTGTAAAAGAAGATTTTTTTCATTATTATTGCTTTAAGAGGAATCAAAATGAAGATTAATGCATTAAAAGGAATGAAAGATATTTTACCAGCCGAGCAGAGACTACGTGATTATGTTCAGGGAAAGATTTTGGAAACTTATCGTGCCAGCGGCTTTGAACGCATCTCTACCCCTATGCTTGAAGATGCAGAAAACCTTGATAAAAGTGATGGTGGAGATAACTTAAACCTCATTTTTAAAGTACTCAAACGTGGCGACAAGCTCGAATCGGCTCTGGCTGCTACTCCTGTAGATGAAAAATCTCTTTCCGATATGGGACTCCGTTATGATCTTACACTTCCCCTTACCCGCTTTTTTGCAGCAAATCGTAATGAACTTCAGTTTCCTTTTAAAGTTATTCAGACAGACAGAGTATTCCGTGCAGAACGTCCTCAAAAAGGTCGCAGCCGTGAGTTTGTTCAATGTGATATTGATATTCTTGGTGACCCATCTGTAAATGCCGAGGTAGAACTTATTGATGTTACTGCCCGTGCCCTTATGAACATCAACTTTACAGACTTTGCAATAAACATTAATGACCGCCGTATTTTAAGGGCAATGCTTCAGAACATGGGCTTCGCTCCAGAAACACTAGATTCTGTCTGCATTACCTTTGATAAAATGGATAAAATTGGTGCCGAAGGCGTACAGGCAGAGTTAAAAGAAAAGCAGATGCCAGCCAACGCTGTAAAAGCCCTTACCGAATTTGTTGCACAGGCTTCCGGTTCCCAGATTAGCATTGATGATGTAGCCGCAAAATGTGCCGATCAATCAATTGCAGATGACCTTAAATACGTAATCAACACCGTAGAAAAAGTAAGTGGTGGAAAATATCAGATAAGATATACTCCAAGCCTTGTTCGCGGACAGGGTTATTACACAGGTATTGTTTTTGAAATTGCAAGTTCTGCTTTTGGTGGTGCTGTTGGTGGTGGCGGACGCTATGACAACCTTATAGGAAAATTTATTGGTCAGCCAGTTCCTGCTGTTGGTTTTTCAATTGGTTTTGAACGAATCTGTGCCATTCTTTTGGATCAAAACTACAAAATTCCAGGGGCAAAAGAAAAATGTGCCCTTCTTTATGATGAACAAACTAACTTCCCTGCCGTACTTGCCGCCGCAGAAAAACTCCGTACAGACTACAGCGTTTCAATTCTTCACAAAGCAAAAAAGATGGGATCAATGTTTGATATGCTTGAAAAACAAGGATATACAAAATTCGCTCAATTTAAAGATGGAGAATTATTTGTAAAGTAAAGGCCCCTTCGGCATGCTCAGGGACCACTATGGGAGTATACATGACCTTAATTTTTGATATCGGTAATACAAACATAAAAACTGCTCTTTTTGACGGCGACAAGCTTACTTACACCTGGCGCATTTCTACAGACTTAAAACGCACAGGCGATGAATATTTTTCACTGCTCCGCCCTCTTTTCCGCGACGCACAAATTGATTTTTCAAAAATAAAAACTGTCGTTCTTAGCACAGTAGTTCCGGCACTTATCGGACCTTTTGTAATTGTAAGCCAGCATATTTCGGGCAAGAAGCCTGTAATAATCGGACCGGACATTTATTCTAAGTTTCCGCTCAAGCTGCCAGAGACTGCAGTTCATGAAATTGGAACTGATCTTTACTGCGATGCTCTTGAAGCCTGGTGCCGTTATAAATGCCCATGTATCATAGCAGATTTTGGAACAGCCCTTTCGTTTACAGCAATTGACGCAAATGCAAACATTGCAGGTGTTGCCATTGCACCAGGAATCCGCACAGCCTTTAATTCGCTTTTTGCTAACACCGCACAGATTCCAGCAATTCCTTTGGATATACCGCCAACAAGTCTTGGTAAAAATACAGTTGTAGCAGTCCAGAGTGGAATTGTACTTGGTTATAAGGGACTTGTTGAAGGCCTTATAAAGCAGATGAAAGAAGACCTTGTAAAAGAAACAGGCTGTAAACTCGAAGATATAAAGGTTATTGCGACAGGCGGTTTAAACAGTATGCTTTCGCCTATTACAGATGCATTTGATTTTGTAGACAAGGATTTGACTCTGGCTGCAATGAAACGTATAGCAGACACTCTATTTTAATGCTTCCAGCAATAACCCTTCCCCTGCTTCTACATCACGGGCAAGTGTTTTACCAATAACTTCATCTAAATATTCCGGAGAAATCCCTGGAGTAAGCACTTTTTCTGTACGCAAAACGGCAACATCTGATTCTCCAATAACATCACTCTTCTTCATATCATGCATAAAATGAATGCTGCGGTTTGTTCTGCCATAATTTGCTTCTTCGGCTGGGGCAAGTCTCTTTATTCCGTCTCCAAGCACAGAATTAACCTTTCTTTCTCCAAACTGTTCTGCAAGCTGATTCAAAATCCTGTTATAACCGATTTCGTATCCATAATGTCGCAAAGCAGCTTCGCTTTGATGAACTGTATGAACCATCATGGCAAACTGTTCAGGCTCAAGTGCAACAGGATCATCAAGTCCCATTGTTTCACGGCTTAGGGTGATATGCTTTTCTATTATAGTACCTCCGCAAGCCACAGATAGACAAGGAACTAAAATAGGATCAAGACTGTGGTCGCTTACACCGCATTCAATTCCAAACTGCCCCGAAAGAGTTTTTATTACTTTAAGATTATATTCACTTTCTGGAGCCGGATAACTTGTAATACAGTGTAAAAGATACACGTTTTTTGTACCAACAATATCAATTGCCTTTTGAATATCTTCCAACCGGCTTACACCGCTGGAAAGAATTACAGGAACGGCTTCTGCACCAACCTGTTCCCTATAACCGGCAAGCGCTTTTAGCATAGGAAAATGGTTTAATTCGGGACTTGCGATTTTTACATAATCAGGCTTAAGCTCCAGCAATTCTTTAAGACTTCGTAAACCAAACGGCGAACAACAGAATTTACAGCCTTTGGAATGAACATATTCTATCATCTGGCGGTAAAAATCTGGTGGACATTCAAGCTGACGGAAGCGTTCATACAACGGAATATCGCCAGTAGGAAGCTTTACCATTCCTGTTTTTGGATGAAGTATTTCATCTGCATAAACCCATTGGAACTTAATTGCATCAGCCCCGGAATCTGCAGCAGCATCAACAAGTTGAAAAGCTTTTTCTAACAAGCCTTCATGCGAAGTACCAATTTCTGCTATTATCATTGTCAGTCCTTAAGGCTTTCTGCTGCAGTTTTTGCCTTATAACGGTTAGCGTAAATAGAAAGACAAGACTCTGGAAGCCAGCCTTCTTCGAACTTATACCAGACAGTTTTTTCTTTATCTATTGATTTTGCCTGAACCTGTAATATTTCTCCACGTCTGCAATGATTTACAACAGGAGAATTCCAGTCAATTTCACTACGGTAAGCAGCATACGGCGCTGTAATTAAAGCCCATTCAATATCTGGAGCAAGAGAAAGCGGTTCTTCATTATCAAATATGATTACTTCTTCCTTATTTTTCTTACAGCCTGTAAAAAGCGAACTGCAGGCTAAAAAGCAGATTAAAACAAGAAATAATGATTTTTTTAAGGTCGAAATAGTTTTTTTATTCATAATTACAGCTTTCATTCTATTCCAAGAGATTTTTTTATCTGTTCAAAGAGCCCTAAATCAGAATCAACAAAATTAAGTGTATTTATTTGAGAAGGCTCTACCCATTTTATTTCCGTATGATCTGTAAGTGTAAAAGGCTCTTTTATTCCATCCTTTTTAAGTACTACTCTGAACGCAGTAACAGAGCATTCTTTATTTTTATGAACGAAAGTCCCCTGACCAAGTTGTTCAAATACTTCTGTATCACAGCCGAATTCTTCCTGCATTTCACGTTTTACGGCCTGGACAAAAGTTTCACCTTCTTCCAGCTTTCCTCCGGGAAATTCCCAACGACCACCCATATCGCCAGTTGGTTTTCTTTTTGCAATAAGAAGCTTTCCGTTTCTATAATCAATACAGGCAACAGAACGGCTCATAGGAAAAGCGCTCCCGGGAAAACAAAATGAAGTATTGCAACGGAAGCACAGGCTATTCCTACAATAAATTTATTTGCAACAAAAACCTTCTTAAACCATTCAGGAAGGTTTTCATTGTCATCCTGTATCATTAGTGTTATACCGCCTGCTATACCAGCAGCTGCCGGAATAAAATCTCCGACAATTACAGCACTTGTATGTACTACCACAAAAAGCTTTATTATACCTGTTACAGCACTTAAAACTCCAAGTACAAGGCGGAAAACTCTTTCCTTAAGCAATGGAAGTTCAATAAAATTTCTCTGATCATTTATAAGCACAAAACCAACAATAAGGTTAAAAAATACTGACAAAAAATAAAACTGAAGCATATTGTGACCTCCTGTATTTTATCGTTTTACGCCCACAGAAACTTCTTTTTCCTTTCCATCGGCAGAAATAATTGCATCAACCCTTATTATATCATAGTCGGTGGCTTTTGTCGCTAAAGTTTCTTCTCCATTTCTGTAGACAACCATAAGCTCCTTTTTTTCTATAACCTGATTATCATTATTTACAAAGAAAACTTCTGTTTCAACCTTTACCGGCGGGCTTTTTTCATCTGCTTTTTTATCAAGAATCTTAAGAGTTACATATACTTCTTCCTGAAAAGCAAATGCAGAAATATCAAAGCCCACATTATTAATTTTTGTATAACTTCTTGTATTATTAAGAGCTGTATAAACCCATACAAAGCCAACAAAAAGAATTAGTGATAAAAGAATATAACGGTTTGTCTTATTTACCCAAAGGATTTTAAAGCCTCTTACAGGCTTCATTTTTCCATCATAATAGTCACGCACAATCTGAGGAGCATGCTTAAGACGTTCTTCCCTGTTATAGCGGAAAACTATTTTTTCTTCACCTTCTGCATGACCTTCATCAACTTCTTCAAACATCTGCGTGCCTCTTTTATGTTCTATACGTCAGTTTTTAAGTATTGCATCAATAAGACTATCTGTTCTATACCAGACTGTACGAGCTTTTTCCTTATCAAGATAAAGTGCGGTGATTATTCCATCTGCAGACAAGAACATTTCATAAGAAAGATTATCATTATGATTTACATCAAAATGCCTGTGAAGGATTTTTTGAGATTCATTTTGAATCATTTCTACATTAAAGCCGGAATCTGTCTTGATAATAAAGAATTTCCAGCCGTTTTTTGTAACTCCAAGAAAATCATACGGAATTTTATATGTAAGCTTACTGTAATCTACGACGATAGACTCTTCATAAGGCGGAATTGAAACTGGTTCCCCGTAAATGCCAGTTTCGCAATAAAGCGGATAAAGAAGTGTCTGCATATAATTTATACCAGACTGAACCTTTGAGTCGGCATCTACAAACGAAGAATAATAATCAACCTTTACATAAAGCTTATATTCTTCCAGATCAGGAATTACATTTTCAAGCGTAAGATAAACTTCTGTATCGGCACTTGAACTTTCTATTTGCGGCGTATTTTTCGTACTGATAGGAATCATATACTTTAAAAAGCCGTCTGTTCCAAACCAGTAAACAATCAAGCCGTCTGCAGAATTACTTACAACAACAAGCTCATCCTTTTCGGTAGTATAAATCTTTCGGATATATGGAAAAGGTGTTCCTCCTGGTCCCTGTTGACCAATATAATCTACGCTTGAACCGTCTCTTGTAATACGAAGAACTGCCTGACTGTAAAGGATTCCGCCTTCTCCCTGCTCCTGCCTGTTTCTTGGAATTGTACAGACTGCATAAATACATTTGTTAGAATCAAGAGCAATCTGTCCCGGGTAATCAAACGGATAAGATATTTCGCGGTGAATACTTTCCGGGGCATTAGTATTTTTCTGAATTAATATACTTGTAGTAGAATCTTCGTTATAAAAAAGCGAAAGCATGTCGCCGTATGAGTTTAATTCCATTATTTTTTTTGAATAGCCGTCTACAATATAAAAAAAGCCGTCGCGCATTGCAATTCCAAGCCTGATATTTCCAACCTGATTCAAATCGGCAACGCTTAATTGTTCTTCAAAATTACCGTAGCCAAGACTAAAAAGCTCGGTTTCACTAATTGATTGGATTGTATTGTTTCGGCTGCAGGAAAAAAAAGTCACAGCTATAACGACAAAAAACAAAATATTTTTCTTCATACATTGACATTATATACTTTATACTATTAAATTTAAAGAATATTCATTATAATAGTTGGATAAATAAAAAGAATTACATAAGGATTTCAGCATGATTATTGATAAAATTTTGACTGCAATTTTTGGTTCACAGAACGACCGAGACGTTAAAGCACTAAAACCAATTCTTGCTCTTGTAAATGAAAAAGAAGAATGGGCAAAATCACTTCCAGCCGAAGAATACCCGAAACAGACAGAAAGATTTAAGAAAGAGCTTGCAGAAGGCAAAACTCTTGATGATATATTGCCGGAAGCTTTTGCACTTGTTCGAGAAGCAGCCCGCCGTATCCGTGGTGAACGATATTTTGATGTTCAGATTATGGGTGCTATAAACCTTCATAAGGGTCGCATCACAGAAATGAAGACTGGTGAAGGTAAAACTCTTGTTGCAGTTGCACCTTCTTACCTTAATGCACTTACAGGAAAAGGCGTTCACGTTGTAACAGTAAACGATTACCTTGCAGAACGCGATGCCAATACAATGCGTCCTGTTTTTGCTTATCTTGGAATGACAGTCGGTTCAATTCTTTCAAATATGGATAATGATGCCCGACGTCAAGCTTATGCCTGCGATGTTACTTACGGTACAAATAATGAATTTGGTTTTGACTATCTGCGCGATAACATGCAGATTGACCTTAGAAATAAAGTTCAGCGTGGCTTTAACTACTGTATTGTCGACGAAATCGACTCTATTTTGATTGATGAAGCCAGAACTCCACTTATTATTTCTGGTGCCGGCGAAGATGATACATACAAATATCACGAAGTAGATAAATATGTAGGCGAACTTAAAGAAGTTGCAAAGGATCCAAAAACAGGTGAATATCCTGACGAAACAATGCTTACTCCAGAAGAGCGTGCTGCAATCGAAGGAGACTATACTCTTGATGAAAAATCAAAGCGAGTTTCTTTTACAGACAAGGGTATGCTTCATATAAACGAAATCCTTCACAAGCATAATCTTATTCGTGGTGCTCTTGAAGACGAAGAAAACTTTGAATACACACACTACTTTACACAGGCTCTGCGCGCTCATCTTTTATTCCATAATGATGTTGATTACATGGTTCGCGATGGACAGGTTCAGATTATTGATGAATTTACAGGTCGTGTTCTTGAAGGACGACGCTATTCAGATGGACTTCATCAGGCTATTGAAGCAAAAGAGCATATCAGAATTGCTCAGCGCAACCGAACAATGGCAACAATCACTTTCCAGAACTTCTTCCGTATGTACGACAAGCTTTCTGGTATGACCGGTACTGCCGCTACAGAAGCAGTCGAATTCAATAAGATTTATGGACTTGATGTTGTTGCAATTCCAACAAACCTTCCTGTTGCCCGTAAAGATGAAAACGACGAAGTTTATCTTAATGAACAAGATAAATGGGAAGCAATTGCAAAAGAAATTAAAGCTGCTCACGACAGAGGACAGCCAGTTCTTGTAGGTACAGTTTCCGTAGAAAAATCAGAAATTCTTGATGCCCTTCTTACTCGCAAAGGAATACGACACGAAGTTTTGAATGCAAAGAACCATGCACGCGAAGCTCTTATTATTGCCGAAGCAGGTGCAAAGGGTGCTGTAACAATTGCAACAAACATGGCTGGTCGTGGTACCGATATCAAGCTTGGTGGAAACCCTGAATTCCGTGCAAGAAAACGAGCCGGAACAGATGCATCAGAAGAACAGTATCAGGCAGCACTTGCAATTGAAAAAGAAAAATGGCAGAAGGATTATGAAGAAGTACGAGCCCTTGGAGGTTTGTATGTAATTGGTTCTGAACGTCATGAATCACGCCGTATTGATAACCAGTTGCGTGGACGTTCCGGACGACAAGGTGACCCTGGACGCTCAAAATTCTACATTTCTATGGATGATGATTTGATGCGACTCTTTGGCGGCGAAAAGATGAAGGTTATGATGAGCCGAATCGGTATGCAGCCGGGAGAACCAATTGATCACCCATGGCTTAACAAAGGTATTGAAAATGCTCAGAAAAAGGTAGAAGACCGCAACTTTGAAATTCGTAAGCATTTGCTTGACTATGATGATGTTTTGAACGAGCAGCGTTCCGTTATTTACGAACAGAGAGACCAGCTTCTTGCAGATAACAATCTTTCTGAACGCGTAATGAATAATGCAAAAGACCTTGTAGAAGATTTGTTTGATGAATACGAAGCAGCTTCTAAGAAAAACAAGAATGACAATACTCCATTGGCAAATCTTAATGAAGCAATAAGAAGCAATTTTGGACTTCAACTCCCAGCCGAAAGACTTACAAAAGAAGCTGTTATAGCCGAACTCCAGAACGATATTACAGAAAAAGAATCTCTTGCCGGTAAAGAAAACCTTAATATGTTTATCCGTTACCAGTATGTTCAGATAATCGACAGAAAGTGGCTTGATCAGCTCGAAACACTTGAAGGCTTGCGCGAGGCTGTAAGTCTTCGTTCTTACGGTTCAAAGAACCCTCTTACAGAATATAAGATTGACGGCTTTAATATTTTTGACGAAATGATGTCTTCTATCCGTACAACTGTAATGTCACGCGTATTTAAGGTAAAGATTCAGCTTTCTCCGGAAGCTGCAGAACATCGTCGCCGCATGCTCGAAGCTCAGAACAACCAGATGAACGCACAGCATTCAGATGCAAAGCAGTTTGGTGCAGCAGTTCAGGCAAATACAGCAGAACGAACAGCACAGTCAACCTTTAGCGGTGATGCCGCAAGAAGACAGGCAGCAAGCGGTGCAATGCAGAAACAGACTCAAAGTTCAAATGCAACTGTACGCCGTACAATGCCTAAGGTAGGACGAAACGATCCTTGCCCTTGCGGAAGCGGAAAGAAATATAAGCAGTGTTGCGGACGTTAACGAGGCTGAACCATACCTCTTCTATTTCCAGGCCAGAAGCGGTATGAAGGCTTACCGATAATCAGTTTTTTATCAACATAATGAGGATCCATCTGTGAAGTATAAGTAACAGACAACGGATCCTCTTTTGTTAATACTGTATCAAATTCTTTTGCTGAATGACGGAAATCAAGAGAATTAAAGCGGTTATCTCCCATCATAAAGTAACAGTTTTCTGGAATATAATTTGGAGTTCCATCTGCTTCGCTTGCCGGGAAAACAGGCATATTTCTTGAATCAAGAAGGCCGCGTACATACCAGTCGAGCATCTGTGCCTGTTCAAGAAGATCTGCGATTACGGTATCTGTATCACTCGAAGACATTGAATAATTGCTTCTTATAAGATAAGCAGTGCGTGAAATAAGTTCTCCATAAAGCATTTTTGTCATTACATTAAGGCGGTAGTTGCTTTCTGAATAAATATCGCGGACATTATCCTTTGAATCTATCCATGAAGTTATGAATTTTTCGAACCATTCAATTCCCTGCGAAGTATTCATGATTTTTCTTGTTATATCTTCATAACCATAGAAAAGTTCCAGTTCGTCATAAGATTCTGGTGGATTAAAGCCACTTAAAAGATTATCTGTAAAAGAAAGATTCTTTACAGTTCGTACAAGTTCTTTTGCACGGAAAGCAGCAGCTTCAAGGTCATAATTACGTCGTTTTTCTTCAAAATCAAGCATTTCCTGATAATTTGCAGAAGCAGATTTTACTACAGTCTGAAGATTTGAACCAGATCTGTTTGGTTGAAGCGAAGAAAGTGGGAAAGTTTCGATTTTTAAAAGTAAATTACTATTTACCTTTGACAAATCCCAGCAGGCAAATTTTGCATCTTCTTCAACAGGTGTAAATTCATCACTATCCTTTGTACGATGATACAGAACGCCATCCTGCATTACAAGCTGCTCGCCCGGAACACCACAGATACGTTTTACAAGCGGATCATATTTTAATTCTCCGTTTTCGTCTGTATTAAGATTTACAGCCATAAAGGTAAGCATATATACAAGCTGGGAAGTAACTGTCTTTATTTCTGATTTTCTGTCAATTTTATAATGCGGATTTCGGACAACAACAATATCACCGCGCTTATATTTTGTAAAATCATCAAGTCCAATATCTGTAAGCGGAAATTTTGGACCACAATTAAGTTTTGTTACTGCAACCCTGTCTTTTACAAGGAAAGTTGGTACCATCGATTCTGAAGGAATAACATAAAGCTGGAGTACAAAAATCTGAATAAGTAAAACCATGAAAACTGCCTGAACAAGGGCATCAATCCAGTCTATAATTTCAAAAAGCACCCAGGCAATTCCGTGACGCGTCTTTTTCTTTGTATATGGAACATTCCAGTTTTGAGTAATAACTTTGATTCTTTTTTCATTTATACAGAAAGAAAGTACAAGTGAAAAAATAAAAACAATACACCACAAAAATACGGTTACAACATCATACCAGTACGGAGTACCAAACTGGCCTGCTCTTCTTATTACAAAGCTGAAAAGCAGAACAAACGGCAAATATTGTGTAAGCCTTAAAATTACCGGAATATGCTTTGAATCTTTTTTAAGAACAACCTTAAAAAAGCAAAAATAAACTGTAATTGCTGTATAAATAACAGCTACAGGAAGTGCAACAAGTGAAATATCTGCATGAAAACTTATACAAAAAAGTGAAAAAATAATTGCAGAGATTAATTCAATATAAACGTAGATAGAAAAACGTACTGATTTTTTATTATTATCTTTTGCCATATTAATAATATAACAAATTTTACATTATTATGTTACAGTTTTTCAAAAATAATTGATTAAAATTGTTTTGAATAGACATGACAAGTTTTTCTGGAGACTCATTACGGATTTCGCAAAATGCAGAAAAGATTTTTTTAATATCAGCAGGATTTGTGTGAGATTCACCTTTTAAGAACTGCCAGGGAGCATCAGTTTCGGTGAGAATAACATTTTTTGGAAGTTCCTTTACACAGGCAATTACTTTTTTATTATTGTTCATTACCTGTTTTCCAAAGCTGAAATATCCGTTTATTCCTCTGTTTAAAAGAGACTTTGCTTCTGCTGTTGTCCCCATAAACGAATGAAACAGAACTGCAGGAAGTCTTTTTAACTGTTTACTATATTCAAAGAGTTTTTCATTTGCTTTGCGGCAATGAATTACAAGAGGAAGTTTATATTGCAGAGCCAGCTCAAGTTGAATATTAAACATTTTTTCCTGTATTACTGCGACGGCTTTGAATTCATCATTAAAATAATCAAAACCTGCCTCGCCAATTGCAGCAAGCTGTTTGTTTTTTAACAGTTGCTCCAGAAAATCTGCGTTAGTTTGAATGTCGATATGTCCTGCACTTTGGGGATGAAGTCCGTATGAAAGAAATATTTTTTGTTTTTGCGCTTCAAGAAACTTCTGAACAACTTCCCACTCTTCTATAGAATGATTACATGCACACGCAACAATATCTTCGGGAAAATCATCTTTTATAAGCTCGTCATATATACAATCAGCCAAATGAAAATGAGCATCAAAATATAAAAATTTTTCATTTTTTTCTAACATATTTTTTATTATATCCGAAAATAAAGTATAGTGAATATCATTTTTTTGGGGGAAATAAAAATGAAAAGTTACACACTTAAAAGCATTGGAAAAACATCAGACTACATGACAATCGTACGCGAAATGGAAGATGGATTCGTTGTAAAAATCTTCCGCGACATGGACGGTTATGAAGATATTAAAACAGATTATATCAGCAAGGAACTTTTTGAAAGCTGCATCCGCACAGGATACCTTACAGAAATCAAAGAGAAAGTTGCTGTAGGAGCATAACAGCTTCATCGCATCTGGCTTTTTTATCCTGAACCGGTGAAAGCCAATGGATTTCCACACCTTTTTTTTCCATCATCCTGAACCAGGTTTCCTGCCTTTTGGCAAACTGGCGGATGGCAATGAACAGCTCATCATAGAGCTGTTCTTTTGTTTTTAAATCACCCTTCAAAAATAAAGAACAATAACGATACTCAAGCCCGAGCTTTTCAAGGCGTTCCCAGGTAATTCCGCTGTCATGAATTGACTGAACTTCTTCAAGCATTCCATTATCAAGGCGTTCGCGAAGACGGATGCTTATATTTTCCCAGATTTTCGGTCTGTCTAGAGTTGTTCCGATTATGAATGGTTTAATTTCAGGACGGTCAATTGAAGTTGTATCATACCCTGCTTTTTTTGCTTCTATTATTTCAAGCGCTTTTATTACGCGGTCTTTTTCAAGTAAGTCATTTTTTGTATGAAGGTCGGGCTGAAGCTTTATGAGACGGTCAGCAAGTTCTTCAAGTGGAGTTGCCTCTAGTTTTGCATGAAGTTCAGGATTTTCTGGCAGATTTACAAGCTGATAATCACGAACAATTGAGTCTATATACATACCAGTTCCGCCTACAACAACAGGAAGCTTTCCCCTGCTTTGAATATCTTTAAAAGCGCGGTAAAAATCCTGCTGGTAA
This sequence comes from Treponema sp., assembly GCA_017963165.1. The sequence goes on from JAGCTZ010000192.1 coordinate 36,588, forward strand.
TTGTAAACTGTGTACTCGGCAGGAAGGTCGATGATGTCTATTAAATGGTATGGAATTGGAGTGCCGTCAACAGTGTATTCATCCAGATCCTTGCCGGAACCAATATCAAGATGTCGGTAAGTCTGGCGTGAGTCAGCGGAAATAATTTCGCCGTTGAATTGATGAGCAAGCGCAACACCAATAGATGTTTTTCCAACTGCTGTAGGTCCGAGTACAATTACGCTGTTATATTTTTTAGTTTCGTTAGATGACACGGCATACCACACATTTTAAGTATTCTGATTTTGGGTAGCCTAAAAGGACTGGATGGTCAGGCCCTGCCCCATGCTTTTCAAGAATCTGTACGCGTCGGTGACTGTCCATTGCAGAATGCATAATCATATCGCAGAACATGTTTGTTTCCATAAAGTAAGAACAAGAACAAGTTACGAGGATACCGTTTGGTTTTAGCAGGCGCATTGCGCGAAGATTTATTTCTTTATAGCCGCCGTATGCTTTTTCAATCATCTTTGCAGATTTTGTAAATGCTGGTGGGTCAAGAACAATTACATCAAACTTTTCGCCTGCTGCTTCATATTGCTTGAGCAAATCAAAAACATCAGCGCAAACGGCTTTCATTTTGTTGCCGGCTTTGTTGAGTTCGATGTTATGATTTACCATTTCAACAGCTTCCGGAGAAATATCTACAGAAATAACTTCACTTGCTCCGGATTTATATGCATTAAGGCCAAAGGCCCCGGTATGAGTAAATGTATCAAGCACGCGCTTATCTTTGCAGAATCGCGCAGCTACCTGACGGTTAAATTTCTGGTCTAAGAAATATCCAGTCTTCTGTCCGTTTACAATATCAACCCCAAGTTTTATTCCGTTTTCAATAATTGTAATTTTACCATCTGGGCCATTTGCAACCGGAAAATCCTCTTTTGTAATATCTAACCATCCAGCAACTTCAGGCAATCCTTCCTTTTCTCTTACCGAAGAATCAGAACGTTCAAAAATAGCATCAGGCTTACAGATTTTACAAAGCGCACTAAGAATCTGCTTACGGAAAATATCACAGCTCAAAGAAAGAAACTGAATAAGTAAAATCACTTTGCTATTTTCATCGCAAAAGCGTTCGCAAATAAGTCCTGGAATTAAATCAGCCTCACCAAAAATCAAACGGTAAGAATCATTTTTGCTGTAATACATCTGGCGCAGGCTATAAGCATCCAAAACTCTTTTTTCAAAATAAGCTTCAGTATCAGCAAGAATAACATCAGCATTTTCGTGCCCGATTATCCTCACAGCAATCTTAGATTTTTTATTAAGAATACCTGTGCCTAAAAATCCACCGGCCTTAGAATAAACTTCAACCGCAGTCCCGTCATCAAGCGTACATTCCGCAAAGCTTTCGTTTTTCCAGGCATCCTTTTCGCTGCCTCTATGCTTTATATAAGAAATCTCATTATCAAAAACCCAAGGCATCCCCTGCAAGATTTCTTTTTCTTCATTCTTATTCAAAAATATTCTAGGATAATTATTTGCACTCATGGGTAGTATTTTAGCAGAAACGTGATATAATTACAAATAAGTAAATCTAGAGGTTTAAAAAATGAAAAAAAGTAAAGTATGTATAATTGTATTTTTGACAGCTTTGATATCTTTTATTGGTTGTGATTCAAAAAAAGAAGATGAATTAAATCAAAAAATTGCTGAATTAACAGAATTGAATTCAAGCTTCAAGAATGAAATATCTGAATTAAAAAATCAAATTGAAGAATTAGAAAATCAGAATACAGAATTAACAAATGAACTTAATAATCTTAAAGCAAGTGTTGTGGAACAAAAAAATGAAGTTTCATATGCAAACAATGATATTGAAAACCATGACATTTCTTATTCATTAAAAATCGAATATGACGGATTAGATATCAAAATATTCCCAGAACCAGATTTTGGAAATGAAATATATACAATACAAAAAGATGATGAAATCCAAATTACAAATATTATCAGAGTTATAGAAAATGATTATGTTTTTGTAAAAGCAAAGCTTGTGTCAGATCCTTCAATTGAGGGGTATATATATTTAGCACAAAATCCTTATAAAAACGGCAATTTTGAACCGGCAGAATTACTTGAAGTAGCTGGAAATAAAATCCAGACATTAAAGCTTGATTCAACATTCATTATTAGTGAAGGCACATCCATTAGAGAATTACCTTCAGAAAACTCAAACAGCGTCCATGTAA
>JAGCTZ010000193.1 GCA_017963165.1 Treponema sp.
ATATGAACGCCCTTGATGTAAGAAAACTTATAGGCTCTAAAAAAATTCTTGGAGTTTCTGCTTCAACAGTAAGCGAAGCGCTTCTTGCAGAAAAACAGGGTGCAGATTATCTTGGTGGAGGCGCAGTTTTTGCGACAAATTCTAAAGACTATGCAGAATCGGTTTCGCACCAAGCCTTAAAAGAGATTTGTGACGCAGTAAAAATTCCGGTTGTTGCAATCGGCGGCATAAGCCTTAATAATGTTGATGAACTTAAAGGCTCTGGTATTGCAGGCATTTCTGTAATAAGCGCAATTTTTGGAGCCGCCGACATAGAACAAGCTTCAAAAAAGCTGTATACAAAAGCGGAAGAACTTTTTAATTGACCGCACCTGAACTCGCCGGCATAAACAGCATAAAAGAGGAAAAGCTATAAACAATGGAAGTAAAAATCAGAATTGCTAAAAAAGAAGATGCGGCAGCGCTGCTTGAAATTTACTCTTATTACGTAAAAAATACGGCAGTTTCTTTTGAATACGAAGTTCCGTCTTTAAAAGAATTTGAAAGCCGCATTTGCACTACACTCGAAAATTATCCGTATCTTGTTGCAGAGACAGACGGAAAAATTGTCGGTTATGTTTATGCCGGCAGATTCAGCCCGAGAACTGCTTATGACTGGGCAGCAGAAACTTCGATTTATGTGGACAAAGACTTTCACCGTCTTGGAATTGGAAGAAAGCTCTACGAAAAGCTTGAAGAATATTTAACTGCGCAGAATGTCACAAACCTTTATGCCGGCGTCGCAGATCCACCCGAAGAGAATGATCCATATCTTACAAAAAACAGCGAGCACTTTCACAAAGCAACCGGCTATAAAACAATAGGCAGTTTCAGCCGCATCGGCTATAAATTTGACCGCTGGTACAATCTCATCTACATGGAAAAAATCATCGGTGAACATTACAGCCCGCAAAAAGCCTTTGTTCCTTTTTCAAAATTGAACGGATAGTTTAGAAAAGTAAAAAAAGCTTGACATCTAACCTTTTACAAAATAACATTCAAATGTTACAATTATAAAAAAAATTAAGTACACAAGGAGAGAACAAAAATGAAAAAGTCACCCATTCTTTTAGTTCTTATTTTGCTTTTTATTATTCCGCTGTCTGTTGCATCAGCAGACACAAATAAAAACCTTAACATTTCAGTTTTTACAATGCAGAAAGGTGAGAAGCCGCCTGCAAATAACAAAACTTACAAATGGATTAAATCAAAATTCGGTGTATCATTCACCTGGGATATTCTCGCCGGTGACAAAAACGAAAAAATCGCCCTGCTTATAGGAACCGGCAGACTTCCAGATCTTGTAGAAGTTGATTCCGACAAATTTCAGAATGCAGGCTGCCTCCGCGACCTTAAGCCGCTTATCGAAAAATATGCACCGAATTTAAAAAAGCACTATGCTTCCGCCTGGAAGAAAATGATTTACATTGACTCAGAGAAAGATGCAAATGGAAAAATCATAGAAGAGCACATCTATTCTCTTCCAAAGTACGGTGTACTCGATGGTACTCCATCTGATACATACTTCAACCAAAGTGCATGGTGGATTCAGAAAGCCGTTCTCAAAGAATTCGGCTACCCTGTAATTAAGACTGTAGAACAGTATTTTGATCTTATTGAAGCTTACTACAAAAAGCACCCGTCAATCGACGGAATGCAGACAATTCCATTCAACATTGTCACAGCCAACTGGGAAGCATTTGACTTATGGAATCCGCCGAATTTTCTTGCGGGTTATTCAAATGACGGCAACGGCCACGTTGATTTTAAAAACGGAAAATATGTTTATAAAGACAATTTTACTGATGAGAATGCTAAAAGATGGTTCAAGCTTGCCAACAAATATTTCAACAAGGGTTTGATAGACCCTGCATCTTTTACAGACAACCGCGACCAGTACTATACCAAGATTGCACAGGGACGTGTTCTCGGAATGTTTATTCAGGGCTGGCAGTTTAAGGGCGAACCAGAGCTGATTCTTTATGCTGATGGAAAAGAAGAAAGAACTTATGTTCCGCTGCCGCTTACATTTGATGAGTCAATTAAGCCTCATTACCGCGACCAGCAACTTCCAGCCCTACAGGACGGTTATGGTATTACAACAAGCTGCTCAGAAGAAAAGGCCATTAAGATTCTTCAATTCATGGATGAAATGCTTGAAGAAGAAAATCAGCGTGTGCTTTACTGGGGCTTTGAAGGTGAAGACTGGCAGAGAGATGCTGACGGCCGCCCTTACAGAACCGACAGACAGCGTCTACAGCAAAATAATCCTGTATGGATTTTGAAAAACCGCGCTACATTCTGGGCAAAAGAAGCTCCAAAATTAGAAGGAACAATGCCGGACGGATACACATACATTATGGACGACCTCCCCTGGGAATATGCAGAAAGCCAGAAAAAACTTGACCTAGAAATCTTCAAAGCTTATGGTGTCAATTCTTATGCGGAATTGATGGACAAGAATCCGCCTAAAAATGCCGGCTGGTATCCGCTTTGGCAGTGCAATCCATCTGAAGAAAGCGACGGATTTGAAAAAGAAGCTTCAATTGCTATGAATGGATTTGAACCGCTCCAGAAATGGTATCTTCCACGAATGATTATGTGTAAGCCTTCAGACTTTGAAAAGACATGGACAGAGTATGCAGAGCTTATGAAGCCGCTTACTGATGTATACAACAA
>JAGCTZ010000194.1 GCA_017963165.1 Treponema sp.
ATTCAAGGGTCTTAATTAATGTCTGCATATTGGAGAAGGGTAGTTGGAAGGCTCTTCAGGTTGAGTAGGGCAGCGGTGAATGCAGCAATTCCCCAGGTGATTGAAGCTTCCTTAAATTCGGCCTACGATCTTATTGAAGAAAAACTACACCAGATTTATAAAAGAACAATCCGCAACGCAGCAATAACTCTTGCCATAAATGTTGCCGGTATGCTTATTCTGATTTTTCATCTCTTTGGAAAACAGATTGCAAGCTGGATAAGCATGGCCTTTTTTGCAGGAGCCTTTGTCTTCTGGCTTGTGAGGGTGATTCTTTACTGCAAAAACTATGGGCGTGTGACTGTTGCAATTGCAGGGAAGGTGATTAAAAAGCGCAGTCTTTCCAAGGGTGTGAGCAGCTTCATTACCGATGAATATCCTCTTGTGACCTGGACTTATGCAGGGATTGATCTTGCAGCGTCTCAGTTTTCTGCGCTTAAGGAAATCCCACGGCTGGATGAACTGGTAAAGCTTTTTATTCAAAACTTCTGGAAGCGCATTGCCTTGTTTGCCGGGATTCTGACCTTTTATACAATCACGGTTTATTGGATTATCAAACCAATTTTGATTAATTATGCTTTAATACAATTATGAATGAACTAACAGCAATTCAAAAAGAAATAGTGACCGTTCTTGAACAGCTTAAAGAAAAGTCTTTGATTACAGAAGCTGTTCTTGCCAAGAAAGTCAGAGAAAATACAAAGGCTCAGGTCGACAGAATGTACATTATAACTAGTCATATGTATAGCCTTGTTGACCCCCGACTGAACCCCATTTAAGTGACACTTTTTCTATGAAGATGATACCTGCAAGGTAATCTATTTTATTATATCAAAAAATCCTCATATTTGTTATACTTTTACATATGGCAAGCATTTTGATAAAAGATACAACCCGTGAACAGCGTGAACAGATTGTACGCGAATCATTGGGTGACGATTATGACATTGGCTGCGGTTACGAATCTACAGGGATAAACTATCAGCTTTATATTGATGGTGTCAAAGAACTCCGCGAACTCAATATGGAAGCAAACTGCGGTTTTGAAGTAGCTCACCCGGAAGAAAGAAAATCCGGCTGTAATATGATGTAATAAAGAGGACTAAAATGGTAAAACACATAATTTTATGGACATTAAAAGAAATGAGTGATTCTGAAAAAGAATCTGTAAAAGCCGGAATCAAAGAAGGTCTCGAAAGCCTTAAAGGAAAAATTCCGGGCCTTGTAGACATCAAGGTAATCACAAGCGGACGACTTCCCTCTTCTACTGCCGACCTGATGCTCGATTCAACCTTCGAATCTGAAGAAGCACTCAAAGCTTACTCAAAGCACCCAGAACATGTTGCCGTCGCAGACAGCAAGGTTCGCCAATTTACAGCAAGTCGTTCCTGTTTGGATTTTGAAGAGTAAAATCTTTCTGATCAAAGCTCTTATTAAACTTTTCAAACTTGTTATAGGTGTCGATGGCAAGCTTTTCTGCAGAGGCAAAGTCCTGGTGAAGGATTGCCTTG
>JAGCTZ010000195.1 GCA_017963165.1 Treponema sp.
AAAGACGGCTCTCTTCTTGCGGTTGTAAATGTACCAGCCAAAAACGTAACTTCCTGCTGCTTTATGGGCGACAAGCTTGATACTCTTTTTATCACCACCGCAGCTACCGGCCAGACCGGCGAACTCGACGGCTGTCTCTTTACCTGTAAGGTAGACGTAAAAGGCTTGGAGTGCGATTACTGTAAGGTGTGACAGAAAGAATTAATTAACACAAATATTTCTTGCACAGATCAAAATGCATACCAGAACAATTATTTTCACGTGCAATTATAGACTCTACTTCATCGATTTTATACCATTTTAGATCATCAACTTCTTCAGAATCTGTAAATTTCTCTTTTTTTACATAAGCAATAAAACCAATCATTATCAGGTGTTTTGGAGCAAAGTAATAACTTGAAATATATTTACAGTTTGTTACAATCTGTCCGGTTTCTTCTTTTACTTCTCTGGCTACTGCTTCTTCAATTGTTTCTCCATCCTGCATATAACCTGTAACTACAGTCCATTTGGATTCAGAAATATAATTTTGCTTTAACAGTAAGATTTCGTTATGTTCATTAACAACTAAAGCTTCAACAACTGGTAATGGATTATTTCCGTATATTTTTTTACAAGACGGGCAGATTCGACAATTATCATCGCCACATTTGATATCGTCAAGTTTATGTCCACATTCACCACAATATTTAAATAACATATATTTAGGTATAACATAAATTAGATTGACTTTCAACTAAACTACCTTCCGTTCCGGAAGGTAGTACATCTTAATATATTTTTTGTGATTTATATAATCAGTGATATTGTTTGACTTTCATCATATTTTCTATTATTGTTTAATTAACATACCTGCTAGGCCTCTGCGAAAGCATGCACACTTTGCAGGTCTTTTTTTTATATGGCGACAATTTCCTATACATAATCTGTAAAATCACGTAACCTCATGCAGCCACTTTCCGCTCAGAACTCTTATGGCTCCAACAATTGCTTTTACAATTGATTCGCTTGAGAGGAATAAGAAAATCATTGGGGCGGGAAGATGGAGGACAAAGGCTGCTACATATCCAAGCGGAATTGCAACTCCCCACAAAACAATCAGTTCGCCTGCTGCAGAAAAAACTGTATCTCCTCCGGCCCGGCATACACCGACAACCCAGTCCATACAGAAGGAATTGAATGGATAAAGCAGAATCAAAATCATAAGAATCTGAGTTGCCATTTTGATGATTTCCGGCTCAACGTTAAAGAGGAAGGGGAGGAGCTTAGAAAGTGGCAGCAGCAGAACTCCGACGACCGCTCCCACTAAAGGCATAAACCACATGGAACGCAGGGCATATCCTTTTGCTTCATCCAGTTTCTTTTCGCCGATACGCTTGCCAATCAAAACTCCAATGCCGTTTCCAAAGCCCATACAGAATACCCAGGTTAGCTGGCTGATGGTTCCGGTGATGCTATAGGCGGTAAAGGAATCAGTTCCCGCGTGAGCATAGATTCCGTTATATACAGAGGTTCCGAGTCCCCAGAAGGTTTCGTTGACAATAACCGGGAAGGCAATCTTCAGGTATTTAAAAACAAAAGTCCAGTCAAAGCCAAGCAGTTCGCGAAGTCTTCCGCAGATTTCATAACCGTGAGAATAAGACCAGGCCAAAAGAATTACAAGTTCTACAAGGCGCGAAAAGACTGTTGCAATGGCAGCTCCTTTTACTCCAAGTCCTGCAACAAAAATCAAAAGATAATTTGCACCGGCATTTGTCAAAAGCGAAACCGATGTACAAACAAGCGGCAGCTTTACCCTTTCTGTACTTCGCAGGGCAAGTGTAATAGAAAAACTTATTGCAGTAGGAATATAACTCAAACAAGCCAGGCGAAGATATTCTCCTCCCACGCGTACAACCTCAGGATACGGAGAATAAATTCTTATGAGCTGATGAGGAATAAAAAGTCCAAGAACAGTGAAAACCACAGCAGAAAAAGCGGCAATCAAAGTCATCAAACCTAGAGATTTTCTGATTCCTCGGATATCCTTTTTTCCCCAGAACTGCGCAATAAAAACACCGCCTCCAGAAGTGATTCCAAAAAGAATCATATTGAGGATAAAAAATATTTGATTTCCAAGTCCAACCGCAGCAATCTCAACACTACCAAGCCGCCCGATCATAACTGTATCGAGCATATTTACAAAGTTCTGCAAAAGCGCCTGAAGAGAAATTGGAATTGCAATTGTGAACAAGGATGAATAAAAGCCTTTGAGTTTCATATTCAACTAT
>JAGCTZ010000196.1 GCA_017963165.1 Treponema sp.
TAATCCATTTAGATTTCCATAATGAAAAGGTTTTGTTAGCTCTTGTTATGTTTTTTCCACCCATGCAGAAATTCTAATGAATTTTAGAATTTTTAAATAGAGTGGTCTTAAGTTGATGATGTTGGGCGTTGCGGGGTGTCCCCGCAGAGGGGGTAGTGGAAAACGGCGCAGCCGGTTGGAACGAGGGGGAGGCGTCCCCCTCCTTTTTTTGTCTAAAAATCATGTCCAAAATCCAAGAAAAAAAGATTGAAAACTTGCTAAAAGGGTGTAGAATATATAGATAGCGTAAAGAGGAAATGTGTATGAGTGATTATTCGAAGGACAATATTTCTACTTTATTTTATGAGCTTGTAGATGCAATTATTATTGTTGATGCTAAAAACGACAGCTATCACACAATTAAAAGAAAAGGCCTTTTTGAAAAGTTTGTAGAAGAGGACGGAAATTATAAGAGCCTTGTAGAAAAATTGTGGTTCCATTTTAGTGATAAAGCGGACAAAATTGCTGATGATTATAATGTTTTTATTCCTATGATTGGTCAATTTAAGGGAAAATATGTTGACCGGATTAAACTTTATATTGATGAGCAAACTCATTTAATTCAGATTTCGATTTATCCGCTTAAAGAAGATGAAGAAAAATATCTGTTTATTCTGGATGAACTTGATAACAGCGAATATCTCCGTGATTTCTTGACAGACAAAAAGGTTGATACGATTCAGAATTCATATCTTTTTTCTATGTATGTTGACCTGATTAAGGATGTTTCGTACAGCATTAATGTCAGCGAAATTTCTGATAATCCGATGAATTATGATATTAATTATTCTACCTGGCGCAACATGATTGTAAATATGATCTGGCCCGAAGACCAGCGTTTATTTATGGAGCGCACAGATCCTGAATATCTTAAGAAAAATCTTCTGCCGGGTCGTACTACTTCTTTTGACTGTCAGATGAAGAATATGGACGGTGTATTTATCTGGGTTAAGCTTATTTTTAGTCGTACCAATACAACTAACGAAGATGATTTTAGATTTGTCTTTATGGTTCAGAATATTCACGAAAATTCTCTGCAGTTGTTTGAAACCTTGAAGAAGTATGAAGATCTTGCTTCTAAAGATGCCCTTACAATGATTTTTAATCATGGTCGAATCGAGACCGAAATGAGCAATGCTATAGATGCCTTCAGGTCAAAGAACGAAAAGGTTTCGCTTATGATGCTTGATATTGATTTCTTTAAGGAAGTAAATGACAGATTCGGGCATTCTACCGGAAATGTTGTTCTTAAACAGTTTGTTGATTATGTTGTTGAATTTCTTAAGCCTTACGATATTGTAACAGGCCGATGGGGCGGTGAAGAATTTGTCTGTGTCTGCTATGGAATGGATTTTGCAAAAATCAAGATTATTTCTGAGCAGCTTAGAGAAAGCATTGCACAGGCAGAATTTGAAAGCATTGGTCATTTGACCTGTAGTATTGGATTAACCGAAGTTCAAACAAACGATACTGACCAGGTTGTTTTTGACCGCGCCGACAAAGCAATGTACGAAGCCAAACTCAACGGACGTAACTGCGTAGTTGTAAAATAAATAAAACGTCTACGATACGTAGGTTGCGGTACACCTTTCGCAGTGATAATCTATCCATAATAAAACAATAAAACGACGCGTAGTTTTAAGTAGTTTAATACTCAGGAGATTTATTATGGATAATTATATTACCGGCGCAACAATAAAAAGACTGCGCGAAAAAAAAGGGCTTACTCAAGACGAGCTGGCTCAGAAAATTTATGTTAGTAACAAGACAATAAGCAAATGGGAAAACGGACACGGGCTGCCTGATATTTCATTTCTGGAACCGCTTGCACAGGCTCTGAACATTTCGGTGATTGAGCTTTTTTCTGGAAATGAAGTCCGTAATCAGAACAGGTCGTTTAACATGAAAAAGATTTTGTTTTATACCTGCCCTGTCTGTGGAAATGTGATTCAGGCTGGAGGTGAAGCTGTTATAAGCTGTTGTGGAATTACGCTGCCACCTCTGGAAGTAGAGGATGACTGTGATGCTGAAGTTTCGGCTGAACATCAGATTAAGCTTGAAAAAGTGGAAGACGAATTCTACGTTACGATTGATCACCCGATGACAAAGGAACATTATATTTCTTTTATTGCGGCTGTTTATGATAACGGAGTGGATTTTGTAAAGCTTTATCCGGAAAGTGCGGCAGAAGCACGATTTAAAATTGGTCGTGCAAAGTTTTTCCTGGCTTACTGTAATCATCACGGATTGTTTAAACTGGGGTTGTAGATTTTTTTTTTGGGGCTGAAAAAAGTTTAATTTTCAGCCCCAAAAAAGTTTATTTTAAAAATTCAATAATATCCATTTGATGTGCAGCGTGTTCAAATTCATCAAGAATAGGGCAGGGCACATGAGGTTCAAAGGCAAGGTCATGAAACCAGGTGCATTGAACAGGATGCATTCCAGCTTCGCGGGCACCATATAATTCGCGCGAACCACCATCACCTACATACAGGCATTCTGCCGGCTCAACACCAAGCTGTTCTATCATTCTGCTGTACATTTCCGGGGCTGGCTTACAGATTCCCTGTTCGTAAGAAATAAGTGCAACATCAAAATAAGGGAAAAGCTCGCAGCTTCTTATCATGTCTCTTTCATCGGAAAAAGTATTTGTAATAAGACCGATTCTTATTCCGCGGGCTTTAAGTTCCTTGAGCAATTGTTCAGATTCCTGTGGAATTGCAGAAAATGTATCTTCCAGACATTTGTGTCTGTTAGTTATTGCTAACTCAAGCTTTTCTTTGGAGAATACACCAAGCCGTTGTAGTACAAGTCCAATGCCTTCTTCTATTGTATACTTGCCTGTGGATCTGTCTTTTTCGATTGCATGCCATTCTTTGCGGAAGGCCTGAAGATCAACGCCAACATCTTCTGCAATGTTTTCGCTGAAATAGATGCGCCCTGTAAACAGAGTCACCAGCGTTTCGAACATATCAAAAATAACTGCTTTTATCATTTTATATTGTTATTACCGAACCTGCCGGAATTGATTTTGTAACCCAGGTGTTACCGCCGATTGTACAGCCTTTTCCAATAACTGTGTCGCCGCCAAGAATTGTTGCGCCGGCATAAATTGTAACATCGTCTTCTATAGTAGGGTGTCGTTTTTTGTCCTGCAAAGATTTTCTTACACTTAAGGCACCAAGTGTTACGCCCTGATATATTTTAACGTTATTTCCAATTATTGTTGTTTCGCCGATTACAACGCCTGTTCCGTGATCAATAAAGAATGATTCGCCGATTGTTGCACCAGGGTGAATATCAACACCTGTTTTTCCGTGAATGTGTTCGCTCATGATACGTGGAATGATAGGCACTCCATTTTTATAAAGGAAATGTGCAATTCTATGAACGACAATTGCTTCGAGTCCGGGATAAGAAAGAATAACTTCTTCGTTGCTTTTTGCAGCAGGGTCGCCATTAAAAGCCGCAATTGTATCAAGTTGAACCTTGCGTCTGATTTCCGGCAACTCTTCTATAAGTGCGAGTGCAGTTTTTTCGGCAAGAGCAAAGCAATGTGATTCCTGAATGTTGTCGGCAGAACCTTTTGTATTTGTGATTGTATAGATAAGAGCCTTTTGAATTTCTTTTGTAAGCTTTGCAATGATGTTGTTAACTTTTTGTCCTGTTACATAACGAATGTTTATAGGATCAATGTCTTCTTCTGTCCTGAAACCAGGAAAAATAAGAGACTGGACATCGCTAAGAACAGAAACTACAGTCTGTCGGTTTGGAAAATTTTCGGCATCGCTTCTATTTACGAGTCCGTATTTATCATAAGAGGCAATTATTCCGTCAACAAGCTTATCTATATTTGTCATATAAGATCCTCGGCTTTTTATTTTCTATTATTTTCTATATTGTAAGAATACAATAAATAAGTCTAAAAAGGAAGATACTTTATATGACAAAATATAGCAGCCTTTATTATTTAAATTTTACAGCAGTTCCGTAAGCAACAACTTCTGCTGCTCCCTGCATAACTGCCGAAGAACCGTAACGTACGCCGACAATTGCATCTGCGCCAAGTGCTGTTGCTTCGTCTACCATACGCTTTGTAGCAATCTGACGTGCCTCATTAAGCATTTCGGTATAGCCGGCAATTTCGCCACCAACTAATGTTTTAAGGCTTGCCATAAAATCACGGCCAAAGTTTTTTGATTGAACGATAGTTCCTTTTGCCATTCCTAATACTTCAAATTCCTTTCCTGGAATTGAATCAATACTTGCGAGAATCATACTCTTCACCTCCGTTGATTTCTTTTATTCTTTGAACAAGTACAACGACTGTTCCAATTAATGTACATAGAATAATTACACCTGGAATAAGCATTGTTAGAGCAGGTGCAGATTCCACAACTACGGCATAAATTAGTGCCACCAGAACAAGAAGCATTATCACACCAAAAATACAGGCACCTGCAATGGCACCATATTTTTTCTTTCGGTTGATATCTTCTTTTTCAATGTCAACAAATTTTGTTCCCTGTTGTTCCATATCCTCCATCTCCTTAAGGTAACGCGAAGCATCAAGCTTTTGCATATCTTCGTTTTCGGCTCTAAGTCGTGCACAAAGCTCTTTCATTACTTCTGCGCTCTGCTGCTCTTTTTCCAGCCGTTCTATCTGTAAAGACATGCTTTGGGCAAATGACAGGTGTCCTTTTTCCAAAAGCCTTATCTCTTCAATAGGAACAGAAAGCTTACGGAGCAGCTTTATTTTTTCCAGAATCCGAACATCCTCCAGAGAGTATTCTCTGTAGTCATTTTCCGGATTTCTTTTTGGACACAAAAGACCTTCCTCTTCATAAAAGCGGATGTTCTTCTTTGTGATTCCAACCAATTCTTCTACCTGATAAATCTTCATATCAGTTATTTTATCCTTAATTAATTAATATTTTAAGGGTTCCACCAAGTGGAAGGTCAAGAAAAAAAATCAAATTTTTTGAAAAAAAATACAGTGGGGCTTCCGCATTATAAAACCTTATTGTTGAAATCATGAAAAAATGCGGAGTGGGGGTTCTGATTTTGCGGAGCGTTGAACGCGGGAAGTGCAGGGCTGCCGCAGGCAGGTCTGCACTTCGGAATAATTTCCTATCCGCGTTCTCGGCGGAGCAAAATCAGGTTCCACACGGGAGCATTTTTGCATACTTCTAAATTCAATTCTTTTATAATGCGGAAGCCCATCTTTTTATCATTAAAAAATCTAATTGACGATATCAAAATCTGGATTTATCATTAAAATGATAAGTAATTTTTTTCTGGAGCTGAAATATGGTCTATTCCAGTATTGCAATACTGGCTTTTCTCGTTCATATTATCATCAATTTTGATGTTCTGAATTCTATAGGAAAAAAATCAAATTTCTCTCTAAAATCATACCGCTTATTTTTATATGGTGTTACTGCCAATTATATAGCAGATGCCGCATGGGGCTTACTCTACGAGGCAAAGCTGCTTACAGCTGTTTATATAGACACTGTTATTTTCTTTCTTGCAATGATGATTTCTGTGTTCTTGTGGACAAGATACGTTATTGAATTATTGAAACAAAGTAATATTTTTATAAAAATCCTTTCCTGGGCAGGCTGGATTTATTTAGTTTTCGATGTTCTTTCTATTATTGTGAATCTTTTTGTTCCGGTAAAATTTTATTTTGATGCAGATGGAATTTATCATGCCTGCATAACAAGATACATAGCGCTTGGCATTCAGGTTTTTATGTTCTTCATTACTGCAGTTTATGTCTTTATTTTTGCATTAAGAAAAAGCGGAAAAGACCGTAATCGTCATAAAGCAATTGGTGCTTTTGGAATTGTAATGACAGTGCTTGTATTACTTCAGACTTTTTATCCATTGCTTCCATTGTATTCAATCGGTTATCTGCTTGGAACCTGCTTTATTCATACCTTTGTTCTTGAAGATGAAAAAGAAGAATATCGTCGTGAACTGGAAGCTCATATTTCTAAAGAAGAACTTCAGGAAATCGAACTTGGTTCTGCAAAAAAACTTGCCTATACAGATGCGCTTACCGGAGTTAAAAATAAACGTGCTTATACAGAAGCGCAGAAAGAAATTGAAAGCTGGATAGAAAGTGGGCTTCTTACAGAATTTGGTATTATTGTTTTTGATTTGAATAAACTTAAGATTGTAAATGACACAAAGGGGCACGAAGCAGGCGACATTTATATAAAGGAGGCATGTCATATTATCTGTGATATTTTTAAGCATAGTCCGGTATATCGTATTGGTGGTGATGAATTTGTTGTTTTCCTTAGAGGTGAAGATTATAGAAACCGTGCAAAGCTTTTGCTGGCTTTTGAAACAATGATGGAAAAAAATATTGTTGAGGATAAAGTTGTTATTTCCTGCGGCTTTGATGATTTTAATTCTTCTGAAAATGATACTTTTGATTCTGTTTTTGAACGAGCTGACAAAAAAATGTATGCACGCAAAAAAGTCCTCAAAGAAATGCAGGCTAAATTAGAAAGTAAATAATATAAAAAAGGAGACATTATGTTTAAATTCTGGGGAGACGGTTCCGAATTTTCAAAGGAGCTTGTCAAATCAATTGCTGTTAGAAGTACAGAAAATTTTAACTGGACTTTTATTTTTATTCTGGCTGTAGTTTTCTACGTTTATTGGACAGAAATCCACAAGAAAAATTTCGAAGCAGTATTTGCGGGACTTGCACTTTATGGAGTTCACTGGCTGTACGAAATTTGTAATGCAATAATCGGGCATATATTCGGATACCCGCTCTGGTCTGTAAGCAATCAGTCTACAACCTTTATTTTATTAATTGGTGTCTGCTGGGAGCTTTCGATGATGTTTTCTCTTGCAGGAATTATTTCCTTTAAGATGATGCCGCAGGACCGCACAAAAAGATATTTTGCAAAAAACGGCCGCAAGGGAATAAGCTGCAAACTTATGGTTGCTCTTGAAATGGCTCTGCTTTTTGCTTTGTTTGAATCATTCCTTGCCGGAACTTCGAATCATTCTTTTATATGGGTTTATAAATGGTGGGGTGTAATTCCAGTATTTATTACAACCTATGTACCATTCTTCCTGGCAAGTAATTATGTTCCAGACCTTCCAGTTCCAACCAGGAAAAAAGTTCTGATTGGAATCTGGGGCGCTGTAGCACTTTTGCTTATTGTGCTGATTCCTCTTGGAATTATCTGATTTTTTAAACGTTGTAATACTGGGCCTGTGCATTCCATAGTTGACTGTACAGGCCTTTTTGTTTCATAAGATTTTCGTGGCTTCCCCGTTCAATAATCTGGCCTTCGTCGAATACAAGGATGTTGTCGCAGAAACGGCAGCTGGACATTCTATGGCTTATATAAATAGAAGTTTTGTCCTGAACCATTTTATCAAAATGCTGATATATTTCGTATTCGGCAACTGGATCAAGAGCAGAGGTTGGCTCGTCCAGAATTACAAAAGGTGCATTCTTATAAAGGGCACGCGCAATTGCAATTTTTTGAGCTTCACCACCACTGATTTCTACGCCCTTATCATTCATCTGATAAATGCTTGTATTAATTCCTTCCGGCATTTTCTTAAGGCGTTCTTCAAAGCCGGCACGTTCAAGACAGTCGGTTACCTTAGTCTCATCAAAATCTTTATCGCAGGCTACGTTCTGACCAATA
>JAGCTZ010000197.1 GCA_017963165.1 Treponema sp.
CCCTACCCTATATTTTACATAATAAATATGAATTAAGTATATAGAAAACCGCTTGATAATTCAAAGTCTGCAGATTAGAATGTTGTTTAGAAAATTGTTCATCTACTCTCGCAGTATGATAGTAAGATAAACTATATTATTAAGTATGACAGATAAACTCGACTACATTGCAATTGATTTTGAAACTGCTAATCATTACATGAACAGCGCTTGCTCGGTGGGGCTTGTACGCTTTATTGATGGCCTGGAGGTTGATTCCTGCTATTCTTTGATTCATCCGGCAAAGATGTATTTTATTCCTGAATGGACCGAAACTATTCATCACATTACTTACAAAGATGTTTACAACAAGCCATATTTTCCTGAGGTTTGGGATACGCTGGTAATGCCTTTTATAAACAAAACGCCGGGCCTGCCGTTAGTTGCACATAACGGAAATATGTTTGATATGCCGGTCATAAAAAGCTGCTGTAAATATTTTGGAATGCCCCTACCCCAGCTTGAATATTTTGATTCCCTCATTGTTGCCCGCAAGACCTGGCCCAAAATCAAGTCACATAAGCTTACAGATCTTGGCGCACATTTTGATATTGAATATCTTGCCCACGACGCCCTCGAAGATTCCCGAACCTGCGGAAAGCTCATAAAAATTGCGGCAGATGAATGGGGTGTTAATTCTGTGCCGGAGCTCCTGCAGGCTTGTAAGACGAGCGCAAGGAGCTTTGATCAGCCAAGTGTTGCTTTGATAGCCCCTAGTGAGTGAATCCGCACAACTTTGTTTTCATCATTTTCTGAAGTGTTTTTGAGTAGTTCAAGGTAAGGCTTTACCAGTTCAGGGCTTCTCTTCCCTATCACACGAAAGATTTCTGGAGCTTCCATCCGGACCTTGTCTTCTTTATCAGAAAGGAGTGATGCAAAGATATTCATAAAATTTGAATAAATATCCGGATTATTTGTTGCAATATTTTCTGAAGCCCAGATAAAACTCAAACGTACTTCCGGCTCGGAATCGTCTGCAAAACTGAAAAGTTTATTCCAATAAGGCTTAATCAATTCAAAATCAGCCCGCCCTACTCTGCCTAAAGCATTTAGTGCACGTTCTCGTAAAAGAGGCTCTTCGCTACCAAGGAAATCTGCAATTGAAGTAACATATTCATTAAAAGCCTGAGGATATTTTAATCCCATTTCTCCAAGCAACCACAACACCTTTGCCTGAATTTTTACAGAATCAGTTTTTAAAAGAGCATAAACATCGCTAATGCTTTCTTCCCATACATCTTTATTTTTTGTAAGAGCTCCTAGTTCTTTATACAATTCGCTTTCGGAATATTCGTTGTTTTTGTATTTCATTTGAGTCACGTTAAAAAATCATTTATTAATTCGCAAACGGGTCTTTGCTCTGATCCACAGTCAGAAGTTCGTTGACGTGGACGCCGTAGAGTTGCTTCTGCAGGTTCTTGACTACTTCTTCGTAGTTGTAGGAGAGTTTTTCAACCATCTGGTCGTCGAGCGCGGCTTTTACCAGAGGAGACGGATTGTATTTTTCGGCACGGGCAAAAAGATTGTTTCGGTCAACGGCTTTTTTTGTGACTTTGAGTTGTTCTACAATTTTAAGAACTTCGATATCGTCTTCTTTATTGCTTGTACTCCCCTGCTTTATAAATCCACTTTGAACAATTTTTTTGCTGCTATCGTAATAAAAAATATTTTCATAGGATTCCTGATTTTCCGGTTGTGGATTTCTTGCAACAATTGTACCAAATTTTAATTTAGTAAGTCCGTCAGTTTTTGGGGTGAGCAGCTGGGCATCTTCATACAAAGCAGAATCAAAAATAACAACGGCACTTTGTGAAGATAAGGCAATATCATTTTGCGGAATCCAGAAATCGACTGAATCATCAACGGCATGAAGAAAAGGTTCATTATTCACATTTTTTTCGGGCTCATCTGAATTACTTGAAAGAAGAATTTCTACAGTATCGTTGTTTTTTAAGGTGAAAATTGAATGCATATTATTGTCGCGTCCCTGCAGATAAAGCTGAGTCGATGGCGAAAGAACAATGGCAGATATAAAACGGTCAGGTCTGGATATTTGTTCCTGTAAAGATTTTAAATCATAATCAACCACAGGTTCTGCAGTTTCAACGGCAGTTTTATCTATTTTAGTACAGGAAGCAAAAACTGAAGCCAACACACATGCAAAAAGAACAACTCGAATTTTCATACATATAATTTTACAAAATAGAATGTAATAGTTCAATATTTTAAGGGATGACAATACTCTAAAAACTGAAATAAGACAAAAAAAATGGACTTCCGGTGTCCCAGAAGTCCAAGTGCCACAGGTTGGAATCGAACCAACGACATACGGATTTTCAGAACGATGGAACATTCTAACCTGGGTCAAAGCTTTTACTGTTATCTTGTTTTATTATATAACACTAAATTCGATTTTTCAACTATGTGATATTATGTGATATAGTGTAATATTATGTTTTGTCTGAGTTTTTGTCTGAGTCTGTGTTTGAGCGACATACGGACACAAATTCCGTGAAAAATCCGGCGTTCATATAAGGCATCCTTTGGTTCCGTTCGCTCCAACCGTACTGCGTACCGTTTCCGCTCACTACATTTGTTGGTAATCAGGTTTCGTGCATTGGTATGTGAAGGTAGCAAACAGAGTGTTCACTCATTCAGCTTCACTTCGTTGCGCTTCATTCGTTCACACACTGTTTGCATTTACTAGCAAGCTCGCACGGTGGCCTTTGTCTAAGCTCGCAAGCAAGCAATGAAAGCACAGTCAGCTGCAAACGCTACGGTACCGCTTCGCGGACACTCCGCTTTTTGCATCTGCCTGTTTCCGCAAGTGGGCCTTTGTTGTAAGGGTTATGGCAGAGAAAGCCGCCAGGTGCCTACATCCAGAAATATCAATTCTTATGGCTTCGCAGCTGATACAAATAGACCGCAACTTAAAACTGCGGGCACGCAAAAAGTGTTCCCCCTTTCCCCCCTAAGAACCACTCTTACCCCCTCCCAAAAAAATAAGGTATGCAATTTAACCTTAGGGGGGACAGTGGGCACCCTTTTTGCTCAACATTGCAGTTGTCCCGCAGTTTTAAGATGCTACATTGGTTCTTAAGGGCGGCTTTCGGGATATCGTTTTGTAAGGGAAAAAGTATTGCCTCAATCGCACAGGGACAAGCCC
>JAGCTZ010000198.1 GCA_017963165.1 Treponema sp.
AAAGCCGCCGTCGCTCCAAGAGCAATGAGACTGTCCATATTCGGCGAGCGGTGAGCCAGAGCTTTAAATCCGCTTATAAAAAATTTCTGATTTATCACCATAATGAGGGCAGAAATCAAAAGTTCGTACAAGCCCATCGCAACGTGGTTTCCGTCCAGAAAAGGTGGAAGCGGCCAGTTCCACATCATGTGCCCCATTGAAACATACATCAGCGGAATCAAAAGAATGACCGATGCAATAAGGCGTTTTTTCATCTTTGGAGTTTCTGTGTCTTTTAATGAATCTAAATAGCCAGACTTTGAAGATTTACCGTCAGTACGTTTTGCACTTGCACCATATCCAGCCGCCTCAACAGCACGGATAATTTCTTCGGCAGAAACATCACCTTCAACCCCCATTGAGTTAGTCAATAAACTTACCGCGCAGCTTTTTACTCCGGGCACTGCACTTACAGCTTTTTCAACCCGAGTCTGGCATGCAGCACAGCTCATTCCTGTTACATTAAATTGTTCCATATATTTCCTTATAATCTCCGCGTTATTTCATCAGCTTTTGGAGGGTAGTAACAAGCTCATCGATAACTTCATCGTTGCCGGAACGGATATTTTCTGCGACACAGGTTTTTACGTGATTTCCAAGCAAAACTTTATTGAAACTGTTAAGTGCGCTTGTAATTGCACAAACCTGCATGAGAATGTCCGTACAGTACGCACCGCTTTCGAGCATGCCTTCAACACCGCGAACCTGACCTTCGATCCGTTTAAGACGGTTCATCAAATCTTTTTTTTCAGAATCTTCGCGCTCTTTATGCTTACCTGAACAATACGGACATTCACCTGTTATTTCTTCACCTATTTCTTCATGACAACAATCTTTAGCCATATATCCTCCACAGCATACCCCTATGGGGTATCAAACAATTGAGAATATATACCTCCGAGGGGTATATGTCAATAGCGTTTTATTAAATTCTTCTGCTATAATAGACTTATGAATATTTATGTTGATTTTGATGATTGTCTCTGTGAAACAGCCCGCTACTTCTCTGAGCTTGCAGCACAAATGTTCGGGATTGATACTCCTTATGAGAAAATCAGATATTTTAATCTGCAAAAGTCCTTTTCTTTGTCTGATGAAGAATATGACAAGCTGATGATTGAGGGGCATACTCCAAAAGCTCTTTTATCTTTTAATGAAACACCCGGGGCAATCAAAACAATTAACAACTGGCTTGATAACGGATATGATGTAAAAATAATCACAGGCCGTCCAGTCAGTACTTATAAAGCTTCACGCCAATGGCTTAATGAACATGGTCTTGATCGTGTTAATATGTACTGTCTGAACAAATATGGCAGAGACTCGTTTCTTAAAGGCAGCACTTTCAGCCTTGAACTTGAAGATTACTACAAAATGCATTTTGATTTTGCCGTAGAAGATTCGCCGCATGCCTTTAAGTTTTTTGACCATCTTCCAGACCTTAAGATTATGGTCGTTGACCGTCCATGGAATCAGGATTGTGAATTTCCTAATAAAAATTATACGCGGTGTACTGACTGGAACATGATAAGAAAGCTTGTCCGTTAGCAGCCAGCCTTAAACGATTTTCATTGACAATTGCCTGAAAAAAAATCCCGCAGCCAAACTTCGACCGCGGGATTATGTGCAACCTACCCTACTCGTACAAACTTTCGGTTACGGTATTGGAAGCAGGGCTTTAATCATATAAATATCAGAAATACAGGTGTCGTTATATTTTGTACCTGGATAAACTTCAAGAATTTCTATTTCTAAATTTGATTTACAGGAAAAAGCTCTTCCTTTCCTTGTTTTATCATAATTTTTATCAAAGAAGTTTCCGAGATTAATCAGCTCGCCTTCATCAAGAATATTTGCCATTGTAACTTTATGAAAAGGTCTGTCCGGAAATTCCATTTCTCCAAGCCGTGTTCCATCAATATAAAGTGCAATTTTCTTAACGCGGTTATTTTCATAATAAGTTTTTGAAGACTTTCTGAAACCGTTTACAAG
>JAGCTZ010000199.1 GCA_017963165.1 Treponema sp.
AATCCAGGCCGT
The DNA here is from genome assembly GCA_017963165.1 of Treponema sp. The sequence continues at coordinate 13 of JAGCTZ010000199.1, forward strand.
CACCGTAGTTCCAATGTTTGCACCAAAAATAATTCCAATAGCCTTAGTAAGGCTTATAATCTCGGCATTTACAAAACTAACCACCATTACAGTAGTTGCACCCGAAGACTGAATGATTGCAGTAACCGCAAGACCCGTGAGCACAGCAGTAAATCTGTTTCCGGAAATCTTATGCAGTAAGGTTTGCAGGCTGTTTCCTGCCCCCTTTTGAATTCCGTTTGAAAGCATTTCCATTCCAAAAAGCAAAAGGCAGAGAGAGCCAATAAATCCCAAAATCTGGCTTAAAACTGTTATCATGATTTTACTATAGCTTGTGAAAATTAAAAATAATAGAGAGTTATTGTAAATTGTTTGTAAATTCTTAATGCTATGGCAAACAGCAGCATTCTTTAATTACTCACAAACTTTTTTAATTTCTTCTAAAAGCACTTTTGCCGCTTTTGAAAGTTCCCGGTCTTTTTTCCAGGCAAGATAAACTTCGCTGTAAATTGCCGGTTCAAGAGGGATGAAACAAAGAGGGCTTTCAGAAGAAATATCGGTAAGACCTTCCAGCGAAATGCAGGAGGCAATATTTTCTCTGGCAAAAATACCTGCGTTGTAAATAAGATTGTAAGTGCCTGTTATGTTGTATTTTTCCATGGAACCACCGAACCAGTTTAAAAGCTCGCGATGCCTTGAAGCTTGAGCCGAAACAAACAAGGGTTCGTAATGCTCCAGCAGATTTTCTTTTTTTATTGATTTGTATTTTCCAAGCGGATTGTCTTTTCGTGTAAGCAGGCCCCAGCGGTCTTTTTGCGGTAACGTCAGGTGATTATATTTTTCGACATTCTTAAAGCCTATAAAAACTGCAAAATCGCATAGCCCCCGATCCAGCCTTTCGCAAATTATGCTGGCATCTCCGGAAAAAAGACTGATTTCGATTTTTGGATGACTCTCGCGGATTTTTTTAAAAGCCTGGGCCAGACTTGCAAGTGATTTTGTTTCTCCTGCCCCGATATAGATTTTGCCGGAAATCTGGGAGGAATTACTTTTGAATTCTTCAACAGTTTTCTCTGAAAGCTCTGTAATCTGTACAGCGTAATTGTAAAAGCGTACGCCTTCGTCGGTAAGGATGAATTTGCGGTTCTGTCTGTTTCTTTCAAAAAGCTGAACACCAAGCTCTTCTTCCAGTTCGATAATCTGGCGCGAAAGAGTTGGCTGGGTTATGTGGATGATTTGCGCCGCCCGTGAAATATTCTGCTCATTTGCGATTGTGATAAAGTATTTTAAAACGCGAAGTTCCATGGAAAAAAGTATAACATGGATGTTTGCCGTTTTGCTATGCCTAAAAAGCATAATTTATTATAAAAACAAAGTATTTGTAATATGCCAAAAACTCGGGTATTTTTAAATCAACACGGAGGAAATATGGAAAATCTTAAGCTTGAAAATAAATGGGACAAAACTTTTGAACTCTCAGACAAGGTAACTCACAAAAAGATAACCTTTACAAATCACTTTGGAATTACACTGGCGGCGGACATGTATATACCTAAGTTTTCGACAAGCTCTAAGTTGGCAGCGCTTGCGGTTTCGGGTCCCTTTGGTGCTGTAAAGGAACAGTCCAGCGGCCTCTATGCCCACGAAATGGCAAAACGCGGATTTCTTACAATCGCTTTTGACCCAAGCTTTACCGGCGAATCCGGAGGCCAGCCGCGCTATATGAACAGCCCCGACATCAATACAGAAGATTTTCAGGCAGCTGTAGATTTTCTTTCAACCCTGCCCGATGTTGACCCGGAAAAAATCGGAATTATCGGAATCTGCGGCTGGGGAGGCTGGGCACTTAATGCGGCCGGAATTGATACAAGAATCAAGGCTACTGCAGTTATGACAATGTACGACATGACCCGTGTAACAAACAAAGGTTATTTCGATGAAAACGATAATGAAGAAGCCCGCTACCAGGCAAGGCTCGCTGTAAACAAAGCCCGCACGGAATGTTTTGCAAAAGCTCAGGAAAGCGGCAAATATCCGACTCTTGGAGGCCTTCCTGACCAGCGTCCCGAAGGAGACACTTTCTTGAGTCAGTACTGGGACTACTACAAAACAGAACGCGGTTACCATCCCCGTTCGCTCAACTCTAACATGGGCTGGGCAAATACAGCGGCAACAAGTCTTATGAACACAAAGCTATTTACATATGCAAATGAGATCCGTTCAGCAGTTCTTATTGTTCATGGAGAAAAGGCACACAGCCGCTACATGGGCGAAACTGCTTACAATGATATGGTAAAGGGCAGTAAATATGCGGGCAACAAGGAACTTA
>JAGCTZ010000200.1 GCA_017963165.1 Treponema sp.
CATGATTTAGGGGAGACAAGAACCTCTACTCGTAAGCGGGTTCTTTTCTCCCCTAAAACCCCTCTTTTTTCCAGCAACGTTTAGGGGCTCTGCCCCTAAAAACCCCAGATTTATCTACGTTTAAGGTTGTGCTTCGCAAAGCTTAAAAGATGATGTACAAAAGGGGACATTGTTTTCATCAGACGGTATACACAGCTTACTATGCTTTTTGCCAGCTATCTAACAAATAATAAAAAGGAAATGTCACGAAATGAGCAAATGCTGCCCCTGTTTTTATTCTATTTTCATGATTCATTGGAAAAGGTAAATTCATTTTGACCACAGAAGTAGCATCTTCATCGGACAGTTCTCTGTTTAATCCCCATGAAATCGGATAAATAAGCAGTAATATGCACGGTATAATTATTACGAACAAATGATTAACTTGATAAAAAATATATCCCAAAATCAGAACAAAAAGAATGTTGTCTAATGTAGACAATATTCTGTGAATCTTTTTGTATTTATCTGTAAATTGATAGATGACAAAAAGAACTACATTAAGAAAAAAGAAAGATAATAAGATTGTTATCAATTCATCTTCTGTCATTTATCGTTCCACAACATCTGTTTTGGCAATTCTGTCGCCGATTCTTCTGCTGCTTACTAAAAAGATGATTATCTCAATCCAATTCAGCAGCAATGGTATATTTCTTAGAAGTCTTTGTTTTGCTGTTGCAAATTCTTTGGTTTCAGAATCAATGACTTTTAATTTGAATATCCGCTTTCCGATACTTCCTTTTGCCGGCAAATCACGCAAAAGCAAATATATAAAAGCGATTAATGTTGATACCAATGTTCTTGCAACAATGCCTGACGGCGAATTTCCTTTTATCAGTGGAAAAATAACCAATACAAAAAACGGAATCTCCATTATTACAGCAGCTATTATAAAATCAACAAAAAAGGCTGCAAGTCTCTTAGAATTCATTTTAATACCACCGTATTACTTTTATTGTTTCTACTAAAAGTATAAGCTTGAAATAAACAATTGACAACCATGTATTGTTTTTCGTCATCATGTCTGCCAGTCTGCTCGGTACGGGGATTTTATTGGGAAAAACTGCCATAAGTGGCAATTGCTTCATCTATGGTCATTTTGCCTGTTCCTACGCGGTAACATGCCTGTCTTAACTGAATGCCAGCATCATCCGTCAAGCCGATTACTTCCGGCGACAGAATCCGGGATTCAGGAACGGCACCGAATGCGGCATACATGCTGTTAAAAGAGAGGTCTTTAGTCGGTGACATAAGTCCCTTGTTCATTGCCATATTGTTCAGCTCTTGCGGCGTAATCAGAAAACGCATAAATTCGTTGGCCATGTTCAGATTTGGACTGTCTTTGTTGACAGAGAACTGTAGGTTCGGCATATCAAGGAAACTTGCGCCTTCGTCTGACATTGGAATAGGGACAAAGGTGTATGTGAAAGGATTCGCGATAAATGCTTCAGAGCGGCTTTCACGTTTTTTTGTACCAGAAACAGTATCGCCTGAGCAGGTCATCATCGGTATATCGCCTTCAAAAAAGCGGAGAATTACGGCATCGTAATTGTTTTTGATTTTTGAGCAGGCTTCAAGATTCACGCAGTCATCGTTTAAGAATTGTGTTATCTTTTCAAGTGAAGGCCGCATATACTCACCGGCTGAAACATCAAGTGAGTTGAGCTTTTTGACTGCCTCTGCATCATGCGCCACAGTTGCACAGAAAAACGGATAGATTGCCAGCGTAAAAATCGAAGTTATTTCGCTTTGAGAATAACCCAAAATCGGGTTTTCATAGCCTTTTTTGCGGAATTCACCGCATACTGTAACAAGTTCCTGGTAAGTTGTAGGAACGCTTAATCCTTCTTTTTCAAAAAGACTGTTGTTAACAAGCATACCGTATGTGTTTGAAAAAACCGGAATCATCGGAAGCGTACCGTCGTCCGTATTCAGAATGATATTGCTGCGGATACAGTCCAAGTCAAAAACCAGCGCAGGATCTGCCAAATTTTCTGCATGATCGATAGAAGCCTTGTATTGCTCACGGCCATACATCCATGAGTAATTGACGTAGATGTCAGGCGCATCGTTTCCGTTTAAGACCATACCAATCATGTTGTTATAGTCGTCAACCTTTGTAAACATCAGTTCCACATTGGGGTAATATTCATTGAATCTGTCGAATTCAACTTCAAGCGCCTCAAAGTTGTTGTAGCCGCCTGCAATGCGGATGTGACCGCTTGTGGAAGTATCGTAAGACGGCTGAAAACCCTCTTTTACCGCTGTTTTCTGTTTCTTAGCGGTGCATGCAGTCAGACTGAAAATCAGCAGCACAGCTAAAATACACATTATCTTTTTCATGTCCGGCTCCTTTCCTCTTTAATTCTTCGGATTTCCTTGATTACTAATTTGACATCGATAGGCTTCGCAATATGCCCGTTCATTCCTGCATCCATACATTCTGTAACGTTTTCGGGGAAGGCATCTGCCGTCATTGCAATAATCGGAATAGAGGCTGCCCAAGGATTCTGCAATTTTCGGATTGCTCTGGTTGCGTCAAGACCATTCATCAGCGGCATCTGTATATCCATGAATATCAGATCGTAGCTGCCTTCCGAAGCTGCGCTCACCATATCCACACAAATTCGTCCGTTTTCTGCGCGGTCGGTAATGACGCCAACCGTGTTGAGCATGTAGGATATGATTTCCCAGTTAATTTCATTATCTTCAGCTACAAGAATGTGCATGCCCTGCAAATCTGAATAATCATCCTCCGGTTCATGCGATGCAGATTCTTTCCCGATAAGGTCGTTGATTTTATCATATAAAGTTGAGCGGAAAAGCGGTTTGCTGACAAAGCCGTTCGCTCCTGCTTCTTTTGCCTTATCCTCAATGTCCGACCAGTCATAAGCTGAAATCAGCAGAATCGGGATGTTTGTGTCTATTTCAGAGCGGATCCGTCTGATTGTTTCAAGGCCGTCCATTTCAGGCATTTTCCAATCAACAATGACTGTATTGTAATCTTGCCCTGAAAGGTGCCTGCTCTTAATCATGTTGAGCGCTTCAAATCCATTTTGTGCCTGTTCAACTGATGCGCCAAGAGACTTTAACGTGTGGGCTGCCGTCTGAAGCATAATCTCATCGTCGTCAACAATCAGAACGTCAACTGATTCAAGCTGCATGTCTTCGCGCTGCCTGTCTGCTATTGGAATATCCAGTGTGATTGTGA
>JAGCTZ010000201.1 GCA_017963165.1 Treponema sp.
ACATAGATTGTGTAGCATGGAGGTGTGTTGTACATAGAATCGTTGTCTGCGTGTGTCTTGTAACAGAGCATAGTTGGTGTTCCAGGTCTGCACTGTTCTGGTTCACAGATTAAGTCATCGCGGATAATAACAAGAGTAACTCCGGCTGGTGCAAGGTTCTTCTGAGCTCCTGCAAAGAGAAGTCCGAATTTGCTTACATCAAGTGGTTCACTCAAAACGCATGAAGAAATATCTGCTACAAGAGGAATGTTCCCTGTATCAGGAATGTATTCATAATGAGTTCCCATGATTGTGTTGTTCATACAGATGTATGCGTAATCATAGTCACCTTCAATTTTTTCTACGCGTGGAATATATGAAAAGCCTTTGTCTTCTGAAGAAGCAATTTCTGTAACTTCTACGCCAAGTTTTTTAGCTTCTGCAGCGGCTTTTTTTGCCCATACACCGGTTCTGATGTATGCTGCTTTTCCAGTGTGAATACCAAGGTTTTCTGCAACCATTGCAAACTGTGTGGAACCACCACCCTGAACAAAAAGAACCTTGTAGTTATCCGGTACATTCATTAATTTACGTACCATCTCTTCTGCATCCTGAATGATTGGTTCATATGCCTTGGAACGGTGGCTCATTTCCATTACAGACTGACCTGTTGTTCCGTATTCAAGCATTTCACTTGCACATTCTTTTAAAACTTCTTCAGGTAAACATGATGGACCTGCTGAAAAATTGTATACACGACTCATAGTGTACTCCTTATATTATAATTTTAAATAACCAGATTTAATGCGTTCAATATCGAAAGATGCTGAACCTTAACATTTTTGGGAACGTTCAATACGATGTTTGTCATATTCACAATTCCCTTAATCCCGGCATCAACTAATTTTTGTGCCATTGCGGCTGCGGACTCATTTTTTACTGTAAGGATTGCGTATTCAATTCCAAGCTCTTTAATCACCCTATTCATTTCTGAAGCAGGGTAGAGGGGGAAGGTTGAACGGAGCACTTCTACACGGTAAAGGTTTGAATCAAAGCCAGCCTTAATTTTAAAGGAAGAACCGTCTGTAAACTCATCATCTAAGAGAGCAGCACCAAGGCGGCCTAACCCCACTATGCAGCAGTTGCGTCCGTCATTGGAACTTTTGTCTGATTCTTCTTTTGTTTCAATTCCGAGTGCCTGACTTATTGCATTCTGCAACTCGTCTTTACGGTACCCGTTTGAAACTCCTTTATTGAAGCCTAGCAACCACAGATCATGCCTTATAAGTGAATCTTTCCATCCAGTGGAACCGCTTATGGCAGCTGAAGTGATTTTGTCTTCTGGCCAGGTCTTTAACAAAGAAAGAAGCCCCGCCATCCTTTTTCTGGTTACTTCCGGTAATTCAATTTGCCCCATTATAGATACCTCCGCCCTGGAATTTCAATGAATTTTACACACCAAACCTGCGATTTTTTCTGAATTTACAGGAATTTTAGAGGAATTTCAAGTTTATTGTTAAATTTTTAACAGTAATAGACATTTATAGGCACATGGGTTCTTCCGTCATTGCAGGCGTAGAAAAAAAAATCCACGTACTAACGTATATTATTTTAATGGAACTATCTGTGTTTCGTAGAAGATTACAACCTGGTCGGTAAAGAGTTCGTCCAACTTGTTCTGGTATGAGATGATTTTTCCTATGTAGTTGAGGGTAGCCTGAGGTGTTTTGTTTGAGCTTACTCGGCCCATTCCGGCATTATACATTGCAAGAGCACTTACAGAGTTTCCGGCCATTCTCAAGCACTGTTTTAGATGCTGCATTCCGTATTTTGCACTTGTGTATGGGTCAAAGAATTCTTCTTCCGTAAGGTTTGGAAAAGAATTGCTGTTGAGCTGGAAAAGACCGCGGTCTACTGTACCGTTTGTATTATATCCTACAGCTTCTACCTTGTATTTACTTTCTGTGTATGCAAGGGCAAAGGCCAAAGAAAGAGGAATATCATTTTTTTCGGCTTCTGTTAAGATTGCGCGTGTAATGTCCTTGTCCTTTGTGATTTTATTGTAAAACCATTCAACCGAGCTTTTTGACATGGACTGTCTGTATAATGTGAGCCCCTTGTCCTTTACGTTATCAAGATTCTGAAAAGAAACATCAGAAACATAATCACTTACGTATTCTGAAATATCAATGTCGTCTGAAACAGGATCTTCTATAACAGGGGTTGTTTTTGCAATATAGGCTGATAAATCAATTGTGTCTTCATCGGGTAGAAAGTGAAGGATGCAGAAAGCAATACCTGCGAATAAAGCAGCAAGAATTGCAAAAGCAAGACATTTTGAGGAGTATGTTTTGTTTTCTTCTTTCTGCTCCATTTTATTTCCCGTATCAGATTAAAACCAAAGATGCAAAAAAGATTGCTTCGTTCAAGTTGAATTTATCTTCGGATTTTTTATTTACAAAATAAATGTACTGTGCGTGTTTAACTGCAAGTGTTTCCATAAAGGCACTGGCAGGTGATTCTCCGTCTATCCCTTTTGCCAAAAGCTCATCAGGAAGTAAGAAGCCTGCAACACAAACACAGTCCTTAATTCTTCTTGCAGTATGATTCATTGCCTTAATAAAAGCTTCGATTTCTTCCGGTGTTTCAAAGCTTTTGTCTACAACAGGGCAAAGAATTACAAACTGATTCTGATCATCAAGAGGCTTTAACTCTTCGCGAAGCTTTGCAAGAAATTCTTCGTTGTAAGATTCATCTTCAATTTCTACTTCTTTCCAGGAAATCTGAATCATTTTAAAAGTACTTGGATCTACACTCTGATTGTCTGATATTCTTGTTAATTTGTTTCCCTGAATTGAAAAAAGAGGTTCAAGTTTCATCTGAATAATCCTTTTGTTCTTTCGGACTGCGTCTTTGCAATCTATATATTAAATGTATAAAAAAAAGGGGGAAGATTCAAGTATAAACTAATCTTCCCCGTTTTGTTTGATTGTCTTTAACAATAAACTTACGAAATCATTTTTTAATTAGTAGAATAGAAAACTACTCTGTTAATATTCGAATAACTTCAGCTTTGTCCTGTGTGTCAAGAATTTCCTGACGTTTTTCTGGACTCTTGAAAAGCAAACTTACTTCAGCAAGGAACTGAAGATGTGGACCTGTTTTGTTTACTGGTGAAAGTGTCATAATAAAAATGCGGCAAGGTTCCTGATCCAATGAATCAAAATCAACCGGATTATCAGAAATACCAATACATGCTACAAGGTCAGATACTGTGTCAGTTTTTCCATGAGGAATAGCGATTCCATGTTTCATTCCTGTAGACATTTTGCGTTCACGGTCCAATACACATTCGCGTGCTGTAGCCTTATCTGTTACTTTTCCGGCCTTGTAGAGCACGTCGAGCATTTCATCTACAATTTCTTCTTTTGTAGTTCCTTTCAAGTGGAGGTTTACTGTGTCTGTTGTTAATACTGTTCTTAAGTCCATAACATAAATGTTATTTCCACTTGCAAAAAATGTCAAGCGGAAAACCCCATATATAAGAAAAAAGATAAAAAAATCAGAAAAACAATAATCTTTACAAAAATAATAATTACCTATTGACAAAGTAGGTAATAGGATTTATATTGAGAATGTAAAACCTACTAAGTTAGAGGGTAATCTAAAAAACGGCCGCCAGCGGCCAGATCAGGAGACTTATTATGAGTAATATCAAACAGAGTGCATTGGAATTGATTGGCGGAACACCGCTTTTGCAGTTGAACGGTTATTCAAAGGTAGCAGGAGTAAAGGATGCAACAATTCTTGCAAAACTCGAATATTTGAATCCGGCAGGAAGCGTTAAAGACCGTATCGCTCTTGCAATGATTGAAGATGCAGAAGAAAAGGGAATCTTAAAGCCAGGCGCAACAATCATCGAACCAACTTCTGGTAACACAGGTATTGGTCTTGCAGCCGTTGCAGCCGCTAAAGGTTATAAAGCAATCCTTACACTTCCAGATACAATGAGTGTTGAGCGCCGCAATCTTCTTAAGGCTTATGGCGCAGAACTCGTACTTACAGAGGGTGCAAAGGGTATGAAGGGAGCTATTGCTAAGGCAGAAGAGCTTCAGAAAGCAACTCCGGGTAGCATTATTCCTGGTCAGTTTGTAAACCCTGCAAACCCTGCAATTCATAAAAAGACAACAGGTCCGGAAATCTGGAATCAGACAGACGGAAAAGTAGATATTTTCGTAGCCGGTGTTGGTACAGGTGGTACTTTGACAGGTGTCGGCGAATATCTTAAGTCACAGAATCCAAACGTAAAAATCGTAGCAGTTGAACCTGCAACAAGCCCTGTTCTTTCAAAGGGAACAGCCGGTGCCCACAAAATCCAGGGAATCGGTGCAGGCTTTGTTCCGGATGTTCTCAACACAAAGATTTACGACGAGATTCTTCCAATCGAAAATGAAGATGCTTTCACAGAAGGCCGTGCATTTGCCCGCAGCGAAGGTATCCTCGTAGGAATCTCAAGTGGTGCCGCTCTTAAGGCAGCAAGCATTCTTGCAAAACGCCCTGAAAACAAGGGAAAGACAATCGTAGTTCTTCTTCCAGATTCAGGCGACCGCTACCTTTCTACACCACTTTTCAGCGATAATTAATATAGAGGAGGGGAAAGCCTTCCCCTCGCTCGCACCTTGTTGCTCGCTACCCCTTCTCCTAGGGGCAGCGCCCCTAAAACCCCGGAGGCCTCATATGCCAAAATCGTTTTCCGAATTAGAAAAAAACCATCCTTGCTTCGGCAGTCACGGCGCTACAACAGGCCGCATCCATCTTCCAGTTTGCCCAGGCTGTAACATCGCCTGCCGCTTTTGCGAACGTTCCATCAACACAACAGAAAACAGACCAGGTGTAACAGCTCACGTTCTTAAGCCTCAAGAGGCCGCAGACATCGTAGGCAAGGCAATTCAGATAAGTCCGGAAATTAAAGTTGCGGGAATAGCAGGGCCGGGCGATACACTTGCCAGCGACAATGCCTTTAAAACCTTCAGCCTGATTGGTGAAAAATATCCTCAGCTTATAAAATGTATGAGTACAAACGGACTTCTGCTCAACGAACGTGCCGACGAAGTAATTGCTGCCGGAATCGACAGCCTCACCGTAACCGTAAACGCCGTAGATCCGGAAATCGAAGCTCAGCTCAACGACTACATCATCTGGCATGGAAAAAAGATTGAAGGAGTAGAGGGGGCAAAAATCCTCATAGAAAATCAGCTTGCCGGAATCAGAAAAATAGCCGAAGCGGGAATTACCGTAAAGGTAAACACAGTTTTAGTTCCGCGCATAAACGGCGCCCACATAGCAGAAATCGCCGCGGCGGTCGCAGAAGCGGGAGCAGAAAAGTATAACATCATACCGCTTATTCCAAGTGCAAAACTAAAGGATGAGCCGGCACCAAACTGCGCAGAAATCGAAGCAGCCCGCCGTGCCGCCGCAGATTACATAGAACTCTTCCTTCATTGTAATCACTGCCGTGCAGATGCAGCAGGTGTTCCGGGCAAATCAGATATTTCCCGCCAGCTTTATGCAAAAATAGGGCCGGGCTCTTACGGAGAAAACTTCTCTCATGGCTGATAAATATCGCGTTGCCATTGCCTCAACCGATGGCGAAAGTGTGAATACTCACTACGGAAAATCAGAAATCTTCTATATTTATATTGTCGATGACGATGAAGGCTACGACCTTCTTGAAAAACGCAAGGTTACGCCTGTTTGTCAGGATGGCTTTCATAACAAATCCGAAATGGATAAACATGTCCAGCAGTTCAAAGATTGCAAATACGTAATAGCAAACCGCATCGGCGACGGAGCACTTCAATCACTCACCGCAGCGGGCATTACCGGCATGGAGCTTCCTGGCAGCATTGACGACGCCATACTTAAAGTGTGGAAATATAATAGAATACAGGGACTATTCTAATCTTTAATATCACCAAAATACTTAAATATTTTTGTAAAACCTATTGACTAAGTAGGTAAATAAAAGTATATTGATATTACCTAGTAAAATAATAGGTTATAGTTATAAACTCAATATTTTTTTAAGGTACGGAACTGTTTTCCGTGCGAAGGAGCGTCCTATGGGCGAAATCAGACAGATAGCAATTTATGGTAAGGGCGGAATCGGAAAATCTACGACTACGCAGAATTTAACAGCAGGCCTCGTTGAGCATGGAAAAAAAGTCATGGTTGTAGGTTGTGACCCTAAAGCAGACTCTACACGCCTTTTGCTCGGAGGTCTCGCTCAGAAAACAGTATTGGATACAATCCGCGACGAAGGTGAAAACGTTGAACTTGACCGCATCATGAGAACAGGTTTTGGCGGAACTCGCTGTGTTGAATCTGGTGGACCAGAGCCGGGAGTTGGTTGTGCAGGACGCGGTATCATCACTTCTATCAGCATGCTTGAAAATCTTGGTGCTTACACAGATGACCTTGATTTCGTTTTCTACGATGTACTTGGTGACGTTGTTTGTGGTGGTTTTGCTATGCCAATCCGAGAAGGTAAGGCTAAGGAAATCTACATTGTAGCTTCTGGTGAAATGATGGCTCTCTACGCTGCTAACAATATTGCAAAGGGTATCAGCCGTTATGCAAAGGCCGGTGGTGTTCGTCTTGGTGGAATCATCTGTAACAGCCGTAACGTAGACCGCGAGCTCGATCTGCTTCGTGCCTTCTCAAAGGAACTTGGAACTCAGCTTTTGTATTTCGTTCCTCGCGATAATATCGTACAGCGCGCAGAAATTAACCGCAAGACTGTAATTGAATACAAGCCGGATTCAGCACAGGCACAGGAATACCGCAACCTTGCAGAAGCCGTAATCAATAATACAAACTTTACAATTCCAACTCCAATGACACAGGAACGTCTTGAAGAGATTCTTCTTGAGTACGGTCTTATGGATGCTATTGAGGACGATTATAAGATCTAGATTAGGTTTTAGATTTTAGGTGCCAGGTTTTAGGGAGGAGGGAGGAGCGAGTTTTGCAAATTAATTATATATAAATGGAATGCAAAATTCGTTAGCGAAGCGTCCCCCTCCCTACGCGCCCACTTCGTTGGTCGCTACCCACCCAGCGGGGGAAATCCCCCGCAACGCCCCCTTGTGTCATTGCGAGGAGCGCGACGACGAAGCAATCCATGTATTAAGGAAAACAAATGAGCATAAAAGTTGCCATAACTACATCCGATGGTCTCAATATAGATTTACATTTCGGTCAGGCTAAATCTTTTCTGATTTATGAATTGAAAGATAAAAAGTTTGAACTGACAGAAAAACGTGAACTTACGTCTGTTGCAAATGAGCCGATATCGCCCGAAACTCCGGCTGCCCAAAACTTCGGCGGCGGCTGTGGCGGTGGCAGCTTTGGCTGCGGAAGCGGAGCAGGCTGTGGTTCTGGTGCTGGCTGTGGAGGCGGCGCTTCAGGTCCTCTTGCTCCTGCAGTAGAGCTTCTCTTAGACTGCCGGGCGGTAGTTGCTGCTCAAATCGGCCAGGGAATGGGACGACAGTTCCAGCGAAATGCAATCAGCGTATTTGATATAGAGCTGCCGATTGAAGAAGCTCTTAATAAACTTGCTGCTTATTATTTGAAGTTTGGAGAATAGTATGGCATTATCAATAGAAACAAAATGTCTTCACCTCGAAGACGAAACAAAGGAGGAGCCTGCGTGTAAACACTACGGCTCCCTCAGTTTTCCAATTTATCAGACTGCAACCTATGCTCATCCTGGCGTAGGTAGATCTACAGGCTTTGATTATTCCCGCCTGCAAAACCCGACTCGTGAGCAGCTGGAAAAAATTATCTGCCAGCTTGAGCACGGAATTGATGCCTTTGCACTTTCTACAGGTATGGCTGCCATCACCCTGCTTATGGAAATCTTTAAGCCGGGTGACCATCTTATTGTGGACTCAGATTTGTACGGCGGAACCATCAGACTTTTTGATAATGTATCAGTTAAAAACGGAATAAAGTTTACGCGAGCCAACTGTTCTGTGGATGATGTCGAAACTCTTATCACGAAAGACACAAAAGCAATTTTTATTGAAACTCCAAGCAACCCTATGATGAATGTGACCGACATCAAAAAAATTGCAGATATCTCAAAACGCCATAAGCTGCTTTTGATTGTCGATAACACCTTTATGTCACCTTATTTCCAGAATCCACTCGACCTTGGTGCCGATGTAGTAGTTCACTCCGGAACAAAATTCCTTGCCGGCCACAACGACACTCTGGCAGGCTTTATAGTTATAAAAAGCCCGGAGCTTCAGGAAAAGCTTCGCTTCCTCATTAAAACTACAGGCTCAGGCCTTGCTCCTTTTGACAGCTGGCTGGTACTGAGAGGAATTAAAACTCTTGCAGTCCGCATGGAAAAGTCACAGGAGAACGCAGAAAAAATTGCGGCCTGGCTTAAGACACAGGGCTCTGTTACAAAGGTTTTCTACCCGGGCCTCGAAGAACATCCCGGCCACAAAGTAATGCAGACCCAGTCCCGCGGCTTTGGTGCCATGGTAACCTTCCGCCTGAACAGTACAGAAAAAGCACTGAGCGTTCTTGAAAAAGTACGCCTCATAAAATATGCCGAAAGCCTTGGTGGAGTAGAGACACTGATTACTTATCCAACAACCCAGACTCACGCAGATGTACCGGAAGAGCTGCGTCTCAAGAATGGAATTACACCGGAGACCCTGCGACTTTCAGTTGGTATTGAGAATGTTGATGATTTAATTGCGGATCTGGAGCAGGCATTGAATTAGGTTGTCATTATAAACGAACTACACACCATTACCTTGAACAAAATCACGTTACCCTGAATTTAATTCAGGGTCTTTTTATTTTATTTCGATTTCTCTGTCACAAAGTTTAAGTGCGTTTTTGTCGTGGCTGGCAATCAGAATGGTTTTGCCTTCGTCGGCAAGACGGCGGAAGATTTTTATGATTTCGTCTGTGCGTTCGGAATCTACGGAGTCGGTTGGTTCGTCTGCGAGGAGAATCTGCGGATTATTGATGAGGGCACGTGCTATGAGGACTCGGTGGTTTTCGCCGCCGGAGAGGGTGGAAGGGTAGTTTTCTGCCAGGTGGGCAATTCCCAGGGAGTCAAGAAGACTGCGGGCCCTTGCGGTGATTTCTTTTGCGGTCGCGTCGTTGATTTTTTTCTTACCAATAAAGGCTGGCAGTCTCACATTATCCAGCACTGTGAAGTTTTCCAGAAAGCTCTGTTCCTGGGAGATAAAACCGATATCCTGATTTCTGAACTCGCTGAGTTCTTTATCCTCAAGAGAATTGAATTCAATGTCATTTATAATAAGGGAACCCGAATCCTGTTTTTGGAGTCCGGCAAGGATAGAAAGCAGGGTACTTTTCCCGGCACCGGATTTTCCAGTGATTCCGACAAAGGAGCCGTTTTCAATCGAAAAGCTGAAGTTTTTGAGAACATCGATTCTGCCTCGTGGCGTGATGAAAGATTTATTAAGATTTATTGCTTCTATCATTTTATCCCCATGTAAATCTCTTTCTTCGAAACTTTTATTGCACCTGAGACTGATGCCGTAAGACAGGCTGCAATCAGAACTACAAACGTAATAACTGCAAACAAAATTATCTGACCTGCTCCAGATAAAAGGAACGGCATGCTCAGCTTCTCTGAAATCACAAAATTAAAGGGTAGTAAAATCAATGCGCTGATTCCAATGCCAAGCACGGCACCTATGCTTCCAAGTATTCCTGCTTCTGTAAATACAATTGCGCGGAGTCTGCTGAAATCAGCTCCAAGCACTCTCAATATCGAAAACTCTCGTAATCTTTCATTTATAGTAAGTGAAAATACAATTGAAAGAGTAAGTACTGTGATCAAAATTACCAGTACGCTTACCGCATTCAAAATTACAAGGAAGGACGAGATACTGTCGATAAGGCTCGAAACAAACTTATCACTTTGAATTACCTGAACTCCTGGTACGGCGCCCTTAATTCTTGCTGCAGTGCTGTCCGGTTTTGCACCTGCTGCAAGCTTTACAAATATTACGCTGGTTTTTGTCTGAGTGTCGCCGTCAGAAATAAAACCAAAGCCTTTTGCTTTAGCGTCTTCAAAAATCTTTTGAAGATTTTCAAGATCTGTGTATATAACGTTATCCATGCCGGTTCCGCTTTTTGCAAGACGGGCACTTACGTTATGTGTGTGTTCAAAAAAGCGAACTGTGTTTTTTTCTGTAGTAATGTTACTTCCGGCAAGAATTATTTCCTGGCCGGAAGTATTTAAAACTTTATGTCTTCCCCACGATTTTATAATGAAGTCGCTTGATGGGTCGAAACCGATGATTTGAATTGGGAAGTCGCAGCAGCTTTCACTAAGGCTGGTAAGATAAAACTGACTTGTTACTGCTGCAACACCCTGAACCTCTCCAATGGCCTTTTCAACGGCTCTATCCATGTAAAAATAACTTGGCTCTCCGGTAAGAAGGACTCCTTCTGCCTGAGATTCATAGCCTTCCGGTACAATCATAAGGTCTGCCCCTATGCGAGTATTTATTCCTTTGAGCCCGCCCTTAATGCTTGTCGTCAGAAGAAGTGTACCAAACAGCACCCCTGCTGCTAATGCAACGAGGACTGTGAGGGCTGCCGTGCGGAAGGGCTTCTTACTGATGTTGGCAAGCGCAAGGCTTTTTACAGTTATCGTTTTTTCCATAAAATAAGAGTCTGTGCTGCTGAAATTACAAAAATTATAATTCCGAATACCAGTACTGTTGGTGCTGTTACCTTGTGGCAGTGCATGCTTGCCATTCCACAAACTTTCGCAAAGGTGTAAGGTGCGATTCCAATTAAAAGTCCAAGAACTGCTGTGATGCCTGATAAAATGATGTTGATGTTTTTCATGTTGCGTCTCCTATGATCTGTTTCCGTTTATTTCTTTATAAGTCTTTGTTGCGCTGTCGTAGATGTATCCGTCGGGTACATCAAAGAGCTCGATATAACCTGTTTCAATAAACTTTTCGATGTCTGTTTCTGCCTTTAAGATTCCTGCTGTCTGGAGCTGGCGGGCAGCGTTATCAAAAGTTTTCTTTCCCAGTGAACGGCTTGGCTGATAGTTAATTTCTTCAAGAAGAGCGGCATTAAAATCCAGGTCTCCGGCAACGAGGTCATTTTCAATCTGGAGTTGAGCGGCTGCTCTTGGCTCTGCTTCTACATAAGCGGATGCCTTCTGTAAAGCGCGTGTAATTGCAGCTGCTCCTTCCGGATTTTCGCGAAGAAGCTTGTGGGTTACAAACTGCTGGCAGCAATATTCTTTTACGAACTTTTCATCAGTTCCTGTATCCAGAATCTTTCTGAAGCCGTAAGCCTGTTCACCCTTTGTTGCGATAGGGTCGTGTGCACCAATTACATCAACTGCACCATTGTTCAAAGCAATTGCAAGGTCGCTTGAAGCATAAGCGAGGAATTCAACTTCAAGATTATCAGCAGTAACACCGATGCCTACATCAAGAAGCTTACGTTTAAGATTCATAACAGAAGAGTCTGCAAGACCCGGAACACCAATCTTTTTTCCGCGAAGATCTGCAACCGACTGAATGTCGCTGTCTGCACGAACATAGTACTTTGTACATCCAATATGGATACCTGAAGTGAAGGAAATTGGAAGACCGTTTTCAATAGCCTGAAGCTGTGTTGCATAAAGACCGTAACCTGCATCAACCTTTCCTGATGCAATCATTTCTGCAAGTGTTGCACCACCTTCGACAACCTGAACATATTCAGCCTTCTGTCCGATTTTTGCAAGCTCTTCATCAAAAAGTCCGAGCTTCCATGCAACATGAACTGGAGCACCACAAAGGCTTCCTGTCTGAAAGTTGAT
>JAGCTZ010000021.1 GCA_017963165.1 Treponema sp.
ACATAGCGACCTCTGGGGTGGTTGAGCTTGTCGAAACCTCCCCAGAGGAACCGCCCAACAGGCAAACTATTTTGTAGTTGCAAAATGCACCGACACAAGGATATTAATGACCTTGGTATGCTGTCTGTTGTAAAGACGCTTAAATTCAAAATTTAATGTTTTTTGAACTAAAACCATCTTTTCTTGATCCTTTACAGAAGGCATTCGGACATTTGTTTCCAGACTTCTTATAGGATTCATTCTTTCAATTGTACTTTCCTTAAATTCCAGATTATACAAACGGTCCAGGAATTCCTTTAGCAACATAGTTTTATCTCTAGGAAGGGTTCTTGCCATAAGCAGCAGGAAGTTATAATTTTCCGGATTAGGACAGCTAAGGATTTTTGGTGTTATTGCAGAATACTGTGGCTGTATATTCCATTCACCATCAAGAATAAACATTCCGTATTTTATATCATTCATAAAGGCTGTAAGACTTTCCATTTCAAAGGAACTGTCTTCAAGCTTTTCCATGACCATGTTGTATAAAGATGCTATCTGCCCTATTTCTGTAAAAGGTTCTTCCTGTAATCTTATAGATAAATCACCTGTTCGTGCCTGTTCACTCATCTTATCATACAAATCAAAAATCATTGTAGACGAACCATGTTCAACAATATTCAAGCCCTTATCTTCATCTTCCGAAGAAACACGGAGTGGCTTTATCTTATTCAAAATTAAAAGAGAAACGAACGCAATTCCAAAAGACCAGATTCCACAAACAACAACTCCAATCAATTGTGCTAAGAACTGACTTCCCAAAATAGGATTTGTTCCAAGCTGCTCTGCCTGTCCAAAAATTCCAACAGCAAGGGTTCCCCAGATTCCCGCAGCAAGATGAACTGGAATTGCACCAACTGCATCATCAAGCTGTAATTTTTCCAGCAGTTTTGATGCAAGCAGCATTACAATTCCACCTACTGCTCCGATTATTGCAGCAGCACCAGGAGTAACACAATGACAGTTTGCGGTAATAGCAACCAAACCTGCCAAAGTTCCGTTTATTACAAAGTTTACGTTTGGAAGACCAGAAGTTGCCCAACCGATAAACAGGGATGAAAGCATACCTGTTGCTGCACCGATACAGGTATTAATCAGGATTTGTGGAACACGTTCTGTTACAGCAAGATCGGAACCGCCATTAAAACCAAGCCATCCAAACCATAGAATGAAAACTCCTGCTACAGTCAATGGAATATTACAACCCTGAATTTCGCGAGCCTTAATTTTTCCAGTATCATAATCTTTTACGAAACGACCCTTACGTGCGCCCAGGACAATTATTCCTGCAAGGCCAACATATCCACCTACAGAATGAACAACTGTAGAGCCGGCAAAATCAACAAAGCCAATTTTGTAAAGCCAGCCTGCAGAATCTGCAATAAAAGAAGGTTGAATTCCATTCCATGCCCAGTGTCCAAAAACCGGATAAATAATTGCAGATATAATGAAAGTTGAAATGATGTATGAAGAATACTTCATGCGTTCTGCAACTGCACCTGAAACAATTGTTGCACTTGTTGAACAGAACATTGCTTCAAAAAACAAAAAGTTACATAAATCAAAAGAAAGATTTTTTGTTGCACCCGCAAAAAAGTGAGAAGAGCCTATAAGTCCGCCTTTTGAAAAACCAAACATTAAGCCAAAACCAAAGAGCCAGTATATGAATACAGATATTCCAATATCAGTAAGATTTTTTATGGCCACGTTAATACTATTCTTCTCACGGGTAAGTCCCGATTCCACCATTTGAAACCCCGGCTGCATAAAAAATACAAGTGAACCGCAGACAGCAACCCAAACTGCATTAATTAAATCATTCATAATTAAACCTCCAGCATTATGATTTTTTGGGCATAAAAAAGGCGCGGAATCCATATGAATTCCGCGCCTTTGCTTGCGTTTGTTACGGTTTTATACCATTTTTTACATGGAAAGTCAACTAAATGTGAAATTTTACCCTTAATTTTTCACTTGCCGATTGCCCGAAATATTATTATTTTTAAAAGTAAACATTTAAATAATAGATTGCCCGATCAAGTCGGGCAATGACACATATAGGAGCTACACATGGCAAAGCATGAGTTTCAGACAGAAGTAAATCAACTTCTTAAATTAATTATTCATTCACTTTATTCAAATAAGGATATTTTCCTGAGGGAAATTGTTAGTAACGGGTCGGATGCGCTGGATAAGCTTAAGTATCTGACGGTTTCGGATGACGCTTACAAGAGCATTAAATTTGAGCCGCGCATTGATATTTCTTTTGATGAAAAGGACAATGTGCTCACAGTTCAGGATTCCGGTATTGGTATGAACGACGAAGACCTTACCAACAATCTGGGTACAATTGCACGTTCGGGAACTAAGGCTTTTATGGAGGCGCTTTCTTCGGATGCTGCTAAGGATTCGGCACTCATCGGTCAGTTTGGTGTTGGATTTTATTCGGCATTTATGGCTGCTAAAAAAATTGATGTTTATACCCGTAAGGCTGCGGGTGATGGAAAAATATGGCACTGGAGTTCGGACGGTACAAACTCTTACGACATTGATGAAATTGCACCAGACAGCGCTACTGCAAAAAAATATGGCTTTGACAAGGCTGAGCTTACCGGTTCTGCAATTGAAATGCATTTGAATGATGACAGCAAGGAGTTTGCAAGCCGCTGGAAGATTGAAGAGCTTATTAAAAAATACAGCGACCACATTGCATTCCCAATTTACCTTCACTACGAGCAGAAAAAATATGATGACAAGGGTAACGTTACCGGAAGCGAAAATAAG
>JAGCTZ010000202.1 GCA_017963165.1 Treponema sp.
CTGAATTCAGCTCCGCATTGTGAGCATACATAAATGCAAATCATGCCTCTTGAGCCCCATTCGATTCTTGAAAAATTCAAAAAGCCAAAGCAGAACGCTCCGTCTATCTGATTGTGTGTCATTCCTAAAAGATTATACATATAAATTCTCCTGTATAGTTTTATGATTTTATAAATCAGCAAGTAATAAAATCATTCTCCGCAACAATTAAATAATATTTACACACACAGTATACCATTAAATGTTTAAAAACCGTGAAATTAATTAATCATTTTTCATGATTCAATATCATCTCCAGATAGACTCTACTCGATCGAGCCACTCATAAGTTTCGCCGAAAATATTATACTTGGGGTTATATTTACCCTTGGTCCAATTGTCTTCCATTGTATATTTGTATGGATTTGAGGCACGTGATTCTACAAAAACCAGCTTGTCTCTGCTGTATATACGTATAAAAAGATGGTGAAAACCTGTCTCTGTGTTATAATTTCTGACAATGCAACATTCAAGTCTTCTGCTAGGAAATTTTCTATCCCAGCACATTTTGAAAGTACATGCATAATCTATACAATTGACTTCATCATCATCATTTATATCTCTTACATAAGTCTTTGTCATTTTCATTACTTCCACAATTTCTTTATTCAATTCCGGTGGCATAGGTCTAATGTATGAACTTGTATTTCTTGTCGGCTTTTCTTGTGGTTCAGAAACACATTCCGGCACAGAAATAGAATCAAAAACTGAAATAATGACAAATATACTCAAGAAGCTAATCATCAGTATTGCAAAAAAACGTCGGTTCATCAGTTTGCTATAGTTATCATGCTTTTCCATATAATTCCTCCTAAAGAGCTAACTATATGAAGCATAAAGCTAAATGATCAGCTAATGGTCAACTGACAGGCGACTTTTTCGCTTTTCTTTTAGATTGCGGCATCAATATAAGACAAAACTAGAAAAATACCTTATTAGTAACTTTATAAATACGTTCGTTCCAGTCAAACAGTTTGTAGTTCTGCTCTGACAAAAGACTTTTTATTTCTGTATCTTTTTTGTCACGTTCAGAAAAAGCATATCCTGCACTTTGTAGCAAATCTTCTGTTTCATTCAAAGTAAGTTTCAACCCGAGTGCAAGCTGTATTACAGTATCTTTTTTAGGGCGAAAATCAGCTTTTCTATTGCTCATAATTTTTGAGAAAGTCTGTTTTGAAAGCCCTGCTGATTTATAAATATCCGGCTGCTTGTTGTTTGGAAAACGTTCAAAGTATTTCTGCATATACCAGTCAAAGCGTTCGCAAAAAGGCTGATGTTCTTGAGGAATTTCATCTTCACGATTCCTTTCTGATTCAGGTAGCTTTGATTTCATTCGCTCCAAAAGCAACTGCTGAAAAGTCCGTGAATCAAATTCTTTTGCGTAATCTTCAAATGTTTTTCCGTTTTTGTCTTTTGCATTTTTGTCTGCACCATTACGGAAAAGCAAAGTTAGAATCTTTGGATTGTTCTTGCTTGCCGCATACATCAAAGCAGTGATACCGAATTCATCTGCTTTATTGATATCTGGACCGTATATAAACAATTGAGAAACAGATTTCTCTGCATTTGCATAACAAGCAATCATCAATGGTGACATGCCAAAATACGGTGTGTTGTCAACATCACAATCATAATCTATACATATATCAACAATACAAGGTTTGTCATTTAGGCATGCGAACAATAAGGCAGCAAAAGCCATCTCCTTTTTATTTTTAGCATTTTCCAGAAGAACAACTATTGCATCTTCATTGCCTTTCTTTGCACTTTTTATCACAGCAGTAGCATATTCATCTTCAGAGATTTTTTGAG
Organism: Treponema sp.; assembly: GCA_017963165.1. Next base: position 1,852 of record JAGCTZ010000202.1, read on the forward strand.
TATTTATAAGCAATTTTAGAATTTCTGTAGAATTTTCGTCTGCGGCAACAATAAAAGCAGTATTCTTATTTATATCCTTTGCGCTGATGTTTGCTCCGGCATCTAGCAAATCTTTAACGATTTCAGTATTGCCATATTTCGCGGCAACAATCAGAGGCGTTCGTCCCATTTTGTCAGAATAATTTACATCTGCTCCATGTTTTATCAATTCTGTTGCAGCTGACCATTCTTTTTTAATAATGCTATGTATTAATACAGATTCACCGTAGAAATTTACGGCATTAACATCAGCTTCAGCTTGAATTAATAATTGAATCATTTCATGGCAAGAACAATGAACAGCTCGCAGCAAAGCAGTTGAGCCAGTAATATCTCTTTTTTCAAGTTCAATATCTTTTTCAGCAAGAAGAAGCCTTGCTGAATTTACAGAGTTTTTCATTGATGCATACATCAGCGGTGTCTGTCCGTTGGCATCTGTTGCATTTATGTTTGCACCAAGAGAAATAAGCATTTTTACAGAATTGCAGGCATCTTCGTAACAGGCCATCATCAAAGATGTCGTGCCATTATCAAAACGTTGATCAACATCACATCCAGATTCTATAAGAGCTTTCATTTCTTCTGCTTTGTCTTCAGAGGCACAGCATAATAATTTCATAATATTTGAATCATTTCTGTTTGTCTTTGGCTTTTCAATAATGGCAATAAAAGGTGTTTCAGAGTTACTTTCATAATAGTTAATAATTGCAGAATCTACGAAGATTATAAATGACCATGCTGCACCAATAGCTGCCATTTTTTCTCGAACATTCTTTGCTAACGCAGGGTTTTCTTCAAAATCTTCTAGCTTTGGTATGTTGTAGCCTAAAGTCTTAAGCTTCTCTGAAATTATGGTGAAATCATTTGTCATAAGGTATACACGATCTTTTCCTAAAACTCTTAGAGATACACGCTTTTCAAGCACGAGTTCTTTTTCTGATTTCTTTGATGTATCGAATTTTAATGGCATAAAAATCTCCGCATGAATAAAATATTACCACACAAATGCGGTTAATTGTGATTATATTTTAATCATGCCAGAGACAGGTCAACTGAACGGCGACTTTTTTAGCTTTTCAAAGCAGCTGAAAGCCTCAGTTGCTAATTAGCATCATTTCACCTACAAAAAGTGCCGGCTTTTCATAGCTTGAAACCTGCCCTGCATTTTGGTATGTTTTAAACATGCGCATAACACATTGCTGGCGGCTTGCTGCCTTGTTGCTTATTTGCTTTGCTTTTCTCAATTCAAGCATGTTCTCTCAAATGAGCGTTTCTCACATCGATTCAGACAGCATATACAGCTTTTTTGAATCAAAAGGCTTAAAACCGCAGATTATTCCAAACAAATCAAGGAACACTGTTTTTCCATACAACATAATTTTAGATTTTCCTAAATTTGAATCTGCAATTGCAGAAAACAGCCCTAAATCAGAAGGCACTACATTAATCATAGCGGCATCACAAGAAGACATTCCGCTGTTTCTGGCAGAACTTTCTTCTTATACTGAATATTTGAAAAATAATCCGCCGCCAATCAATATAAAGATAGCACTCACGGCAGGCGACACATCTGCCGTAAGACTGCCCGGAACTTTTCAGACACAAAGCCTTGAAGGAACAGACATGTTCATTTCAAGCCTTGACTCATCAAAACAATACACTGCCCTGCTTTTGAACATAAGGAACATGATGTTTTCAAGAAGCAGGAACATCATCGTTACACCGGGCGTTCCTTTTAAGGCAGCACCATCATGGCTTCTTGATACCATAATCAAGTCATGCAAGGAACAGAATATTCAGCTCAAAGTAGACGGGCTTTTCATATCATTGTATCTTGCCGGACTTATTCAGTCGAACCC
>JAGCTZ010000203.1 GCA_017963165.1 Treponema sp.
AATTTGTGAGAAATTTAGCGAATTCTCAATAAATTTTATTGACTAAAATCTTTTCTTGTTTTATATTCATACAACGCATGTTTTCTATCAGTTAGTGTGGAATACTGCTTTTGCACCCGTAGCTCAGTTGGTAGAGCACCACATCGGTAATGTGGAGGTCTGCAGTCCGATTCTGCACGTGGGCTATGGGAATTGAAAATTTTTTTGAGCGAATATATTTAGGAGTTAAATATGGGAAGCAAGAAGAAAGGTGCTGTTGAAATTATCGCTTTGCAGTGCACAGAATGTAAGAGAAAGAATTACACTACTTACAAGAACCGCAAGAATATCACAGGAAAGCTCGAAAAGAATAAGTACTGTCCATTCTGCAAGAAGAGTATTCTTCATAAAGAAACAAAAGCAAAATAAGTTTGTATTTAGCCGGCTTTTGTCGGTTTAGATATATAGGGCAGTAGTTCAGCTGGTAGAGCAGCGGTCTCCAAAACCGCCTGTCGTGGGTTCAAATCCTGCCTGCCCTGATTTTTTTTATAAGGAAAGGTGTTATGGCTAAAGTAATTCAGTTTTTTAAAGAAAGCAAAGCAGAATTGAAGAAGGTTGTATGGCCTACAAAAGATGATGTTTTTTCTTCAATTAAAGTTGTTATTCTCTCTACAATTATTGTAGCTGTAATACTTGGATTACTTGATTTTGGCTTTACAGAATTGTTCCGATTTTTTATGAAATAGGACGGAAAGATGTCAAAGAATTGGTACATTCTTCATACTTATACTGGCTATGAAGGTAAAATCGAACGAACTATTAGATCTTTACTTGAAAAGAATGAAATTAATCCTGAAGTAATTCTTGATGTAAAGGTTCCTGTTGAAGAGCTTGTTGAAATCAAAGACGGTAAAAAGAAAACTCGCATGAATAAATTCTTGCCGGGTTATATTATGCTCGAAATGGATCTTCCAGAAATTGGCTGGAAAGATACTTGTGCTGTTCTTTATAAAATTCAGGGTGTAACTGGCTTTGTTGGTAATGTGAGTCGTTCTAATCGTCCTATGCCTATTTCTAAAGATGAGGCTATGAATCTTCTTCAGAAATCTGGTGTTATTAAGGGTGATAAGCAGGTTCGTGTTCGTCAGTCATTCAATGTTGGCGATGTTATTAAGATTGCTGACGGCCCATTTGCTTCATTTACTGGTACTGTAAAAGAAATTAATCTCGAAAAAGAAAAATTAAGTGTAGAAGTTCAAATTTTTGGACGTCCTACACCAGTGGAAGTAAACTTCCTTCAGGCTGAAAAGGCTTAAGTTCTTTAACAAATTCAGGGGTTTGTATCCCAAATACAAACCGTTTAATCCTGTTTTTGGGAGAAGTGCAAGTCCGTTGGACATAGGCATTTCGTTAGAGTAAAGTTGCATGCGACTTACTCACACCAATATTGGGAGAAATAAAATGGCTACAAAGAAAGTAACTGCCGTGATCAAATTGCAGTGTCCTGCAGGAGCAGCAACACCAGCTCCTCCAATTGGACCAGCTCTTGGACCTCACGGAGTTTCAGCTCCAAAGTTCGTTCAGGAATTCAACGATCGAACTAAGTCAATGGAAAAAGGTCTTGTAATCCCTGTAGTAATTACAGTATATCAGGACAAATCTTACACATTCATTCTTAAAACTCCTCCAGCAGCAGTTCTTATTAAGAAAGCTTGTAAACTCGACAAGGGTTC
>JAGCTZ010000204.1 GCA_017963165.1 Treponema sp.
AAAAGGTCATTCTACAGATGGCGACGAGCACGGAGAAATTTTTGATTACTTTGTGCCGGCAACAGAACATGGGAATGAGCTTTCAGAGACTTTTATAATTGATGGAGTCGGGCACGATTTGTATCCTCGCTCCTGGGAACGGCTTGAGAATTCCGTGAATCTGAATGATATGCCAATTGTTCTTGATAATGCGACAATCCTTTATTCCAGAAGCGAGGAGGATACAAAACGCTTTGAAGAATGCAAAAAACGTCTGCACGAAAATCTTCATAACGACACCTTTGTTTATGGAAAGGCACTTGAATGTATGGATAAGGCTTTGGAAATCTACCGTTCAATGATTTTTGAAGAAAAGCTTTACCGCGTCCGTTCGGAAGCAGACTGTATTCACGAGTGGCTTTCAAGGGCTCTTGCCTATTTGAATCACACTTATACAGAAAGTGCCATTTACAGTGAAAGTCAGGCTTACAACAAAGATGAAAAAAGTCGGATTTATTCATGCCCGGAAATGAAGAATGTGCCTGAAGACTTTTTTACAAATGCGCAAAAGCTTTTGGAAAGTGACGATGTAGAAGTTTTGCAAAAAACAGTTTTTGCTCTTCTAAAATCAACACGAAGCTTTATTCTGGAGCATAAGCCTGAGGTATCGCCGGCTGGGGATTCCGCTGACGGCTCTTCAAAAAAAGATGCGCCGAAAGTTGATTATCAGGGACTTGCAGACTGGTATCAGGAGCTTAGTCTTACCTGGCGGCGGCTTCGCTATTTCTGCCAGAATAACATGGTCGAAAAAGCCTACACAGACGCCTGCTATCTGCAGGAAGAGTTTTTGTACATCGGACAGGAATACAAGGTTCAAGAGTTTAATCTTCTTGATTCTTTTGACAAGAAAAATCTTTCGCTTCTTGCAGAAAGGGCAAACCTGCTTGAAATCACAATTCAAAAAATCCTGGCAGAGCATGGTGTAAAGATTAATTCCTACATTTCTGTGGAAGATTTTCTTGCAAAGCGCGGCTAAAAGGGAGACTTCTGTGAAATATCGAAACGCAGCAGATATTTTTCCCGATGAATTGCTTGCGGAAATCCGTAAGTATTCTTCGGGAGAATTAATCTACATCCCGGAAGAGTCACAATCCAAAAAGGGCTGGGGCGAAAAATCAGGCTCCCGAGATTTCTACATAAAGCGAAATGCAGAAATCCGTCAGAAACACAGCGAAGGAAAATCCATTGCCCAGCTTGCCGATGAGTTTTCGCTTTCGACAGATTCCATCAGACGTATTTTGTACAGCTGATTTTATGGAGAAAAAAATGAAAATAACGACAAAACAATTTAACTTATTATCAGATATTAATTTAGTTTGGGATTTCCTTGTAAAAACTTATGACAGGGAAAATGATAATGGACGGGCAGCACCGTTTTTTGAATATGCACTCACTTCTTCCTGGATGGATACTTCATATTCGTTTCTGGACAGATTTTGGTTTGACGGCGACAAAGTAGTTGCTTTTGTTTATTACGAAAATCCGGTCACCGACATTTATTTTAATGTCCGCAAAGGTTATGAGTTTCTGGCAGATGAACTTGTTGATTATGCAATTTCGAATATGCCACATTTTGGCGGCGAACAGCAGTTTGTCTTATTCGGCGGTCAGCAGTTTCTTAAAGATGCAGCGGCAAAACGCGGATTCAAACAGATTTACGAATATGAAGACATGATTTTTGATTTTAAGAATGAACTGAATTACGAGCTGCCGGAAGGCTATCACTTTGTAGACCAAAAGGATATTGATATCGTAAAATGCTCTAAGCTCTGCTGGTATGGCTTTGGGCATGGCGAGCGCGGTGAATTTATCGGCTGGGATAAATATGATGATTCTCTGGAGTGGACTCCAGCAAAATCGCATAAAAGCGGTTGGGCCTCATTCTTGTCGCCGTCTCCGCATTCCACTCCGCAGTACAACATCATCATAGCTGATGCTGCTGAAGAATACGTGTGCTTTTCCGGTATGTGGTGGGTACCGCAAAATCATCTGGCTTACATGGAACCGCTTTGTACACATCCGGATCACAGAAATCGCGGGCTTGCAGCTGCAGCTCTCACACAGCACTACCGCACTCTCAAGTCGCTTGGTGCCACTCTCATGACCGGAGGCGAAAACCCCTTCTATAAGAAAGTTGGCTATGGAAAAGGTTCGCACTGGACATTCTGGAGAAAAACTTGTTTTGATTTCTAAAATCTTCTATACTAATCTTGTAAAGCCTGCTGCACAGAAAGTAATTTCCAACGATTAATTCGCGTTTTTTAGTATGTGTAGTTATATAAAATTGTCGGGACAAAA
>JAGCTZ010000205.1 GCA_017963165.1 Treponema sp.
ACTCATGCTCTGTATAAAACCTTTCTCCTTCAACAGTTTTCTGTATTCCAACGCTTTATAAGTACTTCCCTGATCCGAATGAATCAGCGTTTTGGAAATATTATATTTGTCACACAGACTGTTTATTGTATCAACAGCAAGATTTGAATCAGCATGTCTGGACATCCTGAATGTCAGTATCTCATTGTTGAATAAATCCATTACAGCACTAAGATATAACCAGCCGTTTTTAATTTTGAAGTATGAGATGTCCGTTACAAGTTTCTGCAGCGGTTTATCTGCTGAAAAATCCCTGTTAAGAATATTCCTAGGCAGATTGGCCTCATTCTCCTTCAAGGTCTGATAATATCCCTTAGGGAACCGTTTTACACGGTTCTCAACATGAATCCCATACAGATTTGATACCCTCAAAATCCTTTTATGATTCATTTTCACGCCAAACCGGAGCTTTAGGTATTGGGCTTTTGCCTTGGCTCCTGCATAGCGTAATTGTTTTTCGGGCAGTTGTTTTATCATCTCCAGTGTTTCAAGGTCCTTATCAGTTTTCCTTGTGTTATCTTTCTGGTAATAAAAAGTAGCCCGACTTATTCCTGCAATCTTACAAAGACTGTTTATTCTGTGTCCTCTTTTCTGCAATTCTTTGATTGTTTCGATTGCTGTTTTTTTTTACTTTCCGGAAACCTTATTGCTTCAAGTTTCTTTGCATAGGCTTTCCAGTATTCAGCTTCCGTTTTGTAGTATTCGATGTCCTTCTGTTCCTCATCGATGGTTTTCTCGTCTCTGGTATCCACAGGCAATCCTCTGCCGGCTTTCTGTTGCAAAACCCAATACCTTACGGTATCTCTCTGCAGTCCATATTTGACTGCTAGTTTTTTGTAACCGACAACTCCTGCCTTGTATTCTGCCAAAACTTTTACACGCAAGTCAATCGGATGTTGAATTGTAAATCCCATTTTTAACCTCCAAAAGTGTCTAACTTTTGGGGGTCAGTTCAGCAGTGCGAGCCAGGGAGAGACCTCTCCCTAAATTTATTTAGAAAATTTCCTAACTATCTCCCTCAATTCCTCAACGCTCACATTTTCCCCATCTTTATTTTTCCTGTGCAGCATAGCATGACAATTCGGGCAAACAGGAATTAAATCTTTTTTAAAATCAACTTTGTATTCTTTTCCAATTTGGGAAACCGGGATTACATGATGTACATGGATAAAACCTTTGCCTAGTTCGCCGTAGGTTTGTTCAAAGTTCATGCCGCAGATGCTGCAGGATACGCCGTTTTCTTCTATGCATCGGGAGCGGGCAAGGGAGCTGCGTTCGTATTTGTTTACGCAGACTGTTGTTTTTAGTCCTTCGTAAATGGATTCTTCGTTATCTAACTGGTCGGGGAAAATGTTGTTTTGATTTTTGTCGGAAAAGTTTTGGGAAATGTATTTTAATAACGGGCCTTCCAGACGTTTGCTGTTTTCGGGGCCGCGGGTTAATCCGTATTCTTGTAATTGCGAAATATGCATTTTATATGAGTCTATCTGTTCTATTAATCTAAGCCGGGCATATCTTCCGCTCTGGGCAGAATGATAATTTTCTTTGTCGTACCAATATTCTTCATTATCCTG
>JAGCTZ010000206.1 GCA_017963165.1 Treponema sp.
AACAAAAAGTTTTAGAAAGTCATTGATACGTGTGAATTTCATAAGCACCATCCTTGGTCTATAGAATAATTGCATTTCTCCGCACACATCACTGTCTAATGCAATTATATGTGAAGAAATATTAAAAATGCTTCTAACAGGCGGTTAAATTTACAATTGTTTACACCGGTCAGAAGAAACCAGTTTCCTTCCACCTAGATTCAGATTATAAAACATAAAATATGAAAAATCTCTATAAAAACTCTAAAATGTCTAATATTTTACATTTCTTTACAAACATAACAAGAATTTAATCACGATTGTCTTGCTGTTTCAGCGGAAATAAGCAGCGTCTTGTGCATCAAGCACTTTTTGAAAGAATTTGTACATGTGCTCCCGGTCGCTGAACACATGTACATTGTCCTTCAAGTTTTGCATCCCATGTCATTGTCGGGCTTGACCCGACAATCTTTCGGCGAGATTACCCGGTCAAGATGGCGGGTAATGACATGCTACTGCCCTTGCGTGGTTGGCAAAATACTTTTGGTTAATGTCTAGTTTTTGGTATACACGCGCTCTGCGTGAAGGGCTGTCTTTATTGCCTTTTGACCAGGACCGTAAGCTGTTGGTTCGTATGGCGTGAACTCTACAATATAGTAGTGTACCTGCCAGCGGTCTTGTGAACCTTTACCCTCAGCAGTATCATTCCATACATAACGGCCAGTATAATCAGTATATACCTCTTTATCACTAAGATCTGGAGGGTTTTTGGTATAATTATCTGCAGGACCGTTATTTGGCTCAAAGTCCTTTTGGGAGTTAGCTTTAGGATTTGAACCATCATAGTACCAGTCGATTCCATTCAATGCACAGTCTACCGGATTTGACCAAGAAGAATACATTCCTTCCGCTCTGTAATTCATTCCGCTTACATCCACTTCTTGCTTTTTTGAATTTATTACTTTTCCAATAAATTTCGTGCCATTTGTGGTGTCATCACTCCTGTAGATAGTGTTCTCATAGAATACTTTTCCAGCTTCTGGACCACTTGCCCATACCCACTTATCACCACAAGATTCTTTTTCCCAAGTAGACTTATCATATCCACCCTTTGGAATAAGACGAGTTCCACCAATCCACGAACCGACTTTATCGGGTTCCATTCCCTTGAATAACTGATCGTAGACAAACTTGTTTTCTGCATCAGATGTAATGGTCATAAGGTAGCCCTTCAGACCATTGAAAGTATCTTCTTTCGCTTTGTTGTAAGCCTGTGGCCAAGTTATTGCACCTTTATCAAAATGTTCGCTCTTCTTGTAGAAGCTTCCGTCCAAATAGAATATGTTCTCATTAAGCTTGTAGCCTGTGCCAGTTATAGGAACAGTCTCCAGATTAATGCGGACTTTTACACTTGCACCGTTGATTGTGTGAAAGTGAATCTTGCTAAGGAAAGTATCTGCATTCTTAGCTGTAATATCTCCTGCTTCAGAAGTAAACTGAATATAGCGGTACTTCTTGTTTTCATACAAAGTATTATCGTAACCATTCTCCTTGTTATTTTCACCAAGAGGAATGCCCATGTCGAATTTTGCGCCTGTAAGAGTTGTTTCCGTTACTGTAAGGTATCCGCCGTCTACAAAGACAGAGAATATTGTTCCGCCGGTATTAACATTTCCTGTTCCGACGGTAAATTCATCGGTGCCAGTCCATGTTACTCTGTCTGGAAGACCAAAGCTGCCAATTGTAACAATGTTGTTTCCTGATGCATTTACGTTAACTGTTGCATGGGTGTCATCACGCAGGAGCTTAAACTTACCGGCATCAGCCGTACCGCCAGTAAATGTTGCAATAACTGTGTCTTCACTTATGTGTGAATGGTCTGCTATGAGTGTAATTGCTTCTGCATTTGCAGTTAGGCTGTCATTTATTGTAACAATCTGTGATGTCAAAGAGTTCAGCCAGATGCCTTTGTCAGTCTTGTTGCCTACAGTCGGGTTGCCGGAAACATTTACAGCCACATTTGCCGGCTGATTAGGAGCACCTTTTACAAAGCCTTTGACATCATTTGTAACACTTCCGCCGTTGAGCTGAATAAATACGTTGCCTATAAGGTTTGTTTTGTTGCCGTTGTAACCATAAATATTAGAGAGAGTTCCGTCAGTCATTGTAATGGTGCAGTCTGTTGTCGGAATGTCAGTATTGTTGATATTGCCGATACCGCCAGCAAAAAGTGAATAGCCTGTCAAATCTTGATATTCTTCAGCAGCATTTATGGCAGAAAGCGCAATTTCGTTACCGTTAATACTGTTATTTTCTCTGAAATAAACCATTGTCTTATTGCTGTTTTTCTTTACAGTGACATTCAGTCCGTTTGCGTATATGTTGTGGTCTTTAACATAAGGTGCAGGACTCCAGTTTGCAGTTACTGTAACGTCTTCTGTTTTTACGCCAGAAGTCCAGCCGGTTATAGCAGAACCTGTTGATTGGTCTGTCCAGCCTGTAAAGTAATAGTTGTCTTTTACAACGTCGCTGCCGCCCGGAAGATCTGCGCCGTCTTCAACTTTGAATGATGGGACACCTACTTTCATTACACCGCCGTTCAAAACGTAATTGATTTTACGCTCTGTGGCAGAAAGCTCTGTTACAGAAACTGTCCAGACTTTTTCTGTTCCGTCTTGAGCCTTAACCGTATATACAACATTAGAAGAAAAGTCTTGTTCTGCGCCAGAGTTTGGAGTAATGCTTGCACCGGCAGAAACTTCAATTGTCGGTTTGAGAGCCGTCAAATCGTCTGATGTAAGAGTGCCATATGGATAAGATACAGTAACTGTACCGGCATCATCTGCTGATACAGCATTGCCGTCTAAATTTGTGTCAAAACGAGCTGCAAGAGTAGGGTTGTCTGCCAATTTAAATGAGAAAGACAAAATTTCTGCATTTGACGAAAGAACCGGTGCAGCAGCAGGAGTACTTCCGCCAGAAGAACCGCTTGCGCTAGAAGAGGCGCCGCCAGAAGGGCCAGAAGCAGCACCGCCGCCTCCGCCACCACCACCGCCGCAAGAGATAAGGCTTGCAGAGATTAAGCTTGCGATAGCAAATAAAACAACAAAAAGCTTGAAAAAATCATACATCCGTGTAAATCTAGTCATCTTTTTCATCCTTGAAAAAAAGTTCTGATTCAAAGCTACGCAAATCAGTTTCCCCCACCGATTTCAATGTTAGTATAACCTAAGTACACAAATAAAATAACAGAAAATGCAAAAAATGGGGTGAAAATTAACAATTATTTACAAAATATCTAATATCTCTAATTTTAGTCTGAAAAAAAATCGCTTGTTTTTTTTACAAAGTGACCCTAAAATAATTATATGAATCTTCATGAGAATACAGATTTTGGACGAAAAGTATTTTTTCTCAACATGTCGTATGAATTTCAGCAGACAGTGCTGCCTGCTCTGTTCAACAAGGAATATGAAGTATATTCGATTCAAGACTACCGCCGTGCAAAAATTGTCTTAAGAAATTTTCCAGATTCAATTTGCTTTATCGATGTAGATGACACTCTAAGCCCTAGCGGATGGTTCAATTTTATGGACAGCTTTGAGGAAGACGAAATGCTGTCTACAATCTTTTTGGGAATTATCTCGTCAAGGCTTGGCTATGCACAGAAAATGCATTTCCTTATGCAGTCTGTAGTTCCTGCCGGTTTTATCGGCCTTGACCAGCCGCAGGAAGATTTAATTGAGCAGCTGCGGAGCATTCTCGACCTGAACGGCGCGAAAGGCAGGCGGCGGTTTATCCGTGCCGACTGTCTTGATGATTTGCGTGTCGGTGTTTTCTTTGATTTTGGCGAAAAACGCTTTACAGCCCGTGTCAAAGACATAAGTTCAGCCGGTTTTTCGTGCCTTGTTTCTCTAAAATATGCAGAGCTTTTCAAAGTGAACATGCTTATAAGGGAATTTTCGCTGATTATCAACAGCGAGACTTACAAGTGCAGTGCAGCCGTACTCAAGGCTTTTGTAACCGGCGACAGTCTGACTGTTGTACTTGTTTTTACGCAGGCAATCGGTTATAATGTCAGAAAATCCATAAGGGACTTCTTGAGGGATTTCTTGCAGAGCAAGATTACAAAAATGGCACTTGCCACTGTTCCCGATGAAAGAGACTATACGGTTTCTAATAACAATACGTATATGCTTGAAGAAGCTGAAGAAGCTGAAGAAGTGACTGAAGAATGGCTTGCCGCCTACAATGCCAGAACATCCAGAAAGACTAAACCCGCCGGAGCACCGTCTGCTGAATCAAACGCAGATACGGACGCACCAACCACATAACAGGACAATCTCGGGTGCGCAAAAGTTTAACCTACGGAATGGGCTTAATCTGGCGCACCGCTGCAAGTTTCCGCTTCGCGCAAACTTGAAAGATGCTAAATCAGTGTCATTGTCGGGTGTACGCC
>JAGCTZ010000207.1 GCA_017963165.1 Treponema sp.
CACTGCTCGCCCTGACTATATGGTTTGTATGTGATTTTATCGCTTACGCCTCTGCTCATATTTAAATTTTAGCAGATTTGCATTCACTTGTAAATTTAAAAATAATAAGGGCTGCTCCATACTTTTGGGACAGCCCCTTTTGCCCTGCTGCGCAGTGCCGCTCCCTAGGTTTTGGAATCCTAAAGCCGGCGGAAGCTTTTTTTATTAGATTGCATCTTTTTTCCTAAACTATTTTCCCTATTTTCCGAAAATCAACTAGATGTAAACAAATTTTCAGGAGGACAGGAATGAATAGTTTTACACGCTCAATCGATTTGTTGCAGCGTGAAATGGATGTAACTTCACTGCGTTACCAGGTAACTGCAAATAACCTTGCAAACAGCGAAGTTCCTAATTTCAAACGCACAGTTGTAAATTTTGAATCTGAGCTTAAAAATGCCCTTGATTCAGAAGAAATCGCAAAAAATTCTTTTAAGCTTACTACTACAGATAGCCGTCACATTCAGATTAACACACCTTACGATTACCGCGAAGTTGAGCCACGCCGTGTAGTTGATTATACATCTACAGCAAAAGCAAACGGTAACAACGTAGATGCCGAAACCGAAGCAAACAATATCCTTCAGATTCAGATGCAGTACAGACTTCTCACACAGCTTACAAGCTTTGAATTTGAACAGGTTAATGTTGCAATGAAGAAATAGGGGATAGTAAATAGTAGGAGGGGAAAGCCTTCCCCTCGCTCCAAACCTTCGGTTTTCCGCTACCCCTTCGCCTAGGGGTTGCACCCCTAAAACCCTGCTAACATAAATTTAAAGGAGAATAACTATGGGAATGTTTACCAGTATAAATATTGCGGCAACTGGAATGGCTGCAGAAAGACTTAGAACAGATGTAATTTCAGATAATATAGCTAACGCAAGCACTACACGTACTGCAGATGGTGGAGTATTCAGAAAGTCTACAGTTGTAATGAGTGCTGTCAGCGATTCAAACCCACAGTGGAACAATCCTTTTGTTCCTTCATCACTTGATAACGGACCTGGTAAAGGTGTAAAAGTTACCGAAATTGTAAAGGATACAACTCAGGGACGTCTTGTTTACGACCCGACTCACCCGGATGCAATAAAATCTGGGCCAAATGCAGGTTATGTTGAATATCCGAATGTTAACATTGTAAACGAAATGGTAGATCTTATTGCAGCGTCTCGTGCTTATGAAGCAAATGCAACAGTAATTGATGGTGCAAAGGATATGTTTACAGCAGCATTACAAATTGCAAAATAATAATTTTATAAAGAAAAAGACCTTGCGCTCCCGTGGCCGTCACTGTGCTACAGGTCTTTTTCAAATGTATTTAATTTGACAAATAATATTTTATAAGTCATAATTACCCGGAGGGGAAAAATGAAAATAGCAGAATTCGGAACATTACAGATGATACGCACAGATTCTCAGCATTATGGTACTGGAAGTGTCGTATCGCTTACAGCTCTTTCACAAAATAAAGATTCAACAGGAATCCTTCATACAACTCAAAAAGACGGAACTCTTTCTTTTAAAGATTATCTTTTGCAGGGACTTGATACAGTAAGCAGCCAGCAGAATGAAGTTTCAAAAATCCAGGAGCAGCTTATTACAGATCCTGATAGTGTTGATGTTCACGATGTTACAATTGCAATGCAGAAGGCAAGAATGAGCCTTAACCTTGCTCAATCTGTAATTGACAGAATTGTTACAGACTGGAACGAAATTACTACAACCCGATAACGATAAAAGATAAAAAAAAATATTTTTAGTTGTCAAATTTGCCCTCCTATGTTATAATAAATTAAATTTACTATAAATTTGCGTTGATTCGTTCAAGGGAGGGGTCTGATGAACGAATGGCTTAAAAAAGTGTTTGGCAAAATTAAGGACTTATGGTCCAAATGGAAGCCGATACAAAAAGTCATACTTATAGGCATTATCGTTGTTGTCATCATAGCCATAATTCTGGCTGCCCGGGTTTCTTCTAAACCTACGACTGTACGTCTTTTTAATGCCCCTGTTACAGATAATACTTCACTCACAAAAATTCTGGATAGGATTTCTCAAGAAAATGTTCAGGCAAGTGCCGATTCAAACGGTTACATTTCTGTTGCTGATGATGAAACTGCCCGTAGAATGAGGGAAGTTCTTATCAGTGAAAATCTTGTACCATCTTCAATTGATCCATGGGCTGGTTTTTATGACAGAAGCTGGTCAACAACTGATGCAGATCAGAATGTAAAGCTCAAAAATACAATTCAAAAGCAATTAAAGATTCATATCGAAGCAATCAGCGATGTTCAGATGGCTGATGTAAATATTGTCCTTCCTGAAAGGCAGCTTTTTGCTGCAGATCAGGCTCCGGTTTCTGCAAGCGTTATCCTTAAAACGACCCCTTCAAGTACACTGCTTACAGATAAAAAGAGAATTCAGGGCATTCAGCGTCTTATTCTTTCTGCTGTAGAAGGTCTTCGTGAAGAAAATCTTATCATCACAGACGTAGATGGAAATCAGGTAAATGATTTTGAAGGCATGGCAGAATACGACAGACTTTCAATCACAGAAAAAACCGAAAAGCTTAAGTTAAAGCTTGCAACAGAAGTTCGTGCAAAAATCCTTAAGTTGTTCCAGAATACTTATGGCGAAGACCGCTGTCGTGATATGGTTGTAACTATCGAGATGGATACATCTCAGAAAACAAGCAGTTCTACAGAATATTCACCAATCGTAATCAAGCAGGATAATCCTGATACTCCTTATGATGATTCAGAATACCGCGATACTCTTACAATAAGCGGACAGACAATTGTAAAGGAATGGGAGGGCACAGGTTATAATCCCGAAGGTCCTGCCGGTGTAGAAGGTCAGACTCCTCCTGTTTATTCTGATAACTCAAATGTAATCGGTAAATCAACCGAAACAGGAAATACATTTAATAACGTAATCAACACAAAGCAGACTCAGGAAGAATCTGCTCCAAAAATTGATAAAATTGCAGTTTCTGTAAACCTTGATGGTAAATGGAAGCTGCTTAAAGATAAAAACGGAAAGCCTATCGTAAACGAAGAAGACGGTTCTCTTATGCGTGAATATACACCGCTTACTCCTACAGAGCTTTCTGATGCAGAGCGTTCTATTCAGGGTGCGATAGGATATGACAGAAACCGCGGTGACACGGTAGTTGTAACTAACATGGCTTATGATAGAGATAAGGAACATGCCGACGAAGATGCTGCTTACTTTGCTAAGCTCCAGCGCCAGAAGATGATTGTTCTTATTCTGATTGCTGTTGTTGTTGTTCTTCTTGGCTTTATTCTGTTCCGTGTTATCAGTAAGGAAATTGAACGACGCCGCCGTGAAAGAGAAGCTCGTCTTCTTGCAGAACAGCAGGCTGCCCGCGAAAGAGCTCTTTGGGATGCAAAAGACGAAGGAATGGAAGTTACTATGTCTGTCGAAGAGACACGACGTATGGAACTCCAGGAAAATGCTATTACTATGGCAAAAGAGCATCCTGAAGATGTTGCAATGCTCATTAGAACTTGGTTGATGGAGGAATAAAATGGCTGACGAAGATTCATCTGCAGACAAACCAAAAGGTTCAAATCCTAAGCCTGTGCCAAAGCCTGGAAGCCTTAAGCCTGCGGGCAGTAGTTCTTCCTCTAAGAAAAATCAAAAGGATTATAAAAGTTTAACTGGTCGCCAGAAGGCTGCTATTTTCTTGATTTCGCTTGGACCAGAAGTTTCTGCAGAAATCATGAAGCACCTTCGTGAAGATGAAGTAGAAACATTAACATTTGAAATTGCCCGTCAGGAAAAAGTTAATCCTGACTTTAAGGATGCTGTTCTTGAAGAGTTCCAGGAGCTCATGAATGCTCAGAACTTTATCACCACTGGTGGTATTGATTATGCACGCGAACTTTTGGAAAAATCTTTGGGAAGCCAGAAGGCTATCGATATTATCAACAGACTTACCAGTTCCCTCCAGGTTCGTCCGTTCGATTTTATCCGCCGTACAGATCCTGCACATTTGCTCAACTTCATTCAGCAGGAATATCCGCAGACAATCGCCTTGATTCTGGCTTATCTGGAACCAGGAAAAGCAGCCGTAATTTTGCAGAACTTGCCGGAAGAAATGCAGGCCGAAGTTTCAAAGCGTCTTGCAACAATGGACCGTACATCTCCAGAAGTTTTGCGTGAAGTAGAACGCGTATTGGAAAAGAAGCTTTCTACTCTGTCTAGTGAAGACTATACTGCTGCCGGTGGTGTTGAAGCAATCGTAGAAATCTTGAACCTGGTAGACCGTTCTTCAGAAAAGTCTATTATCGAATCTCTGGAAGAAGACGATCCGGATCTTGCCGAGGAAATCAAAAAGCGAATGTTCGTATTCGAAGATATCGTTATGCTCGACAACCG
>JAGCTZ010000208.1 GCA_017963165.1 Treponema sp.
GCTTCTTGGAGAAATTACCAGAGATGACGTAAAAAAGATTTTCATGGCTGAGTCTACACAGAAGCTTTCCCCAAAAACAGTAAAAGCCATTCTTCAGGCACTGACAGTTCCTCTGAAATGGGCTCACCTGAATGGTTTGACTGAAAACAATTGTTATTCAGGAATTATCACACCTAAGAGTACTCCAAAGAAAAAAGTTATCCTTTCACTTGAACAGACCATAGACCTATTCAATGCTGAATGGGATAACGACCGTGTAAAACTTGCATGTGTTATAGCCTGCTTTACTGGAATGAGACAAGGTGAGATTCTTGCGCTTCAGATACGTGATATTGGCGAGGATAGAATTTACATCCGACATTCATACAGTCCTTATGAAGGCTTAAAAACACCAAAGAATGGAGAAGAAAGAGAATTCAGAATCCCGCCTGAATTAAGAGACATGATTTTGAATCAGGCATCCTTTAATCCGTGGGGAACTGATCCTGATGCATTTGTATTCTTCAGTTCACAAAGTCCTGACAAACCTTTATCACCTAAAAGATTCAACAGATATCTCAGACGGGCTCTGGAATCAATCGGATATCCAAATCCAGAAGAAATTACCTTCCACAGTTTCCGTCATGAATGGTGTACAAATACACTTTCTGATATTGGTGACCAGAGAATCTGTATGATTGGTTCAGGACATAAAACAGAAAGCGTGTTCAACAATTATGCAAATCATATTCAGAAAGAAATTGCTTTGAATAAGATTGCTGAAAGTACGGAGCATCTGTTTTCACCAATCCTTAGAAAACTTAGTTCTGATGCAGTTTATGTCATTAATGATGATGAAACTGATGAAGAAGAAAATGGAGTTAAGCTTTTACCGGAAAAAGTAGGAGCTTAAAAATAATCGGAGAGAGTTAAAACTTAATCTTTTGGAGGAGCAGCACATGAAAAATGAAACATCACCAGATAAACTCTGGCTCCAGAAGGAAGTCATCGAATACTTACGATGCGCACCTTCTTCATTTCATTCTTGTGAACGTTATGACTGGCTGAAAGAAAGAGCCATCAAAGACGGACGCAGAAGAAAGTACAAAAAGTCTGATGTTCTGGCATTCGTTGAACGCTTACAGAAATCAGCATAAGTACTTAGAAGTCGGCACTGGCAGTCCGGTAATAGATTCCAGATTGTCAGTGAAATCTAAACTATAAACAACACATAAGGGTAAACATATGAAACTTAACGACATTATCAGCATGGTGAAAGACACCACTCAGAAAATCGGAGAGAAGAAAACTCTCAAAATCAAAGACATTGTCCTCATTCCAGAATTCCAGAAGCTTTTAGTTATGGAAGCAGATGTTTTGGAAAAGATGCGGGAATCAATGAGAGAAGAAGGTTTTAAGCCAGGACACGAAATTCATATCTGGAAGCGTGGAAAAGAATACATCCTGATTGACGGCCACACAAGAAAGTGCGCATGGGAAAGTTTGGGAAACAAGACAATCCCTTGTATCATCCACAACTTTGCGGACATTGAAGAAGCAAAGACTTTTGCAATTAAAGAGCAGATAAACCGCAGAAACTTAAGCGGACAAGCTCTTTTGGATGCAGTAGCCAATTTCAACTTTGAGAAAGGAAAAGGAAATGTAGTTGGTGAAAAAGGAAAGGCATCTGAAATTATCGCAAAGCAGATTGGAGTTTCTGCAAAAACTGTTGAAAAGACAAGACTTGTTTTGAAGGAAGCAAGCCCTGAGCAACTGGAAGCCATCAAAAAAGATGAAATCAGTATGAATCAGGTTTATAAGCAGATTCAGGACAAGAAAAAGCC
>JAGCTZ010000209.1 GCA_017963165.1 Treponema sp.
CAGCTTCACTAAAGGAATAAGCCAACGGCGAGCCTGAATAATGTGCATGTTTTCCGGCTTTCTGGCAGCAGTGAAGATGCCCGAGCGCCGTATAAGAAAAGCCGTCAAACAGCGAACAGTCTACCTGTTCGGCTGTGCCCCAAATTATGCGCTCAGAATCGCTTTCTGCAGAACCGGCCGCAAAAAGGTGCGCCACAAGCACGTTAGTGTTATCTTTGCTTTTGGTGAGATTTATTCTTCTTATAGCTTCTTCTGCCAGTGCAGACTGGCTCATAAGATAGCTCTTTTCTTCAGATTGGGTGTCGGCGGCGGCTTGCGTGGCTGCAGCGTTCGCTTCATCAGATTGTGCAGAAGAATCAGATTGCGTGCTGTCAGCATTGTCAAAATCAAATGTAAGGTTCTGCTGCTCTTTTGCTGAATTTTCTGCAAGCAACTGTTTTTCAGCTTTCGCAGGCGAAAGTTCCGGCTGCTTTTCAGCTTTTTCAGTTATTGCAAGGCTCGCCGGCTGCAAGAACGGCATAAGATAAAACGCCGCATCTTTTACAATCACAGGCTCGTCAATCCGCGATAAATCTGTGCGTATGTGAATGCGCTGCTTTTCAAGTATTCTTTGCGCATAAGAAAGCCTTATTGCAGAATCGTGGTTGCCCGGAATTATAAGCAAATGAAGCTCAGAAAAGGATTTAACTGTTTCTGCCAGAAAATCAGAAAAGACCTGCACCGCTTCTGCCGGAGGCAGCGAGCGGTCGTACACGTCACCTGCTATAACAAGAGCATCATAAGGAGCGCCAGCGTCATGCTCTGCCTTAAGCTCTTTAAAAAGCTGCCGCAAAACATGTTTCTGGTCTTCTAAAAGCGGATACTCGTAAAAGAATTTTCCAAGATGTAAATCGCCTGTCTGCAAAAATTTCATGCTTTAACTTTACGTTACTTTTGCAAAACTGTACATAGTTTCAAAGTTGTGTTTAGGGATTATTCTACAAATTTCTTTGTTTAAGATTTTAATCACTTTTAAGTTATAAGAAAACTTGTAAAAAACTACGGATGGCATTATATTGTGAAAGAGAGGTGATGCGTTATGGATGTTTATTATGATGAAACTCCACTAGAAAATCAGGAGTTACAATTAAAATATAACTTACGCAGAGAATTCATTGAACTAAATGAAACAGAGAATCTCACCCCAGAACAACGTTACCGTTTAGACATACTCCATCATGGAACAGAAGAACAGATAAAACAATTAGCTGGTATCGTTTAGAAAAGCCCATTTATTAGTAAACCATAAATATCCATGGGAATATAAGAAAAATGGTGGTTACACTGATGACAAAATACAAATTATTAACGAGCAACGGCTCAAAAATTATTTATAACTTCGACACTCTGGATGGAACAGGAACTTTTTCTATTGATAAAAAAGACAATTCCATTGAGCTTTTAAGTACAGAATGTTATCTGAAAAATCGGAAAATGAATAAAGAAAATCTTGATCATATTCTGTTTGTTGGTAAAAAAAAGATTGTCGAAATGAATTTTCCAGAAAGTTGTGTATACGCAACACACTAATCACTAAATCGTTTTGTTAAAATATGCCCCGAAATCTGCGCAGTTTCGGGGCTTTTTTTACTGTATGTTCAGCAGTGCAGCTATCAGCCGTTTCGGGTACAGTGTCAGAACACCCTTAATCAGCGCATGGAGTGAATATTGCAATAACCCAAATCCGAGACCTATTGCTGAAACTGTAGGAAAGAGAATTGAGGAGATGTACAAGACATGGAAAAAATAGAAACAATGACTGAAGAAGAATTTCTCAAAAAGGCTGTCGCAAATGGGCATGATATAAAAGATGCAAAAGATTTTATTAAAAGTATAAAAAAAATGAATGCAGATTTTGAAAAGGACGGTATACACGGAATACCAATTGAAATTCAACTGGCTTGGAATTATAACGATTTCTATCAGTATCCGCCTCCTGAAGTTACTACATTTGAGATGCCTGCATTGCATTAGGGGCGCGAAGCAAGCCCCTAATCGGTGCTGGGGAAGTTCTTTTCACAATAGCCTAATCTACGAGTAAAGATTATTCGGCGAAAAGCGCCACTTTTTGTATATCAGCCTAAAAAGATTGCCGGGTCAAGCCCGGCAATGACATTTAAAGAACCCTTTCCGTGAAGCACAGTTGGTCATTTCGATTGCGCTCAATGACCGGATTAATCTGCTTAAGCGGAGCTCTGCCGAAAATGTTTGTACACACGGGTTTCCAAAGGGCAGAGCCCTATGGCGGTGCCGGAAAAGGATAGGGTTGAAGGGGAAGGAAAAACCGTGATTCCGAATTAAGGGTTTTGCCTTCCCCTTCAAAGTTCCGGCACTTTCAAGTGCCAA
>JAGCTZ010000022.1 GCA_017963165.1 Treponema sp.
AATGTATCTAGATCCAAGAGGTATAGTAAAAAGATTATACATTACTGATTGTAATGAATTAGTATGTTTTATGAAAGATCGAATTAACTTAAAAAAAGGAGAAGGATTAGATATAGCTATTTGTACAAAAGATTTTGCAAATGCTGTTATATGTAATCATGATGGGCAGATATTTAGTATAAAAGTTTCTGTTTCACCGACTGTAACTTCGGTGCGGAATTACTCTACGGGCGAGCTTTTGAACAGAGGGATGGAATGATGAACAGATTGTATGAAGAAATTAAAGAAAAATTGATGAAATTTAAGGATTTGGGATATGAAGAAAGAGAAGGTTGCTTGCTAATTGGAAAACCATCATATCTTCCAAAGTTTGCATGGCTTGTAAGAATTATGGCTCCATTAACAAAGGAGGATTTTTCTTTTATGGAGGAAAAATACTCTATAAAAGTACCATCTGTATACAAAGATTTTCTGCTGAGTTTCTCAAATGGATTAAGTTTATTTTCTGGAACATTCGCTTTAGAAGGTTATAGAAAGCATTATAAAAGAGATGAAAGTGCACTTTTACAACCGTTTGCATTAGATATTTCAAATGTTTTCGAACGCCCTAAAAATGCCAAAGCTACTTATTTCTTTATGGGATCTTATGACTGGGATGGTTCTGAATTGTATATTGATACAGAAACAAATCATGTTCATTTTTGCAAAAGAGATGATGCAACTTCTCTTTATGAATGGAACAGTTTTGAAGAGATGCTCACCTCTGAAATAGACAGGCTTTTAAAACTGTTTACAGATGACGGCCGTCCTATTGATGAAAATCAATCTACTTTGCCATGTTGATGAAAATTGTTCTAGAGTGAGTCTCTGAACAATTGATTTGTTCCCCAAGCCCTCAATAACAGCTTAGCTATGAACCAGACTGTCGGTCAAGAAGAGCCAGACCGACGGACATGAAGAGCTTGCACGGCGGTCAAGAAGCTCTAGACCGTCGATAAAGAAGACAAAATCCGTCGGTCTTGAACTTCAAAATCAACGAATCCCGATGCAAGCATCGGGGTTCGTTGTTCTCATAAGGTATTGCAGTCTGCCTATTCCGCAAACATACCAGCACAAAAATACCGCGACGGCCTAAACAGTCAGTCTAGTCAACCTGGTACGCAGGAACGTCACCCCGAAACGTCCGTTCGTCATCCCGAACTTGTTTCGGGATCTTCTTCCAACGGTCGTAACGCCGCAGGCACGGAAATAGGCACGCGCTACCGCTATATAGACGATACACCTCTAGTACCGCTGACAGAAGCAGGAAAAACTAACGGCACTTCTTCAAGCGGTTCAACAGCCAAAACTAGAAGCCGCCCGAATAATGAATATGTCTTGTACAGCTACGGTGAGCCTATTGCTATGGCAAACGACAGCGGAACTTCTTACTTTGGAACAGACATCTTGGGCAGTGTCAGAAGTGTTACAGACAAATACGGAGCAGTACAGGCTGATTATAGCTACGATGCTTTCGGTAGTCCTTATCTCGGCAACCTAGAAAATGACATAGGTTTCGGCTACTGCGGCAAAGTCTATGACATCGGCACAGGCTTGTATGATTATGGTTTTAGAGATTACAGCCCAGTAAGCGCAAGATTTACAACTATTGACCCTATCAGAGACGGTTCAAACTGGTTCAGTTATGTTGTAAATGACCCGGTGAATTATGTAGACCCACTGGGACTGTCAACAAGTGATAGAGGTTCTTCACCGAATTTTAATTCTGGAATGTTTGGACAGAATGTTGGATTTGACGGATTTACTGTTACATCACTGCCAGCAAATGTTAAAACAGAAAATAGTGCTTCAACAGCACAGACATCGGCAAATGGACCTGCAGAAATATTACAGAGTAGCAGTATTATATTTATGGCATTAGGTGGTATAACAAATAATCCTATGCTTACTCTTACAGGATTAGGATTTTATCTTTACAGTTGTCTTTACAATCGGAATGATGAAGTTGGATTCGCAGCAAGACATCCTGTTGTTGCTTCTGACATATATTCAATAACAGGGCATGGTATTACAAATTTAGGAACAAATTCTGTGCGATTTGCATGTGCACTATCGTTAAATGAAAGACATATGAAAGGATGTGAAAACGAAGGGTCTCAAGTAAATGCTGTACGTCATGCATTATGGTCGGCTTCAATAACATCAAAATATGGTAAAAACATAGCAAAAGAGGCTACAGATTCTCATGAACCGAATACCTCTTTAACTGGAACTGTTTTTGCAGATTCTTTAACTGCAGATTCACGTGTTGATATGTTAAACAATGAAATAGGAATTAGTATTGGAGAAAAAAATAAAAATTCTGATATGAAATCTCTCACAAGAGATATTCTAGATTATTATCATACAGATGGTCTTTGGGTTACCGATAATAATTCTGATGGAACATGGTCTATAAGAAAAGAAAAACTTTCTGACCAACAATATAACGAAGCAATAGAACAATTAAATAATTGTGATTCTAATGGTTTTAACTAATGGAGAGTATGGTTATGAAATCTTGTTATTTGTTATTAATATTTATTTGTATATTTTTTGTTTCATGTGGAGTTATTACACCTGCTAATCCTAAATTACATAAAATTAACATAGGTAAAGTGGAAAAATTGTCAGATGTTTACAAGTATAAATGTGAAAAAATAGTTTTTTTATCAGGAGCTGAACAACAAGCAAATATCAATCTTTTCTGTAAATCTGTAAAGATTCAAAAGTATTATGAGAATTTTGATATTTTAATGTTATTCGTAGATGAAAACGAAAATGCAATAGGATATCCATTACATATATATTATAACGATAAAATTTATTTGGAGGTGCCTTTCCAGCAAGTTCAAAAAGATGAAAATGTATTGGTTGAAAGAATTGATAAAAACTATTTTGGAATAAAATTGTTAGAATAAATAAGTTTTTATCTGCATTCATGAAAATCCGCCATACGGCTACGGCATGAATACCGACGACGGTTTCAGCTTCGACGTGCTAGGCAAGTTGGCATTTTGCAGTAGCTTTATCTATGGAATAAATTCTATCGAGCAAAACGTCCAGATTTGCCTTATGGCAAATCTGGTAAATTATGTACAACGATACAATTTGGAGATGGTGTACAAAGGCAGAGGGCGCGGCGATGTACATAAGCTGCCGGTTTTTGCTCTTTGTACACAACTATTGCTAGTTTTCGTTTTACGAAAACTAGTAGGGTTTGCCGAACCAACCAATTATTTAGATTTATTCCAATCGCAAACCCGGTTTTCGCCGATTAAACTCTATCCGTAGATTGGCTGTTGCGAAAAGAAAAACATTTTGTTTGTTGCGTCGCGAAGCGACACGTAAATAGTGTAACTTATGTATTTAGCCTGAAATTCGAGTTTTCATGCTAAACGGATTCTTTGTTAAGTTCCTCTGCAAGCTCGTGTACAGTTTCGAGCGGAAGACCAGTATATTCAGATATATCTTCAAGACTAAGCAGCTTTTTCGAAAGCATATTCCGCGCAGCTTCAAGCTTGGCTTCAGTGCGTCCTTCTTTTTTGCCCTCTTCTTTGCCATAATCAATACATGCCTGTTTTAGCATGCAATAGTCCATATATTCTTTTTGTGCACGTGCTGTCATTTTTATCTGTTTCTCCCGCTCTTTGAGCTTTTTGCATAAACTGCTTTCTGCGTTGTCTGTAAG
>JAGCTZ010000210.1 GCA_017963165.1 Treponema sp.
GAACTTGAATCGCTTGAAAAGCTTAAATTCCGTATGATTAATGGAACTGAACTGGACGAAATAGTGCCAAGCCTTAAGCAGCGAGAATATCTTTACCTTCATTTTCCGGACGGATACAAAGAACCGAGCCTTGAGAAAAGCTTTTTGAACAGGGTTAGGGCAGAAATTGATTTTTTCATTAAGGATATTCAGTTTTCGCTTGCAACAATTGATGAAGCTTCGCTATAAATACTAAATAGAATGAATTATTAGGAGATTATATGTTTGTAACTTGTCTTGATTTAGAAGGTGTTCTTGTGCCGGAAATTTGGATTGCATTTGCTGAAGCTTCTAGGATACCAGAGCTGCGCAGAACAACCCGCGATGAGCCTGATTATGATAAACTGATGAAGTGGAGAATTGCGCTTTTAAAAGAACGCGGACTTGGCTTAAAAGAAATCCAAAAAACAATTGAAAAAATTGAGCCGCTTGAGGGCGCAAAAGCTTTTCTTGATGAGCTCAGGTCTATTAGCCAGGTTATAATTCTTTCAGACACATTCACAGAGTTTGCAGCTCCGCTTATGAAAAAGCTCGGTATGCCGACGATTTTCTGCAACAACCTGACTGTTGACAGCAACGGCATGATTACCGGCTACAATTTGCGCCAGTCAAACGGAAAATACCATGCAGTAAAAGCCCTGCAGTCTATCGGCTTTAAGACAATTGCCGCAGGCGATTCGTTCAACGACCTTGAGATGATTAAAAACTCTCAGGCAGGTTTCTTATTCAGACCGCCAAAGCATATTCAGGACGAATATTCTCATATCAAGTCATTTACAGAGTATTCAGATTTTCTTGCCGCAATCAAAGCTGTAATTGAAGCTGAACGCTAAAGCCTCAGTTGTAAATTAAATCTTCAGCCTGTTTTATCAGGCTGGAGATTATTACGCAATAAAGCTGGCTTTTCTGATCTTCTGAATATTCGTGAAACTTTTTCCGGCTGAAATCAATCAGCAGTTTATTTTTCTTGTCTGCAACAAATTGCTCATATTTTTGGTATTCTGCTGCATTTATTGGTGCTAATTGCTGAAGCAGATATACAGAAAGAGCTGAAACTACAGGGTCTTTAAATGTAGAAATTGACTGTCCAAGTTCAGTTATTGTTGCTGAAAATTCTTTTTCAAGATAAAATGTAAAGGCGTGGTACCATTTAACCCAGTCTGTTTTTGCAATAGAAGGATCTGCTTCTTCCAGAACAGAGCGGGCTTCAACCGGTTTTGTAAGTAGAACGTAAGAACTTGCAAAACGGAGAAGGTTCTTTTGATATGCCTTATGGTTTTCAGCTTTTACGAAAGTGCATAAATCAATTATTTCTTCCGTTCTGCCTGTGAGCAGCAGCGAATCGCATAAAAGTTGAACAGAACGTGCAGAAATTCGTTTTTGGGTGTATATTTTATTATGAAGATAAGCAGCGAGACCTTTCCAGTTTTCTTCTTCAAGATATTTCAGCGGTTTCCTGTTTATGATAAATATACAGTTAATTGCTATTGTAATGACAAACAGTGCAATGATAAAGATATTGTTTGTCATGGCAATTTCTGTGTATAAATCATCTGATAATGTAAGCTTTGGTGTAAAAAAAAGCAAAAGTAAAGCTACAATCAGGACGATATTAAAGGTAATATATATGAATTTGATTTTCATGACGGCTCCTTATTGTGAGTTAATCTTAAGATGTCAGAAGAATCAGGTCAACAGGGGAATATATGAATTCGTTTAATGTAACAGAATTATCAAAAGAATCGGTCTTTACTAAAGAATTGTTGCTCGATGATACTTTTTTGTTATTAACTCCGCAGACACCTTTTAATGATAAACTTAAGCAGTCACTTTTGAATTGGGAATTCAGACAGGTTTGTTCAGAAGGTGAATTGGGAAAAACAGCACCTGCCGAGATGCCAAAGCCTGCAACTTCATCTGCTTCTGTTGATGCAGCTATTGAAGAAACCTTTATGGAAAATGAAGTTGAAGAGCAGGGCGAAGAAAATAAAGATGGTTCTGTAATGGAACGTGCTCTTAAGCGTGTAGAAAACGTAAAAGAAGAAAACACAAGTATTGATAAGAATCACATGGTTCTTGTTCAGATTGTCTATGAAGAATACATAAATTATATCGAAGATGTTTATACAAAATTCACAACACACAAAAAATTGGATTATGAGGCAATACATGCTCAATTAAAAGATTTTTGTGTATTTGTAAATGAACAGCGCCGTTATATTCTACGTCTTCAGCCTGAAAATCAGGTAAACAGCAGAACATATCTTTTGAACCATGCTATGCGTTCTACAATTTTTGCTATCGCAATTGCTTTGCAGCTTCGTATGCCGTTTCCAAAACAGGTAGACCTTGCTGTAGCCTGTGTTTTGCATGAAATCGGAATGCTGAAGCTTCCTCCGCAGATTTATATAGTTAATAAGCCTTTGTCTTTGGCAGACAGAAACAGCATGTATACACATCCGATTTTGTCTTATAACATTCTCAAAAATTATAACTTCCCGCTGAGTATTCAGTTAGGTGCTCTTGAGCATCATGAAAAGCAAAACGGAACCGGTTATCCAAGAAAACTTACCGGCGAAAAGATTTCGCTTTTTGCAAAGATTATTTCTGTAGCCTGTTCTTTTGAGGCTATTACAGCTCCGCGTCTGCATAAAGTTCAGCAGAGTTCTTACGAAGCTATGGTTGAGCTTTTGAAGAACAACGGCCTCCAGTTTGATGAAAATGTTATCAAGGCACTTTTGTTTGCTGTTTCACTTTACCCGATTGGTGCTTATGTGTTCCTGCATAATGGAAAAATCGGACAGGTTGTTGATGTTAATCCGCTGAACCCAAAACTCCCGATAATTCAGATTTTAGGTGAAAAAGACGAACATGGAGATCCTGTAACAATGCCTATCGGAACAGATCTTAAGATTGTCCGTACTTTAAGCCGCCAGGAAGTATTGGATTTACAGAAATCGCTTTCATAATTTGAATTATTTTCACAGAACTATAAAACATTCTAGAAGTCTGCTGTTAAATACAGCAGACTTTTTTTATCTGTGCCCGCGTAAATTGAGTTGAAACTATTAATCAGAAAGAAAGCTTTTGAAATAGAAAAGTCTGTGGGCCGCACTTATTTCCAGAGATAATAATTGTGCAAAGATCTTAAAAAGCCGAAAGTTCCGGCAGTTAAAAGAACCGCGCCTGAAATAAAGAAAGCCGGATTGTCTGTCTCTTGAAGAATTATAAGTCCTGTTGAAAGCAAAAGAAAAAAAAGTGCAGTCTGTTTGTATTCAGGCACTTCATTCTTTTTTGCTGTTATCAAAAAACTGACAGAAGTTGTAATTGCAAACAAAAAGCGGATAATAAGAAACAGCATGTAATATGCAGTAGGAATAACCCAGGTTGAATAAATCGTAAGCGAATTAACTGGAATAGAACACGCTGTTAAAACAGAAAGTGCTGTCAGACCGAATCTTGAGCTTGAATCCTGCATTTCAGTTTTTGTGCTCGAAAGGGCGGCTCCGCAAAGCATAATTGAAAAGCCCGTTAAGCGGCAGAAGAATACAAATTTTGAAACCAATATCAGCAGAAAATAGTTGCCCTGCCAGAGATTGAGCACAGGCAGAAAAAGCCTTGAGGCTTCAACAAGCATGTTAATGAGAAAAGTGGTGAAATAGACAATTTCTGGTGCGTGGGTTTTTTCAAAATATTTTATTAACAGCAGAGAGCAGACCGTAATATAGCACAGAATGAATGTCGGAGCGGCAAGTACAGCCCACTTTGTGTATTGAAACGGCTTTATATCTGGAAGC
>JAGCTZ010000211.1 GCA_017963165.1 Treponema sp.
GAAGGAAGTCATCATACAACTCTTGCCTGGTCGCTCTGGCATACATTCCGCATTGAAGATATTGTTGCGCACTCCTTGATTTTGAAGGATGAACAGATTCTTTTTACAGATGGCTGGCTTGAAAAAACAAAGGCAAAAATCATCACAACAGGAAACGAACTTTCCGCAGATAAGATGATTGATTTTTCAAAGCAGCTTGATATCAAAGCCTCCTATGATTATTGCAAAGCCGTGATGGATTCAACAAATGAACTTTTAAAAAATCTCACATTTGCAGACTTAAAAAAGAACTTCACCGACGAAGATAAAGCACGACTTGTCGCCACCAATTGCGTAAGTCCTGATGAAAGCTCAGCATGGCTCATCGATTTCTGGTGCGGAAAAAATATCAAAGGCTTAATTCAAATGCCATTTTCCCGCCACTGGATAATGCACGTAGAAGCAATGAATCGTATTAAAGACAAACTGTGCCAGCAGACAAAAAAAGGCAATAACAAATTGCTGGAATTATATTTTTTGTGTTTTCTCCAAAATATGTTATAATGAATTATCTTAACTTGAAGCTCTCAAAGTGAAATAAATCATTACAAATCAATTGGAATTATTAATGAACAGCATACAGGAAAAAAGAACCAATACAATTCACGAAAAACAGTTTGATAAGGCCCTTCAGGAAACTAAAGATCAGATTGAACAGATTTGCAGAGGTATCGAAGTAAAAAAACATCTTGGTGAAAATTCTTATAATCATTATACCTACGACAAAAAATACTATATTGATGAAGTAATAAAATACTTTGAAGGAAAAGGTTATAGGGTAAAACGTCTGCAAAGCGAATGTGCTGTTTCCTATAGACTTAATATTCTCTGGTAAAAAATACCATTACAGGAGGTCCCATGTTCACCCAATTACCCGAAGAAAAAAAAGATTTAATCAAACCGCTTTACAAAAAACATCAGCCAAACTGTTCTGCACTCAGCTGTTATTTTGAAGGAAAAATGCCGGGCAAAGCTTATGTTGATGATGTAAACGCCCCGACAAAAGCAATCTGCAGGCTCGAGATGAGCTGGACTTATGTTACTGACGATGCCGACCTCCCTTGGATTGAAGAAGTTTTAGGTGAACTTGTAAAAACAACCTGGATGCAGGTAATCTGGGTTCCGGAGCGAAAAGGAAACTATCCTCTTAAAGGTATTTCAAAACCATTTACACGTCTTGAGTACATAGAAAGAAAAAAAGAAGAGAAAGAGCCTTGCAAGGTAGATATTTTTCCATTCTCAAGTGAATTATACGACAAGCTTCCGGAAGATTATAAGGAATGGCACATAATGAATTACGGTTCAAAAGAAGAATTCCTTAAAAAAGCCTGGGGTTATTTTGCTGTAGAAAATGATAAGGTTTGCAGCGAAAGTGAAGGCGCCTTTATATCAGGCGGATATGCAGAAATGGGCATTTACACCTTTGAAGAATACCGTAACCGTGGCTTTGCCTATGCACTCTGCCTAAGGACAATCCAGGAGCTTGAAAAAAAGGGAATAAAACCAATCTGGGCCTGCGACAAAGCCAACGTAGAATCCGACCGCCTTGCCCAGCGCTTAGGTTATGTAAATCCTTTGGAATACGAGTTTGTATACTTAGAGCCACCTAAATAATGAAATCAGAATCTTTAGTCCTGCAAAATCTTCCTTCCTCGATTCAATCCCTGATTTCCGGCAAGCCCTACGAAACAGATTCCATGGGTAAGTCGGGTTCCGGTGTATATGTTTTTGATGATTTTGTTTTGAAAATTGTTAAAGCCCGCGACAAACAATTCCGTCAGAAAAATGAAGTGACGGTTCAGGTTATGCGCTGGCTCGAAGGAAAGCTCCCTGTTCCTAAGGTTATTTGTTACGAAGCCGATGACAATTTTCAGTATCTTTTGATGAGCCGTATGTCTGGAAAAATGTCCTGTGATGAATATTTTCTGGAGCATCCCCGCCAGTTATGCAAACTTCTTGCCCAGGCTTTTAAAATGCTTTGGAGCGTAGATGTTACCGGCTGCCCGCGCGAACGTACAATCGAAAATGAACTCGCAGAAGCAAAGTATCGTGTAGAAAATAATCTTGTAGATTTGGAAGACGCAGAACCGGATACTTTTGGCGAGAACGGTTTTGAAAATCCCGAGGCCCTGCTTGCCTGGCTCCAGATACATAAGCCGGAATATGAGCCTGTTCTTTCCCACGGAGATTTCTGTCTGCCAAATATTCTTATCGATGCCAACAAAATCAGCGGCTTTATTGATTTGGGAGCCGCCGGAGTTGGCGACAAATGGCGTGACATAGCTCTTTGTTATCGCAGTCTCAAACATAATGTCGACGGCACCTTTGGCAGAAAAATCTACCCGGATGTTAATCCCAATCTTCTTTTAGAAGAATTGGGAATTGAGCCGAATAATGAAAAAATCAGATATTATATTCTGTTGGATGAACTTTTTTAGCGATTGTATTATTATTTAAATATGAAAAAATCTTTTTTTGTCTTTGTTTTATTGTTATTTAGTTCTCTGCTTTTTGCGTATACGATTGATGAAGTAAAGACGCTTCCATATAAAAAAACATCATTTTTCGGAGGAAGCTTTTCTCATAATCTTCTTGAAAAAGTTCGTCCATTTGAAGGAAATGCAAAACAATTCCTGTCAGATTATGACAATTATTACGAATACAAAAATCATGAATTAACGGCCCAGGAAAAAGATTTTTTTACAGTATATTTTTCTTATCTTCCACAAACATTTCAGGACTGTTTTTTGGACCGTGTTTATGCCGTTTATTTTGTAGAAGGCATGTGGTACGGCGGACTCACAGATTTTATTTATGATGAAAATCAGAATACATATTGCGTTGTATATTTTAACATTGACACTTTTTATTATGTTTTGGACGACTGGCTTGAACTTCGCGATAACTCCATTTTTAAAAAGACCGATGACAACAACAAAATCAAAGTTGAATGCAGTAAAAAGTGGCCCGCTTTCCTTCATGTTCTGATTCATGAATCTGCGCATGTTTATGATTATGTCAATAAAATTACGCCGTACCTTGAGTCTTTCGACGGTATTCCAAAAACGAATAATGTCTATTATCAATACTGGCAGTACATTGATCAGCCTGTAAAAAAATATGATAACAAGCTGCTCCCGCAATTCAGTTATTATTATTTTGGAAAACAGATTTCTTTTTCAAAGGCAAAGTCGCTTGTTGAATATCTTTCAACAACTCCGTTCAGCACTCTGTATGGTGCCAAAAACTTTATGGATGATTTTGCCGAAACAGTTACTTTTTATTACCTGAAATTTGCCTTTGGCCTTGATTATAAAATCACCTGCATCCAGAAAGGAAAAGCCAAAGCAACCTACAGTTTGAGCACCAATAAAAATGTTTCTGTCTGGAATGAACTATGCAGGAGGGTAACAGAATAAATGGCAGACAATGAAATTACTTACAGAAAACTAACAGAGAACGACCTCGACACCTTCATCCAAATGCGAATCACCCAGTTGCGAGAAGAAGGTGCTAAAGAAGATTTTGACCTCGTTCCCGCACTTAAAGATTACTACCACCGCCACCTTGCCGACGGAACTTTTGTTTCCTGGCTGGCACTGGACGGTGAAAAAATAATCGGCACAAGCGGTATGTCGTTTGTGGAAAAGCCACCTTACTTTAGCTGCCCGTCCGGAAAAATCGGTCTCCTTTCCAGCATGTTCACAAATCCAAACTACCGCCGCAGAGGTATAGCAAAAGAATTACTTCACCGCGTAGTAGAAGAGGCCCGCGCTTATGGTTGTGGCGCAGTCCAGATTACCGCTTCGGATATGGGAGTAAAGCTCTACACCGCATACGGCTTTGTTCACAACGGAAACTTTATGCAGTATAAATTGTAGTGAAATAATATGAAAGAGCTGAACCTTACCTTATCACAAGCCAAACGTTTTATTCTCTACAAACAGGGCCTGCTGGGCGAACACAGATTTTCCGGCAAGAAAGGCGTCCTCGACTTTGTACGTCAAGCCGGTTGCATTCAGTTTGACCCGATTGATGTCTGCGGAAGAAATGCGGAGCTTGTGTTCCAGTCCAGAGTTGCAGACTTCACCAAAAACATGCTTTATGAACTTTTGCACGAAGACCGAAAACTCCTGGACAACTGGGACAAAAATCTTTCCATCATTCCTGTTGAAAACTGGCCTAACTTTAAGCGCGACAGGGACTGGCACCTTGAACACGAACGCAGCTATGATGAAATTCAGGAGGCCTGCGACAAAATAAAAGCCATCATAAAAGAACGCGGCGCCGTATGTTCTGCCGATCTTGAAATGTCCGAAAAAGTTGACTGGTACTGGACTAAAACAAAGCTTTCCCGTGCGGCACTTGAACACATGTACTTTCGTGGCGAGCTTGCAATTCATCATAAAAACAAAGGTATAAAATATTACGATTTGATTGAGCGTTGTGTGCCCAAAAAGATCCTGGAAGCAGCCGACCCATACCCCGATGATTTTGACCACAAAAAGTGGCGCGTACTGGAAAGAATTGGCGCACTCGGACTTCTCTGGAACCGTCCGTCAGATGCCTGGCTTGGAATTGGCGACCTTAAGTCCGATACGCGCAATAAGATTTTTGACTCCCTGCTCAAAGATGGCCTCATTGTTCCAGTTCACGTCGAAGGAATCAACCACACTTTATACTGTCTGTCAAAAGATGTGAAAATTGAAAAAATCATAAACGGGGAGGGCAACACCACCACCCCCCGCTGCGAGTTTATCGCCGCCCTGGACAATATGATGTGGGACCGCAACCTCATAAAAGCAATCTGGAAATTTGACTACAAGTGGGAAATCTATACGCCTGCTGCCCAGCGCAAATACGGCTACTACGTGCTCCCGATTCTTTACGGCGAAAATCTCATTGGCCGCATAGAACCAGTCTACGACAAAAAAACAAAGCAGCTGCAAATCAAAAATATCTGGTACGAGCCGGAAATCAAAATCACAAAGAAAATAGAAGCCGCCGTGGCCGCCACTATAAAACGTTTTGAGCAGTTTTGTAAATCCTAAAGATTTGCTATTATAAAACAATGAAACCGCTTTTTAAAACTGAATACAAAAATAAACTCGTAAAAATATTTGTCCCAATTATGCTCAGCAATCTCATTTCGCAGATTCAGATGTTTATTGATCGAATCTTTTTGGGACGCATGAACATTCTTTATATGAGCGCGGTCGGAAACGTTACGGCTCCAATCTGGACAACAATGTCATTCGTTATGTCGCTTTCAATCGGCGCTTCAATTTTAATTAGTCAATCGGTAGGCGAAAAAGCCCTGGACAAGGCAAAGGAATACGCCGCCTCAATGATAAAATTCAGCAACGTGCTTCCAATTCTGCTTTTCTTTTTCTGGATGATCTGCAGCCCGTTTGTTTTCCGCATGATGGGAGTGAGCCCGAATGTAATGAAGCTTTGCATCACCTACACAAGAATATATTCCCCGGTATTTTTGATTGTAGGACTTTACGCAGCTTACGGTGTAGTTTTTCAGACTTCAAATTATACAAAGCCTCTTGTAACTTACGGAATTATCCGTTCGCTCTTAAATATTTTTCTGGACTACGTTTTGATTTTTGGTAAGCTTGGATTCCCTCGAATGGAAATTGCCGGTGCCGCGCTTGGAACAACAATTGCAGAATACGTTGGTGCCCTTTATCTTTTGTACATCACAATCACTAAACGCAAGGAATTTTTCACAAGCCCGGGGTTAAAACAAATTCTCGCTGCAAAGTTCAAACCGTTTATAAAATCAGTTAAGCTTGGACTTCCAACTGCCTGCGAAGATCTTCTGTGGAATGCAGGAAACCTTTGTATAATCCGCATCCTCAACACAATCAACGAGGTCGCTGCAGGAATCTACTCAATGGTTTTTACAGTAGAAGTAATCTTTG
Source organism: Treponema sp. (assembly GCA_017963165.1). The sequence continues at coordinate 5,973 of JAGCTZ010000211.1, forward strand.
TTGTTGTAATCGGCGCAATCGGTAACGGAACTTTGACACTTACTGGCGAAGCAACCGGCGCAAAGGACAATACGCTTTATCGCAATATCGTAAAGACAAGTATAAAGTGGGCTTTTATGGTTTGTGGCATGGCGTTAGTTTTTGTTTCACTTTTCCCTCGGTTTACACTCAGTCTTTTTACGACAGATAAAGAAGTAATCGAAATGTCTGTAGTTTACATAATCCTTGTCGCAGTGAACCTTTTTGGAAAATCTGGCAACATAATATTTGGCAACGGAATCCGTGGCTACGGCGATACAAAGTGGATGATGTTTACCCAGACTCTTGGAACCATTGGCGTTGTTGGACTTGCTGCCCTTTGTGTTTTTGTTTTCAAACTTGGTATGCTCGGAGTTTTCATTGCCGTTTTGTGTGATGAAGGCGTTCGCGCGCTTATTAATTTTGTGAGATTTTCAAAAATAAAATTTTCTAGCTTGAAACTGGGCCGTGTTTTTTCCATTCCCGAATTAGATAAAACGGGGAGAGTAAAAGCTCTTTACACAACTGCCAACGATACCGCCTGGAATTATGAAGACGCATTGGCACATGAAAACTTTATTGCACTTAGCCAGCAGTTTGGTATTTCTCTTGAAGACATTGTTAAATCAAAACAGACACATACAGATATAGTCAAAGTTGTTACCAAACAAAATGGCGGCGACGGTATTCTGCGCCCAATAGATGAGGCGAACGCCTACGATGGACTTATCACAAATGAAAAGAATCTTCTTTTATGCACTGTGGAAGCAGATTGTGTTCCAGTGTATTTTTATGATCCGGTAAAAGAAGTTATAGCAATGGTTCATAGCGGCTGGAAAGGAACTGTCAAAAAAATCTCGGAAGTAGCAATTAAAAAAATGCAGGCGGTGTTTGGCTGCGATTCGCAAAAGCTTCTTGTTGCAATTGGCCCGCACATCTGCACTAACTGCTACGAAGTTGGACAAGACGTGTTTGAAGAATTCCGCCAAAGCTTTGACCAGCAGGATATTGAAAAAATCTTCACACAAAAAAATCAGGAAAAATATCTTTTGAATCTGGAGCAGGCTGTGAAAATCACGCTTATAAAAAATGGTGTCCTGGAAAAAAATATTTTTTCAACAGACGTCTGTACTCTTCATTCACAAAAAGAAGGCTACAACTTCTGCTCCTACAGAAGAACAAAATCAAAGACAGAGCGAATGCTAACTGCTATAATGATGAGATAGAAAATGGCAACAAGACACATTGTAGTCCTGCCCTATGATGAAAAATGGAAGCAGGCTTTTTTAGATATTAAATCGGAACTCGATGCAGCACTTGGCTCTCTGGCGCTTTCTATTGAACACGTTGGAAGCACCTCGGTTCCAGGCCTTGCCGCAAAACCAATAATTGATATTGATGTTGTTGTTCGTAGAACAGATTTAAACGATGCAATCCAGGCGTTGGCTACAATAGGTTATGAGCACGAAGGTAACGGCGGAATCCAAGACCGCGAAGCCTTTAAGTATTCCGCCAAAGAACATCTGATGGACCATCATCTTTATGTTTGCCCACAAGATTCCAGCGAACTCAAACGACACATTCTGTTTCGTGATTATCTTCTCTCTCATCCCGATGCAGTACAAGCCTACAGTCAGATTAAAAAAGAAGCCGCCGAACTTTACCCTTACGATATTGACAGTTATATAAATCACAAAGGTTCTGTAATAGAAAAAATCTACAAAGAGATTGGATTAATTTAGGCGGTAAAATATGAAATCAGCTTCACAACCAAACTACAAAAAAACTTTACGTGCCTGCTATCTTGGCTTTATCACACAGGCAATTGCTGCAAACTTTGCACCGCTGATTTTCTTAAAGCTTCACAACGATTATCAGATTTCGCTTGGACTCATTGCTCTTATACCAACAACTTTCTTTTTTACCCAGCTTGTTGTAGATATTTTCTGCGCCCGCTTTGTAGATAAAATTGGTTACCGTGTAAGCATTGTGACTTCCGAAATTTTTTCTGCAGTCGGACTCATAGCCCTGGCATTTTTACCAGATCTTTTGCCTTCTGCTTTTGCAGGCATCATGATAAGTGTTATGCTTTACGCAATTGGCAGCGGCCTTATAGAAGTTCTTTGCTCACCGATTGTAGAAGCCTGTCCTTTTGAAAACAAAGAAAAAACAATGAGCCTTCTTCACAGCTTTTACTGCTGGGGCTGGCTTGGCGTTACAATAATTTCCAGCGTACTTTTTACTTCCTTTGGCATTGATAACTGGAAATATGTTGCCTGCTTCTGGTCGCTCATCCCGCTTTATAACATTTATAATTTTGCAACCTGTCCTATTGAAAAACTTGTAGACACAGGCAAAGGCATGACAATCCTGCAGCTCTTTAAGTCTCCACTTTTCTGGGTAGCTGTTGTACTTATGGTTTGCTCTGGCGCCTCGGAACTTTCCATGGCGCAGTGGGCATCGGCCTTTGTAGAGTCAGGACTTGGACTTTCAAAAACAGTCTGCGATCTTGCGGGGCCGTGTCTTTTCGCAGTCACCATGGGAATCTGCCGTGTCTTTTATGGTAAGTTTGGCGATAAGGTAGAGCTCACAAAATTCATGATAGGCTCGGGCGTGCTTTGTCTCATCTGTTATATTATGGCATCACTTTCTCATAATGCAATTGTGGCGCTGACAGGCTGCGTGGTGTGCGGATTTTCTGTTGGCATCATGTGGCCGGGAACCCTGAGCATTTCTTCAAAAAAAATCCCAACAGGCGGAACTGCAATGTTTGCTCTGCTTGCAATGGCCGGAGATTTGGGCGGTTCAATTGGCCCGAGCGTAGTTGGGATGATTTCGCAAAAAGCCGGCGACGATCTTCAGCAGGGACTTTTCTTTGGAGACCTGCTATAAAAAGTCAATAGATTAAGCTTGAGAATTTGTAGCAACGTCAGCCAGTTTAGAAACATCGATTGAAGGAGGATAAACAGGCTTATATTCTTCACCAGATTTCAGAATTGCAAAGATGGTGTTAA